>CAYSFY010000050.1:6363-8663 GCA_964430285.1 uncultured Desulfobulbia bacterium
GGACAGCTGCGCCCTGTGCCGGGAGAAGGGGGGCTTCCCCCCCCGCATGGGCCAGGGGTGACCGTCCAATGATGATCATTTTTTCTCCGACGGTTCGGGCAGCATGAACATGGGGGGCTCCTGGGCCGCGTTGGCCTGGTCCTTGGCCTCGGCCTCATACTTCTGGCGGGTCTCGGCCGGGTCGGGAATCTTGAACATCTGAATATTGATGCCTTTGATCACGGCACCGCTCTTGCCTTCAACCGCCAACGCATTTCCGCCACCACCCTGCAACCCCTTGGCCGCGGCCGAGGCGCCGGACTGGCTCCCCACCTTGGGCGGCACGGACTCGCCCAGGGGGTCGTTTTTGCCGTAGGAGCCGATGAAGGCGCCGATTCCGGGTTTGCCGCCACCCACGGACTCGCGCCCGACCAGATAGTATTTGCCGGGTGGCACCTTGATGGAGAAGGTGCCATCAGCGCCCGTGGCATTGGAGATGAATCTGGGGCGGGGGGCATCCACGTTGTCCTTTAGGGTGACCAGGGTGCCGGCCAGCGGTTTACCGTTTTCGCCGGTCACCTTGCCCTCAATGGTGATGTAGTCCTTGAACTCATGGAAGGCGCCTGGCGGCATGCCGTCTACCCGGGCGGCATCGGTGACTTTTTTGGTCTCCACGATGAATTCACGGAGGTTGCCCTTGGCGTCGCGCATGAAGAAGTACTCCTCACCCTCCCGGGGGGGGCCGAAGCCCTTCTTTGCCTCCCGTTGCATGGCCCCCATGTAATAGGTGCCGGGCAGGAGTTTTAACGAGAACTCACCCTTGTCGGTGGAGCGGTCAATGGCCTCCGGTACCCGGCGGGCGCTACCGACAATCGGCGGCGGGCCGCCATTTTTGTCAAAAAAGGAGACGATGGCGTTGTTGTAGGGTTTCTCTTTGACGTAGACCGTGCCCTTCAAGGTCCCCATCTGTTCCTTCATGAACCCTGGGACATCCGCCCAACTGGTCCCCAGCAGTATGAATAACAGGCCCAAAACGCAGGAAATAATTTTTTTCATGGGTCACTCTCCTTTTTGCTGAAAATTATCGAACTATACGCCCTTTCAAGGTAAGGTGCCTCTCACACCTTGATGATCTTTTCAGGCTAACATTACACAGAAAAGTGGGGCAGGGCAACCAAATTGGGGCCGAGGATGCCCACGCCGCGCAAGGGGTGATCATGGAGAGAGAGGCATGTCGATTACTGTACTGATTCCCGCCTATAACGAAGAGAAGAACCTGGCCAACGCCACGGCCGGGGTGATGAGCGCCCTGGCCGACTACCAGGACGAGTATGAGGTCATCATCCTGAACGCCTGCAGCCAGGACCAGACCGGGCGGGTGGCCGACGAGCTGGCGGCAGCCAACCCCCGGATCCGGGTGATCCAGCAGACAGAGTGGGCGGGGCTGGGGAGCAACTACATGGCCGGGGTGCGGGCGGCGAGGATGGAGTACTTCGTCATGTTCCCCGGGGACAACGAGAACTCCTGGCAATCCCTGGCCCAGGCCATCGCCTTGGCGGGCAAGGCGGACATCATCATCTCCTACACCACCAATACGGAGGTCCGTGCCTGGCATCGGCGGGTGATCTCCAACGCCTTTGTCTGGTTGCTAAACCGGATGTTTATGCTTAATTTGCGGTACTACAACGGCAACGCGGTCTACCCGGTCAAGCTGCTCCAGGGCATTGAGGTCAAGTCCCAGGACTTTGCCTACAATGCCGAGATCCTGATCAAGCTCATCCGTTCCGGGTGCAGCTATACCGAGTTCGGCATCCAGATCCAACCGACCAACAAGACGGCGATCTTCTCCTTCAAAAACATGATTGGCGTGATCCGCACCATCGCCCTGCTCTTCCACGATGTGTGCATCAAAAACAAGGACCAATACCAGAAAATCGGGACAGCAGTCGCATGAAGACCATGAACAGCGTTACCCTGCCGGAGCGTTACAACTATATCGAGGCCTACCTCACCCTGCGCTGCAACCTGGGGTGTTCCTACTGCATCAACGAGCGTTCGGGCAAGGCGGCCAGGAAGCGCGACGAGTTGAGCGCCAAGGAGTGGGCCGAGGGGCTTAACCGCATCACGTTTGGCGATAACCCCCTGACCCTGGGGGGCGGCGAGCCCACCCTGCACCCCGAGTTCTTCGAGCTGTTGGAGCGCTTGCGGCCGGACATCGCCATTGATCTGTTGACCAACCTGGAGTTCGACATCGACGCCTTCATTGCCAAGACCTCCCCTGACCGCTTCAATCAGTGCAAGCTCCCGGCCTACAAGGCCAT
>CAYSFY010000050.1:8673-12232 GCA_964430285.1 uncultured Desulfobulbia bacterium
TCTTCTCGGACATCCGCGGGTTCTCGCGCCTCTCCGAGCGCATGGACCCCCAGGTGTTGCTGGCCAAGGTGATCAAGCTCCAGGGGGCGGGTTTCAATATCGGTATCTTCGGTCTCAACCACCCGCTGAACATCGAGGAGAACATGCGGATGGCCGAGATGGCCTGCGATAACCGGGTCTTCTTTTTTGTGAAGGACTTTCTGGGGATGCTGCATGGCCGCCTCTTTGGCCACTTCAAGTACCCCGAGGCCTTGGATGGGCGGCCGAAGCCCGCGGAGTGCCGCACCCAGGAGATCCTGATCGGCCCCGGCGGCGGCATCTACCGCTGCCACCGCGACCTCTATGTGTGGGAGGGGGCCATTGGCCGGATCACCGATCCTGAGTTGACCATCACCGATGCCTTCCGGCCGTGCGCCAACTTCGGCCACTGCAACCCCTGCGACGTCAAGCTCAAGACCAACCGCTACCTGCAGATGGGCAGTTGCGCGGTTGAGATCCGCTAGGGAGGGTGTGATGTCCGCCACCAACCTGATCGATGCCCATAAGCTGCTCTACCACCCGGCCCGGGTGGCCGAGTGGCAACAGAGGGGGGACTGTTACCCCATCTATGTCGAGATCGGCCTGACCAACCGCTGCAACCACCGCTGTCTCTTCTGCGCCTTGGACTGGCTGGAGCGGGGAGGGGTGGATATCGACCGCGAGGTGTTGGTGCGTGCCTTGGCCGAGATGGCGGCCTGCGGGGTCAAGTCCTTGATGTTTGCCGGCGAAGGGGAGTCCCTGTTGCACCGTGACGCCCCGCTGTTCATCAAGACGGCCCATGACCACGGCATCAAGGTGGCGGTGACCACCAATGGCGTGCCCCTGACCCCGGAGCGGGCCGAGGCCTGCCTGCCCCACCTCTCCTGGATCCGCTTCAGCGTCAATGCCGGCACGGCGGCGGAGTACGCCCGGGTGCACAACACCCGGGGCGATGATTTCGAGCGGGTGCTGGCCAATATCCGCTTTGCCGCCGAATTTAAGCGCCGGCACGGGCTGAAGGTCGATATCGGGGTACAGACCCTCTTGTTGCCGGAGGCCATGACCGGGGTCTGCGAACTTGCCCAGCGGGTCAAGGAGGCCGGGGCGGACAACTTCCAGGTCAAGCCCTACTCCCAGCACCCGGCGAGCTCCAACCGCTTTCAGCTGGACTATCAGCGCTACCTGCATCTGGAGCCGGAACTTAAGGCCTTGGCTAGCGCGGGCTTTACCGTCTTTTTTCGGCGCCACACCATGGAGCGGCTGGCCGCCGGCGTGGACTACAGCCGCTGCCACGGTCTGCCGTTCTTTGCCCTGATCCATGCCCATGGCCAGATCATCCCCTGCAACCTCTTCTACAATGACCCCGAGTTTGTCTATGGGGATTTGCGCCGGCAGGGCTTTGCCGAGATCTGGAACGGGGAGCAGCGTCAAGGGGTGCTTACGGCCATGCGCCAGCGGGACATCAAGGAGTGCCGGCAGGCCTGCCGGCTGGACGCGATCAACCGCTACCTGGAGCGGGTGGTATCACCAGAGGAGAGGGACGACTTCATATGAATGAAAACCAGACGGAAGAGAGCCTGATCAACGGTTTGGTCAGCTTCGAGCAGCGGATCGTCGATCTGTTCGAGGACGCCCGGATCCCGTACCCCATCCACCTCTCCGGGGGCAATGAGCGGCAGCTGATCGCCATCTACCGCGAGATCCGCGAGGGAGACTATATCTTCTCCACCCACCGCAGCCACTACCACTACCTCTTGGCCGGCGGCTCGCCGGCGGCGCTTGAGCGCATGATCCTGGCCGGCGACAGCATGCATGTCTTTGACCGCACCATTAACTTCCTGACCTCGGCCATTGTCGCCGGGGGACCGGCCATTGCCGTGGGCGTGGCCTTGGGACTGAAGCGTCAGGGGAGCACGGCCCGGGTGTGGTGTTTTGCCGGGGACGGGGCCGAGGACGAGGGCCATTTCTACGAGGCGGTGCGCTACGTGGACGGCCACGACCTGCCGTGCGTCTTCGTCATCGAGGACAACGACCGCTCGGTGGAGACCCCCAAGGGCGAGCGCCACGGGGCCTCGACCCTTCAGTGGCCGGCCTGCGTCAGGCGTTATGCCTATACCCCCACCTTCCCCCATGTCGGCACCGGCACCGGCAATATGATTGAGTTCGCCGGCAAAAAGATCGAGAGGTCTTGTTTTTGATGATGAATTACCGTGATGCGATAAAACAGGCAATGGACTCCCTGGCCCAAGATGAGCGGCGGGTCTTTCTGGGCTACAATGTCCTCTACGGCTCCCGGGCCTATGGCACCCTGACCGGGGTGGCCAAGGCACAGTGCATCGAGACGCCGGTGGCGGAAAATCTGATGGCCGGTTTGGCCATCGGCATGTCCCTTACCGGCTACCGGCCGGTGTTGTTCTATGAACGCCATGACTTCGTGTTGAACGCCTTGGACGCCATTGTCAACCACCTGGACAAGATCGAGGCCATGTCCCAGGGGCAGTTCAAGACCCCGGTGATCATCCGGGCCACGGTGGGCGGCCGGGTCCCCTTGCATCCGGGGCCTCAACACACCCAGGACTTCACCCAAGCCTTCAAGAGCATGCTCACCTTCCCGGTCCTGGACCTGAAGACCCCGGCCGAGGTGGTGGCGGCATACCAATTGGCGGCAACGCTCGATTCCCCAATCATGCTCGTGGAGCGGAGGGACCTCTATGACTGCGCATAGCAATCTGATCTTGGACGGCCATAAGCTCGCGTGGCACCGGGAGCGGGTGGAGGCCTGGCTGGCAGGGGAGCACATCGCCCCCATCACCATCGACTGCGCCCTGACCCGGGCCTGCAACCTGCGCTGTGTCTACTGCTATGGGCAGCTTCAGGCCAATGACGAAAAGCGGTTGACCGAAGACGTGATCTCTCGCTTCCTGGATGACGCCGCCGAGGTCGGGGTCAAGGCCGTCAGTCTGGTCAGCGATGGCGAGAGCACCTGTTCCCCCCACCTCTACCACGCGATTTTGCATGGCCGCAACAACGGCCTCGACATGGCCCTGGGCACCAATGGCACTTTGCTGGCGCGGGAGCGCATCCCCGAGATCCTCTCCGCCCTCACCTACCTGCGCTTCAACGTCTCGGCCGGCGAGGCCAAGCGCTACGCCGAGATCCATGGCTGTCGGGAGGAGCTGTTCGACCAGGTGTGCGAGACGGTCAAGGTGGCGGTCAAGGTCAAAAAGGAGCAACAGTTGGAGACCATGATCGGCCTGCAGATGGTACTGATGCCCCAGTTCGCCGACCAGGTGCTGCCCTTGGCCCGCCTGGGCAAGTCCCTGGGGGTCGATTATCTGGTGATCAAGCACTGTAGCGACGATGAGGAGGGGAGCTTGGGGGTCGAGTACGACCGTTATTTTGACCTGGTGAACTTGCTTAAGGAGGCGGAGGCCCTCTCCGACGACACCTATCTGGTCCAGGCCAAGTGGTCGAAGATCTTGAGTGGCGGCAAGCGCAACTACAGCAAGTGCTACGGCCCGGCCTTCATCATGCAGTTCTC
>CAYSFY010000050.1:12242-19657 GCA_964430285.1 uncultured Desulfobulbia bacterium
TCTCCGGCTCCGGTCTGGTTGCCCCCTGCGGCATGCTGTTCAACAACAAGTACAACACCTACCATATCGGCAATATCGCCGACACCCCCTTCAAGGAGATCTGGCAGGGGGAGCGCTACCGGGAGGTGATGCGCCTCATCGGCTCAGGACGTTTTGATGCCCGCACCATGTGCGGCACCCTCTGCCTCCAGCATAAGGTCAATGAGTACCTGTGGGAGCTGAAAAACGGCCTGCGCACCTTGCAAGATCCCCAAGGCGAAAAACCCTTTGGCGTCAATTTCATCTGATTGTGGCGCCAGCCGGTGGCCCCAATCGATGACAGGGAGTCATACCCATGAATTGTCGGTTTCGCAAAAACCGCTCAACCGACGCTGGCACGCCCCGTAACACAGTGAAATTACATTGGCAGATGGTCAGCCTCACGACTTTTGCGATTCCATCATGAATTGGCGCCATAAACTAGTGTCGCTGCCAGGGGCGGAGTCGTTGCCGTGGCCGCCCGCCTCCTGGTGGCAACGGAGCTTGATGGCCTTGGGCATTGGGCTCTCGCTGCTCCTGGCCTGTTGGCATGAGCCCGCGTTTTTTAAGGGCAACGTGAGCAGCGCCCTCGACTTCTTTGCTTCCGGACACTTCCTCTTCTTCTGCCTGGCCGCGGCCATTCTGTGGTGCAACAGGGTCTCCGACCGCTGGTACGAAGCCAGTGCCTTTGGCTTGGCCGCCCTCTACTGCTATCTCTTCTACGGGGATTATCTCCTGCTGCTGCACATGAGCGGGGACAGCATCTGTCAGGTCGCCTACTGGAATATCCTCTTTCGGCCCGAGTTGACCGGCAGTATCGGCGTGGCCTTTGGCAAACCGGGCCAGATCATCCTCTTGGGCCTGCTCTATCAACTCAGCCTCCTGGCTGGGCATTGGGTCTTCAAGGTCGGCCTCTGCCTGATCATGGCCGCCTGCGTCTGGAGTCTGGTCGCCGTGGCCACCGAACTCGGGGGGCGGGTGGCCGGGCTCATGGCCTTCTTCCTCTCCCTGTGGGCCTTTCAGACGGATTTAATCTATTCGGGCTCCGCCATCTATGCGATCACGATGGTGTTTGCCGGGCTGCGCTTCTACTATTATCACCCGCGCTGGCGGTCCGTGGGCCGCTTGCTGTTGGTGCTCTCCATCCAGTTTCGCATCGAGGCCATCGCCGTGCTGGCGGTGGTGTGGCTAATTCATGTGGCGCGCCGGGAGTGGCGCGAGGCGTGGGTCTTTTCCCTCTGGTCCGCGCTCTCCCTGTGCTTCTTTGTCGGGATCCTGTACCGGATACAAGGGGGCTTGGAGCGGCTTAACTCCGGGGCCGCAGTGGGCTATGTAGGTCCGGTGATGAGCAACGGCCAGATTGATTCGGCCCTTAGCGAGGGTAAGATCCGGTACATGATCAATGTCGTTAAAGAGGATTTTACCGACAGGTGGTACATCCGTTTTCTCTTTATCCTGGTGCTGGCCGGCATCAGCGGCGCATTTCTGTTCGCCCGTCGCTACTACCTCAGCGTATTTGCCAGTCTTATCATCATCATTGCCAATGTCTTTTTGCTCAGCGGTACCTTTAATCTTGAGCGCTACTGCGATCTGCTCTACGCCTTCGGCTGCGCCCTTGGCAGCGGCGCCCTGGTGCGTTTTGCCGCTTTGGCCATGCACCGGCGAAAGGTCTTGGGCCTTGCCGGTGTGCTTCTCGCCACCCTGGTGTTGATGGCCGGGTTTGATTATGCAAGGCTCAAGACCTATCAAGAACTGGACCCCGGAAGCACCACGGAGGCCGTGGTCAGCGCCATGGACATCCTTGCCGATGACCTGATTCCCCAGGAGGCGCATAGCCTGATGACCGAGGACGACCTGTTGGCCCATCTCGTGGTCATTGCCCCAGACCGCTTCCCGCGCCTGACCTCGCTACAGTACTTTACTGTCGCGGGCGAGGACAAGCGGCGGGAGATCCTCGCCCGCACCGACTATATCTGGGTCAATCTCAATCGGTTTGCCTACTACTACCTATACCATCTGCCTCGGAAAGAGTGGCGCTCCGACCCCTTCCGCCAGATGGTCGAGGCCATTGTCGAAGGCCGGAGCGATCGGGGCCAGCAGTACGGGGTGCGCTTGCTGCCGGTGGACATCTCTTTTACCCGTTTGTTGCTCAAGGTGGAGCATTGACCTCTCCACGCGACCAGAAACGCAGTGGTCATCCGGGTAATAAGGGGATTGGCGCCAGCGCCCATTGCCTTTTTCCGTGGGCGTCTGCCGGGAGGGTGGGCTTCGCGTAAACCGTCGGAAAAAGATTGATTTCTCCTATGGGTTAGGATATTGATTTTAAATCATTTTGTAACATTATTTTCTCCCGCGGAGGCGCTGAGACACAGAGCGAACCGGTTTTGTTTTCACGCTTCTCAGCGCCTCTTTTGCGTCTTTGCGCGAGATCTTTTCTCTCCTCCAGCCGGTAGCTCTATCGCATGAGAGTCGTCGCTCCAATGATTGGTTGCATGGGTCGTTGCTTTGCCGACAGGGCGTTGCTCTCCCTGCTTATCGCGTGTGGCATCGTCTTGTTCGTTACCATGCCGGCGGAGATCATCCCCAGTGATACCTTCGCCTCCCGTTCGGAGGCCGCCCACCTGATCACCAATCATGTCTTGGGCTTTGATTATTCGTGTCGGCAGCAGCCAATCGGCGATTTTTTGCAGCCCCATAAGGGTGAGTACTTTTATGAGAATGACGGCAAGCGGATGTTCTTTTCGAAGTACGGCATCATGGACACCTTGATGTATGTGCCGCCGCTGTTTGCCGAATACCTGTGGGCCGGTAAGGTAGACGATCTGGATAGTGCCAGATCGACGGTCTTTTTCCTCAATCTGTACAACATTATCCTGGCGCTGATATGCATCTATTACTTCTATAAACTCGTCGAGTTCTATGGCGATGATCGATTTGTCAAATGCATTTTCGTCTTGGCCTCCGTATTCTGCACCTACCTGTGGTTTTTTCTCCGCATGCAGATGCATGAAATTTTCCAACTGTTGTTTTTTTTGGGATTTTTTTATCATGTCGGCCTGTTTCTCAAGGCCAGCCGCCAACAATACCCCTCGGGAACATGGTTTCATCTGTTAGTGGCCGTACTCTTCTTGGGGGGGTTGGTGCTTACCAAGATCTTTTTTGCGGTCATCATGGCTTCCGTGCTCCTGATTGTTTTGTGGTCCGGGCCCGAGAATCTGCTGTTACGGGAAAGGATACAGTACCATCTTGGTTGCCACAAAAAGGATATCGCTGGCTGTCTGATTGTACCCTTGTTGCTCGTTGTCGTTGTGCAACTGTGGTTGAATTTTTACAAGACCGGTTCGTTGTGGGATGCTGGCTACAGTCAGGAGGCCATCTCGGTTGCAGGTGCCCATTTTTCGTTAAAGACCCTTGGGGAGAGCATTCCCGGGTATTTCTTGCGGCCGGGAAACACAAACGTTTTTCTCCATTACCCCCCTTTGCTGTTGGCTTTGTTTGGTGTGGTTGCCTTTGGCAAAAGGTGGCGGGATGATTTGTTGTTGATCCTGGTTGTGGTATCTCCCTGCCTGGTGGCGCTAACCCTGTATGAAGGGTGGCGGGGAGAGTGGTCCTATGGCCCCCGGTACCTTCTCCCTTTTGCCGTGGTAGGGTCACTACCCGCCCTTGCCACCATTGGCTATCTGCGGCGGCAGATGGGGAGCTGGTGGGGTAGGGTCGCTGTCGCCATCACCGTGGTGGTCCTGGCTTGGTCGTTGCTGTTGCAGGTAAGCGTCAATTCCGTCAACCCTTGGGCCTTCTACTACCACCAGGAGGTGATGATGGCGGTCGGTGACCACGAGATTGATGATTACTTCAACTCGTACCTCCACCGGGGACAAATCTATCTGGATATCTTGGCCTATCGCCTGGGGTGGCCGGGAAAGAGCTATTTCCCCGTGGCCGTGGTGCAAGAAAAATATCCCGAGATCTACGCCGCCTCCAGTTTTCATACATCGCTCTTGATTCGTTGCCAGCCCAACTATTTTTTCTTGAATTTCTTGTTCCCGGAGAGCGTTGCCCAAGCGGTGAGCCCATGATCAACGACAGCGACAAACGGATAGGGTGGCAACGGCTGGCCCGGGAGGTCCGCCAGGATGTGATCCGCATGCAGCAGCGCGGCACCGGGGTCGGTTCGGCCCTATCGGTGGTGGACCTGCTGGTGGTCCTTTATTTCGAGACCATGGTCTATCCCTCCCCCTGCCACCCGGAGCGTGATCGCTTCATCCTCAGCAAGGGCCATGCGGCCGCGGCCTTGTACGCGGTCTTGGCCCGCAAGGGGGTGATCGACCCTAAGCTCTTGGCGGGTTTTCTCACCGAGGAGAGCCCCCTCACCGGCCACCCGGTCCGTGGCAGCCTGCCGGGGATCGAGGTCTCCACCGGCTCCCTGGGGCATGGCCTGCCCATTGCCTGCGGCCTGGCCCAGGCCGCGCGACTGGATGCCAAGGGGTACCGGGTCTTTGTCCTCCTGGGTGATGGCGAGTTGCAGGAGGGGTCGGTGTGGGAAGGGGCGGCCCTGGCCTCCCGCCTCGGCCTGGATAATCTGGTGATGCTGGTGGATGTCAACGGCCTGCAAGGGTATGACCGGGTGGACGCCATCATGCCCACCGCGCGGATCGGTGACAAGCTGCGGGCCTTTGGTTGGCAGGTCCAAGAGATCGACGGCCATGACCATGGCCGCATCAGCCAGGCCCTTGGCGCCTGCCCGCTGACCAAGGGGGTGCCCACGGCCATTGTCGCCCGCACGGTCAAGGGCAAGGGGGTCAAGGAGATGGAAGACCAGCTGGGGTGGCATTACTTTTCCGTGCCCGCGGCCAAGGTCGACCAGTTTGTCGCCGAGGTCGAGGCATGAGGCAGGCTTTCCTTACCGCCGTCACCGCCTTGGCGGCCAACGATCCCCAGGTGATGCTGTTGACCGGAGACACCGGCTTCCATGTCTTTGATCAGTTCCGCGAGCAGTTCCCTCGGCAATTTTTGAACTGCGGCATCTCCGAGGCCGCCATGATCGGCATGGCGGCGGGCCTGGCCCTGAGCGGCAAGAAGGTCTTTGTCTATGGCATTGCCCCGTTCGTCACCTTGCGCTGTCTGGAACAGATCCGGGTCGACCTCTGCTATCAGCAGCTGCCGGTGATCATCGTCGGCGTCGGCGCCGGGCTTACCTACGGCACCTCCGGCTCCACCCACCACACCATTGAGGATTGCGCCGTGTTGAACTGCCTGCCGGGGATGACCGTGCTCTGCCCGGGCGATCCGGCCGAGACCCTGGCCCTGGTCCGGGAGGCGGTGACTCTGGCCGGGCCCTCCTATCTGCGGATCGGCAAATCGGGAGAGCCTCCGGTACACCCATCAGGGGTGGTTGCGGCGCGCATCGGTCAAGGGATCACCCTGCAACGGGGCGCCGAGGTGGCGGTCATCGCCACCGGCACCATGCTGGCCGGGGCCAATGAGGCCTGCCGACTGTTGGCGGGGCAGGGGATCACGGTCGAGCTGGTCAGCATGCACACCATCAAACCCTTGGATGAGCCCTTGGTCGTCGATCTGGCCCGCCGCTTCCAGGCCATGGTCACGGTGGAAGAGCACACGGTGATCGGCGGCCTCGGTGCGGCGGTGGCCATGGTCCTGGCGGCCCGGGGCAGTGGGGTACGCCTGCTCATGGCCGGCATCCCCGACCAGTACGCTGACCCGGCGGGTAGTCAGGAGGGGTTGCGCGAGCGCTACCAGCTGACCCCGGCGCGGCTGGCGGCCAGGATTTCTGGCTTTTTGTCCGCCAAGGCCGAGCGATGACCCCCTCCCGCCGCCATACCCTCTGGCTCTTGGCCCTCTTTGCCCTGATCGCCGTGGTGTTCTGCTGGCCGTTGTACAGCCATCTCACCTACTGGGGCATCCAGGACTGGGACGCCTTCCTCACCCGCAACAGCGTCAGCTGGCTCACGGTTGTCAAGTACGGGCAGTTCCCGTTGTGGAATCCCTACTCCATGGGCGGGGTGCCGCAGCTGGCCCATCCCGAGACCAACGTCCTCTCCCTCCCCTTCTTCATCGACCTGCTGTGCGGGGTGCTGGTCGGGATCCGGGTCAGCATTGTCCTCCACCTCTTTCTGGGGCTGGCGGGCATGTACGCCCTGGCCAGGCATTTTCGGCTTGGCGTGGTCGCCTCGCTGCTCTCGGCCTTCCTGTTCATGCTGAACAGCATGTACTTTCTCTTTTTGACCACCGGCGCCAGTTCCATCGGTCTGGCCATCGCCTATATGCCCTGGGCCATGGTCTTGTTTCTCAAGGCCTTGACGCGGTTCTCGTATGCCTTGGCCTGCGCGGGGGTGCTCACCCTCATGTGGCTGCAAGGGGGGACCTACAACTTCTTTCTCATCCTCTTGATGATGGGGATCTACGCCCTGGTACTGGTGGTCACCCGGGAGCAGGGGTTGGGCAAGATGACTAGGCTCTTGGCCTTCATTGCCATCTCCCCGCTATTTCTGGGGGCGGTGCGCTTCTTCCCCTCCCTGGAGTTCACCTTGAACTACCCGCGCAAGATCGTGATTTACAGCGGCTTCAGTGTCGAGTCCCTGCTCTATGGCCTGTTGGGGCGGGACCAGACCATCGGCGCCATTGTCGGCAAGTCCGAGGCCCAAGGCCTGTGGCAGGGGTTTACCCACCCCATGGACGAGGTCGGCATGTATATCGGCATTGTCCCCCTCCTTCTGTGCCTGGCCGGCATCGCCTGGCGGTTTTTTCCCGAGCGCTGGGTTCCGTCCGCCCTGCCATTGGGCGGCCAGCCAGCAACCACCGCCATCGGGCCGCGAGCCTACGCGGCCCTGCTCAGCTGCCTGCTCATCTCCCTGTGGCTCGGGTTCGGTAACCGTTGCGCGCCCGTGAGCCTGTGGTCCCTGCTCAACCAGGTGCCGCCCTTTAGCTTCATGCGCACCTCGGAGCGTTTTCGTTTCGACATCATGCTCTTTGTGGCGCTTTTTGCCGGCATCGGTCTGCACTGCGGCATGGAGTTCATTAGCGGAAAATTCGCCCGGCCGCGCCTGGGTCACAGGCTGGGCGTGGTGGTGGTCATCGCCATCCTGATGGATCTGTTTTGGGTCAACTCCCCGGCCTTGCGGGACGCCTTCTCCATCCCGCCGTTGCCCACCCCCCACAGCGCATCTTTTGTGCAGCTGGGCGGCTTCCCGGAGTATGGCCGGCAGGGGATTGAACCCACGGGAGAGCCCTACCACCTCTACCGCACCTACGGGGCCATGTATCCGGCCTTTCTCAGCAACGCCGGCTCGGTCTATGCCCTGGAGTCGGTACCGGCGCCCACCAAGGCGATCATCTTGACCGACCCTGCCTACCGGGGCGAGGTCTACCTCGAAGGCACC
>CAYSFY010000050.1:19667-23620 GCA_964430285.1 uncultured Desulfobulbia bacterium
CGCGCTATACCTTGTGGACCCCCAACCGGCTTAAGATCCAGGTGGAGGCCCAGGGCGAGGGGTATGTGGTCGTCAACCAGAATTACTACGCAGGCTGGCAGGCGCGGGACGGCTTGCCCGTGGAGGCGGTGAACGGACTCCTGGCGGTCAAGGTCTCGCCCCGGGTCAAGGGGGTGGAACTGTACTACCGGCCCACGAGTTTTATCGTGGGCGCGCTCACCTCCTTGCTCTCCTTGGCGGCAGGGATCGCCTGGTTCCGGCGACTGCGGCAGCAGGAAGCGTGCATGCCGCTGTCGGCATGATGAAGAGAAACAACCGCCTGGCCAACCTGACCCAAATCGCACACGAGGCTTAGACCCATGACCCATCATCATTCACCCGCTGCCCCGCAGCCGGTAAACTCCTCCCCGCCAGCTGCCTACGATGTCTGCATCGTCGGCGGTCTGGGCCACGTCGGCCTGCCCTTGGGGCTCTCCTTGGCAGCGGCGGGGCAGCGGGTGGTGCTCTACGATGTCAACCAGGAGGCGGTCGTTGCCGTCCGCGCCGGCCGCATGCCCTTTGTCGAGAGCGGGGCCGAGGAGGTCCTGGCCACGGTGCTGGGCACCACCCTCTTTGTCGCCACCGACCGCCAGGTGATCGCCCACAGCCATTTCGTGGTCATCGTCATCGGCACTCCGGTGGATGAGCATCTGAACCCCAGGTTCTCCATCTTCCAGAAGTTTTTCGACGGGATCATCGACCTGATCAGCGATGACCAGCATGTCATCTTGAGGAGTACCGCCTTCCCCGGGGCCACGACGCGGATCAAGGAGCATCTAAAGGCGCGGGGCAAGCGCACCCGGGTCTCCTTCTGCCCCGAACGCATCGCCCAGGGCAAGGCCATGGAGGAGTTGCACTCCCTGCCGCAGATCGTCGCCTCCTTTGACCAGGAGGCCTTGGCCGAGGCAGAGGCCTTATTCCGTCTGCTCACCAATGACATCGTCTTCCTCACCCCCACCGAGGCGGAGCTGGCCAAGCTGTTCACCAATGCCTGGCGCTATATCCAGTTTGCCATTGCCAATCAGTTCTATCAGGTGGCCTGCCAGCAGGGGCTGGACTTCTACCGCATCCACCAGGCGATCACCCACAACTACCCGCGGGCCGCGAGTTTCCCCTCCGCCGGTTTTACCGCCGGCCCCTGCCTGTTCAAGGACACCATGCAGCTCGCCGCCTGCAGCACTAACAACTTCTTCCTGGGCCATGCCGCCATGCTGGTCAATGAGGGGCTGCCCAACTTCATCGTCCAGAAGTTGAAGGAGCGGGCCCCGCTGGCGGACAAGGTGGTGGGGGTCCTGGGCATGGCCTTTAAGGCCGATATCGACGACCGCCGCGAGTCGTTGGCCTATAAGTTGAAAAAGGTGCTGGAGACCGAGGCGCGGCAGGTTCTCTGTTCGGATTGTTACATCCGCGAGGCGGGGTTTGTCACCGCCGAGGAGCTGGTGGCCACGGCGGAGATCGTCATCGTCGCCGCCCCGCACCGGGAGTATGCGCGGCTCGCCTTTCCGGGGCGGACCATCGTGGTCGATGTATGGAATTTTTTTGGTAAGGGAGGTGGTTTCTGATGAAGATCTTGGTGACCGGTGCGGCCGGGTTTGTGGGCGGATACCTGACGGCGGAGTTGTTGGCCCATGGCCACGAGGTGGTGGGGATCGACAACTTCTCCAAGTACGGCCGCACGGAGAAGAGCTATGACAGCGACCCGCGCTACCGCTTTATCGCCGGCGATGTCAAGGACGCGGAGCTGCTTAAGGAGCTGGCCGCGGGGTGTGACCAGATCGTGGCCGGGGCCGCCATTATCGGCGGCATCTCCCTGTTTCACGAGTACGCCTACGACCTGTTGGCGGAGAACGACCGCATCATGGCCGCCACCTTTGATGCCGCCATCCACGCCTTCAAGCACCACCAGTTACAGAAGATCAACGTGGTCTCCTCCTCCATGGTCTACGAGTGCACCACCACCTACCCCACCGAGGAGGGGGAGCAGCTGCGCTGCCCGCCGCCACAATCCACCTACGGTTTCCAAAAACTGGCCTGCGAATACTACGCCAAGGGGGCCTGGGAGCAGTACCAACTCCCCTTCACCATCATCCGCCCCTTCAACTGCATCGGTATTGGCGAGAAGCGGGCCTTGTGCGACAAGGAGGTCCTCTCCGGCAACATCCGGCTGGCCATGAGCCATGTGGTGCCGGATTTGATCCAGAAGACCCTGAAAGGGCAGGACCCGTTGCACCTGTTGGGCAACGGCAACCAGATTAGGCACTTCACCTATGGCGGCGACCTGGCGGCCGGCATCAGGCTGTGCATCGAGCGTTCGGAGGCGGTGAACGAGGACTTCAACCTCTCCACCGAGGTCTCCACCAGCATCGTCGAGCTGGCCCGGATGATCTGGACCAAGATCAACGGCGAGAAGCCCTTCCGCTACACCGCCGACCCCCCCTTCAGCTACGACGTGCAGAAACGGGTGCCCAGCGTGGCCAAGGCCCGACGGCTCCTGGACTTCGCGCCGGCCACCACCCTGGATGAGGGGTTGGACGAGATCATCCCCTGGATCAAGCGGCAGATCGAGGTGGGGGGGATTTGAGCTTAGGCGTACGGTTGGGCAAAGGGCGCTCAACCGTTGGTGGTTTGGGCTGGGATGAGTTGATAGGATGCGAGCGGATGGCTGGGCTCGGGCGTTGGTGCGGGGCCTGAAGATGTGGCGGTCAACGGAGCGGGGGAAACGGTTGTGGTTGCCGGAGCGTGGGGGTCTTTTGTTGGCCCAGTGCACATGGATAACTGTCGGCAAAGTTATGTCTGTTCCGTATCATCATCGTGGAGAATGAGTTATGCCGATACCAATATTCTTGCTTTTATTTTCGTTGGTTGCATGCGTTAGTAGCAGCGGTCCTATTTTTGTTCAAGAAGCGATCCTTCCTGATTCATCCCCCTGCATCTATCTTTACCGACCAGATTCCGTCTATCTGCAAGCTTCCAAGTGGGAGTTCCTTATCGATGAAAGCCAATCTGTCACGCTTACAAATGGAACCTATGCGAAAATTCCGGTAACACAGGGTAGGCACGAAATAGTATCGGGAATGTCCCAAAAAATTGATCAACCGCCGCAGCTTATATTTGTGGAGGCGGTGAAAGGCAAGAACATATATGTGAAATACGAAATAAAAACGCAGGGTAACGTTTTGATGAGCCTCATCGATAAGCCGAGGTTTAATAATCGGCTTTATGAGGTTGAGGAAGGCCAAGCATTGCTTGACTTGAAAGAACTGCATCTTACGACTACATCCGGAAGGCCGCATTGATAGTACAGAACCATTTCAGACCATGCTTTGGTCATCGTTCCCACGCTCCTGCGTGGGAACGTATCCATCAACGGACGCTCCAGCGTCGCATGGCGATGGCCGCCCCGTGAGTTCCTGCCACTTCCTCCTGGGACGCTGGAGCGTCCTGGGCAGACGTTCCCACGCAGGAGCGTGGGAACGATAAAAAATGGACTCTTCTCAATTCGTCATTCATCCATCAACCTTGATCACCCCGTCATGACTCAGCCCCGCCTCAACATCGTCATCCCGGTCTACAACGAAGGGGAGAACATCGGCCGCACCCTGGAGGCCATTGCCGCCCGGGTGAGCACGCCCCATCGCATCGTCATTGTCTATGACTTCGATGGGGACAACACCCTGCCCGTGGTTCGGGCCAGGCAAGGCGCGGGCCTGGACCTGGCGTTGCTTAAGAATCCGCGGCCGGGGGTGGTGGGTGCCATCAAGGCCGGGTTGGCCGCGGCCGAGGAGGAGTATGTGCTGGTGACCATGGCCGATATGTCCGATGACTACGGGGATGTGGATGCCATGTGCGGCTTGCTGGACCAGGGGTATGACCTGGTGTGCGGGTCGCGCTACATGCCGGGCGGGCGCCAGATC
>CAYSFY010000050.1:23630-24486 GCA_964430285.1 uncultured Desulfobulbia bacterium
GAGCTTGCTGCGGGCGATGAACTCGACCGTGCCGTGGTCGGCGTCCTGCATCGCGCTGCTCCTCACGTCGAGGCCCAGCCACTTCAACCCGGGCTCGGCGGGCGCCAGATCGGCGGGCCGTGGTGCAAGAAGCTCCTCTCCCGCTTGGCCGGGGTCACCCTCCACCTGCTGGCCGGGGTGCCCACCAGGGACGTGACCAACAGTTTCAAGCTCTACCGGCGCTCCATGCTCGCGGCCATCCCCATTGAGAGCGCAGGCGGTTTCGAGATCGGCATGGAGTTGGTGGTCAAGGCCCACGCCTTGGGTTTCAAGGTCACCGAGATCCCCACCTGCTGGACCGACCGGAGTGCCGGGGCCTCGCGCTTCCGTATCGTCCGCTGGGCGCCGCACTATCTCCGCTGGTACTGGGCGGCCTTGCGCCATCGGTTTTGTCCATGAACACAGACTGCCCAGCGGATTTGACCACCATGGCCGCGCCGCCGGCAGCAGACGGGCGTTGCGAGACGGTGTGGATTATGGCCTTGTTGGCGGTGATCGCCTTGGGCTTCTCTTGGCCCATCCTGGTCCATCCGGATTACTGGGGCATCCAGGATTGGGACGCCTTTCTCGCCCGTAGCGGCATCACCCGCATCACCCTCCTCGCGTATGGCCAGCTGCCACTGTGGAACCCTTACTCCAACGGCGGGACCCCCCACCTGGCCCACCCGGAGGTCGGCATCTTCTCGGTGCAGACCCTGCTGGAGCTGCTGTTGGGGGTGGTGGTGGGCGACAAGGTCAGTATCATCCTCCACCTCTTCGTGGGCCTGGCCGGTGGCTATTGCTTCTTTTTCCCACCAGGCAATCAGGTCCAGCACTT
>CAYSFY010000051.1:0-792 GCA_964430285.1 uncultured Desulfobulbia bacterium
ATGTAACCCTTGCTGCAACGCAGAAGACGGGCCGGAAGACAAGCAAGATTGGATGATTATTTCTTGCCGAGGCCCTTAAGGACCAAGGGATGAGGAAGCGCTTCCGGCCTTGGCAGCGGGACAGTGGCTGCCCCGGCCGATGGCAGACCCTGGCGGACTAACTGACCGCCCCGGCAGTGAGCATGCGATTCAAGGAATTGATGAAGAATTGATTGGCCCTCTCCACGCTGCCCCCCTGCATGATGGCAAAGACGTTGGTCGGCACGGCGTTGGCCTGGGTCACGGCAAAGGAGCTGGCGCGGATCAGCATCTCCATGCGGGTATAGTTCTCCGCCTCCGCCATGAAATCCACCGCCAACGTCTTGGCGCGGGCCGTTTCCAGCAGGGCGCTCGCCCCTGCCTGCACCCGGGCGAGCCCTGTCAACTGGTCGGCAATGGCCGCGGCCTGCCGACGGGTCCCCTCCACCTCGGCCATGGCCGCCTCGGTCACGGCTACGGCCACGGCGGCGTCATCCCGAGTCAGCACCGAGATGGCATGCAAACGCAGGCTGCGCTCGCCACTCAGCTGGACTGGGGTCTCATTGCTGGATTGCGCAGCCAGGGTCGAGTCCTGGGCCAGCACCGAGCCCTGTCTCAGGGTCATGGCCAGGGTGAGGGTGTTGCCGCCAGCGGTGACCTGGTCCTCGGTGATGGTGGTCCCGGCCGCGATGACGCCGCTGGTGGTGGTCAACGCATTGGTGAGCAGGGTGCCGCTCTTAAGCTGACTGCCGGCAGCAATGATCGACCCTCCGG
>CAYSFY010000051.1:802-8200 GCA_964430285.1 uncultured Desulfobulbia bacterium
GAGATCCACACTGGCACTCTGCTCTCCGGCCAGGACCGCCACCCCGCCGATGGTGGACCCCAGAGCCAACTCGGAGGTGGCGCTGAGGGTGGAATCGGCCTTGAGCACCATGGCTTGGGTCAGCCGTAGATCCCCCCCAGCCAGTTGCCCCTCGCCACCAATCCGGGAGCCGGCGGCAAGCTTGGTCACCCCGTCCACCACGGCAATGGTGGAGCCGGAGGTGAGGGTCATCTCCTGATTCACCGTCATCGGGGCACCCAGGGTCAACTCCCCACCGCTGCGGGATGCCTCGGCCAAGGCGGAACCCGCCTCCATGAGCGAGCCGCCGAACAAGAGCATATCCCGGGTCAAGGTCAAATCCGCGGCCAGGGTGGCGTCCGCGCTCAGGATCTGCCCCGCGGCCAACGGCCCGGCCGTGGAGACCAGGGCATTGGTCAGATAGCTGCCCTGTTTGATGAGCGAACCCGAGGCCAGCCGCGACCCGGTACGCAGCACCGTCTCCTGGGTAGTGGAGAGCGCCGCCTCCAGGGTCACCCCCCCGCCCAGGGTGGAGGCGGCGGCCAGCACCGAGCCTACGGCCAGCACCGAGCCCAGGCGCAGGGTCGAGGTGAGGGTGGTGCTGATGGCGCCGTTCAGGTCGGCCGCGCTCAGCTCCAGGCCGGCGTCCCAACCGGCGGCCAAGGTCGAGTTGCCGCCCAGGATGGAGTCGCGGGTGAGGGTGGAATCGAGGGTGGTGGCCATGGGGGCCGCCAGTTGCAGGGTGGGCGAGAAGGCCACGGCCAAGCCCGCGGCCGA
Source organism: uncultured Desulfobulbia bacterium (assembly GCA_964430285.1). Taxonomy (GTDB): domain Bacteria; phylum Desulfobacterota; class Desulfobulbia; order Desulfobulbales; family VMSU01; genus VMSU01. The sequence continues at coordinate 1,598 of CAYSFY010000051.1, forward strand.
GTCGGTCAGCGATAGGCGGTAGGGGCCCGGCTGCAGGAGACGGATATAGCCAAAGGTGGTCATCTCGGCATCAGTGAAACCGACCGTCCCGGCCGAGCCGCTCACCGCAATCGGGCGGTCATCCGGGGCCGTAAGCCGCAAGGCGCCCGTAGCGGTCACCTCGGCCACCACCCCATGGCTTGAGCTCTTGGCGTTGATGGCATTTTGCAGCCGCGCATCGCGGTCCCCCTCCCGCACCACCACCGCGCCGATCGCCACACCATTGATGCTCAACCCCTCCGGGGTGGTGCCGGCGGTCAGGGGTGCGCCGGACTGGGAGGCCACCTCCGCCCGGGCCGAGATGCCGGTGGTCTCGGCATGGGCGTTGATCGCCCGCGCCAGACCACCCATGCCTTGGTCCGGGTCATTGGCCAGGGCCAAGGTCAGCGAGCCGATGCTAATCGCCTGGTCGTTGCCCTGGTTTACCAGACGGAGATTGACCTGCCCGCCCCGGGAGGCGGTGATGGTGATCTCGCCCGTGCTCAGCTGGCCGATGCGATATTGGCTGACCACGGGCAGGGAGACCCCCACGCTCTCGCCGGGGAGCGCGCCGACCTGAAAGGTCTTATTGCTGTACGCCCCATTCAACAGGGGTAGATCATGGTAGCTGGTGGCGCCGACCAGTTGGTCGAGTTCCCCTAGGAGCTTATTGATGTCGCTCTGCAAGGAGGAGCGCTCCTGGCGGGTCAGGTCATCCCGGGTGGCGGCCTGGGCCTTGGTCAAGACCGTGGCCAGGATATCCTTGCCCATGGCCAGCGAATTGTCCACCACCTGCATGGCGGCCACGCCGTCATTGGCATTGCGGGCCGCCTGCCCCAAACCTTGCGCCCGGGAGTCCAGCTGCGAGGCCAGGGTGACGCTGACCGGGTCCGCGGCGGTCGTGTTGACCCGCAGGCCGGAGGAGAGTTTGTGGACGGAGTCCGAGAGAAAAAAGAGGTTGGCGGTAAAATTCTGACGGGCGATCTGCCCGGTGGGATTGGTCTGTAGCCTGATGGTCATCGCCCCCCTCCCTGGTGTGCGCATTGGGGACAACGAAGAAGTGCGCGCGCCATCCGCCGGCGTCTGCGCGCTTCTTCCGCCCCTTAGCTAGAGGGTACTCTTTTTTCAGGGGCCAGGCAAAAAAAATTTAAGTGACCGCGCTGGGGGGCCGATAAGGGAAATCCTTGCTGTCCAACACCACCAACCCGGCTTCGTCCGCGCTAGGCAAGATCCGTTTTGGGGAGAGAATGGGACTTGAGAGCAGAAGCGCTATGCCCCCTTCTCCGTCAACACCTGGGCGATCATGTTGTGCAACGCCTGGATCTGGAAGGGTTTGCTGATCACCGCCCGGAAGCCATGGTCACGGTAGTTGGCCATCACCGGGTCATTGGCGTAGCCGCTGGAGACGATGGCCTTGGCCGCGGGGTCGATCGCCAGCAGGCGGGGGATGGTCTCCTTGCCCCCCATGGCGCCGGGGATGGTCAGATCCATAATCACCAGATCCACCGGCACCCCGGTCTCCCTGCCATGGCGGTAGAGGAGCAAGGCCTCTTCGCCATCCTTGGCCTGGACCACCTCATAGCCGAACAGGGTGAGCATCTTGGCCGCCATCTCCCGGACCTGATCGTCATCATCCATGATCATGATGCGGCCGTTCTTCCGGGGGATCCCCAGCAGTTGCTCGACCACCGCCTGTCCTTCGCTGCCCGCCTTTTGGCCCACCACCGCCGGCAGCAGGATGGTGAAGGTCGCCCCCTGCCCCGGCTCGGAGGCGACAGAGATCACCCCCCCATGTTTTTTAACGATGGAGTGGCAGATGGCGAGTCCCAGGCCGCTCCCCTTGTCCTTGGTGGTGAAATAGGGGTCAAAGATCTTCTCCGCCACCGCCTTGGGGATGCCGGCCCCAGAATCATGGATGGTGATCCGGATCCAATCCTGGGCCGGCAGCGCACTCTCCCTGCCATCGGCATTGGCGAGGTTCCGGCAGCTGATCTCAATCCTGCCCCCATCGGGCATGGCCTGGATGGCGTTGATAACGACATTCTGAATCACCTGGCCCATCTGCCCCTGGTCGATCTCCACCGCCCACAGATCGGGGGGCAGGTCATAGTGACAGGAGACGGCGCTCCCCCTGAGGACAAAGTCGGCCGAGCCGGTGATCACCTCGGTGATGGAGGCGAGCTTCTTGATCGGGTCGCCACCCTTGGCAAAGGTCAACAGCTGTTGGGTCAGATCCTTGGCCCGGTAGGCGGCCTTATCCACTGCGGCCAGCAGCGGATAGATCTCATGGTCGCGGTCGAGCTTTATCAGGCAGAGCCCGACATTGCCCATGATGGCGGCCAGGATGTTGTTGAAGTCATGGGCAATGCCGCCGGCCAAAAAGCCCAACGACTCCAGGTTCCTGGTCTTCAGCAGCTCCTCGTGCATGCGGGCGCACTCCAGTCTAGCCCGATGGAGGTTGATGAAGACCTTGACCTTGCCCAGCAGGATGTCGGCATCCAAGGGCTTGAACAGATAGTCCACGGCCCCGGTCTCGTAGCCCTTGAAGACGTGGCGCTGATCCTTGTTGATGGCGGTGACGAAGATGATCGGCACCCCGCGGGTGGCCTGATTGTTCTGCATCAGGGTGGCGGTCTCGAAGCCGTCCATGCCCGGCATCTGCACGTCCAGCAGCACCAAGGCGAACTCGTGACGCAGCATCAGGGCCAGGGCCTCGTTGCCGGAGCCCGCGGTCAGCATGGTGACCCCCAGGGGGGCCAGGGTCACCTGCATGGCGTGCAGGTTCTCCGGGCGGTCGTCAACGATCAGGATCTTGATGGTGTCGTCGTTCATGGGCATTTTAAAGAATAGGGTTGTGGGCTGTAGGTGTTTAGAGTGTGGACAACGGCAAAATGGACACTCTGAACCGCGTCGGGCATCATGGGGTCTCTCCCTGGCTGACAGCCTATAGCCTACAGCCTAAACGCCCGTCCTTCCCCCCAGCAGGCGGCCGATGGCGGCCAGATCCAGGCAATAATCCACTTTGGTGCCGGCCATGGCGGCCTGGGGCATGTAGGAGACCTCGGCGGTGGCCGGGTCCTGGACAATGGCCAGCCCGCCACGCTCCTTGACGGCCGCGAGGCCTGCCGCGCCATCGCCGTTGGCGCCGGTGAGGACCACGCCAATCAGGCGCGGGCCATAGGCCAAGGCCGCGCTCTCAAAGAGGACGTCCAAGGACGGCCGGGCGAAATGGACCTTGGCATCAACCGAGAGGGAGAAGGTCCGCTCCCGTTCGATCAGCAGGTGATACCCCGACGGCGCCACATAGATGGTGCCGGCCGAGACCGCCTCCTTCTCCTCCGCCTCCTTCACCGGCAGGGCGCAGCGGCGGCCCAGAAACTCAATCAGATAGTCGCCGCTACCGGGGTAGAGGTGCTGCACCACCACCACGGCCTGGGGCAGATCCTTGGGCAGGCAAGGCAAGACCTCGGCCAGGGCGGCAAAGCCGCCGGCCGAGGAGCCGAAGACGATGGCATCATAAGCGGGGAGCATGATCAAATTACGAATTAAAAATTACGAATTACGAATTGCCTTGAACACCATTCTCGGCAGATTATACATTCATTGGTAATTGGTTTAGCGAAATACGGCCAAACCATTTTCGGCAACTTTTTACGGATGGATCGTTGATAAGGACAATTCGTAATTCCTCATTCCTCATTCCTCATTCGTAATTCTCCCTTCAATCTCTCCGTTTGCGGTGGACCTTAAGCGGCGGGTCCAGTTCGTGAAACTTACCGGCCAAGGAGGAAAACCGCAAGCTCTCCTTGCTCCCCAGGCAGAGAAAACCGTTGCCGATCAGGCTCTCGTCAAAGAGGGTCAGCACCCGCTCCTGTAGGTCGCGGTTGAAGTAGATCATCACGTTACGGCAGATAATGAGGTGCATCTCGCCAAAGACTCGATCCGAGACCAGGTTGTGGCGGGCAAAGGTGACATTTTTCTTCAAGGACTTGGCCATGATCACCGAGTCGTACTGGGCGAGGTAGTAGTTGGCCAGGGTCGACCGGCCGCCACTCTTCTGATAGTTGTCGCTATAGACCTGCAGCCGGTCAATGGGGTAGATCCCCTCGCGGGCGGTGTGCAGGGCGGTCTCGTTAAAATCGGTGGCATAGATGGTGGTCCGCTCCAAGATCCCCTCCTCGGCCAGCAGGATGGCCAGGGAGTAGACCTCCTCGCCGGTGGCGCAGCCGGCGTGCCACACCTTGATAAAGGGGTAGGTGGCCAGGTAGGGCACCACTTGCGTGCGCAACTGGGCATAGACCTCCGGGTCGCGGAACATCTCGGTGACCGTGATGGAGAAGCCGTCGATCAACTCTTGGAAGAACTCCGGTTCGTAGAGGATGCGCCGGGTGAGTTCCGAGATCTGCCCACACCCCAGCCGTTGCAAACCGTGGCGGATGCGGCGCTCCATGGAGGCCCGGGCGTAGTCGCGGAAGTCATAGCCATACCGGCGAAAGATCGCCTCCAGCAGCAGGTCGGTCTCGATGGCCTCGATCTGGTGCGTCTCCATCGCCTTTAGCAGCCGTTAGAAAATAACGTGTACAATGCAGCGCCTCTTAGGCCGTTCGTGTTATCCTGGATAACCATCATATTTTCTCTTAACGGCTAGCGGTAGAGCCAGACCCGCATCATGGCCAACAGGCGGTCCTCATCCACCGGCTTGGCCAGGTAGTCGCTGGCGCCGGCGGCCATGCACTTCTCCTTGTCCTCCGGCAGGGCCTTGGCGGTCAAGGCGATGATGGGCAGATTCCAGAAGCGCTCCTGGGCACGAATCTTGGCGGTGGTCTGATAGCCGTCCAGCACCGGCATCATGATGTCCATCAGCACCAGATCGACCGCCGGGTCCTTGTCCAGCAGCTCCAGGGCGTGACGGCCGTCATTGGCGAGCACGATGCGCATGCCGCGCTCCTCCAGGATGCGGGAGAGGGCAAAGGCGTTGCGCATGTCGTCGTCCACCACCATGATGCGCTTGTCGCGGAACATGGTGTCCTGATCGTAGAGACTGGCGATCATCCGCCGTTTCTCCACCGGCAACTTGCTCACCACCCGGTGCAGGAAGAGGGCGGTCTCGTCCAGCAGCCGCTCTTCGGACTTTACCCCCTTGATGATCACCGTATCGGTGTATTTGGCAAGGGACATCCCCTCCTCCCGGGTCAGCTCGCGACCGGTGTAGATGATCACCGGCGGGATGGCCACGGCATCGTCCAGGCTCAAGCGATCGAGGAGGTCAAAGCCGCTCATGTCCGGCAGGCCGATATCGAGGATCATGCAGTCATAGCGCTTATGCTCAAGCTCCGCGATGGCCTGGGCGCCGCTGGCCACCGGGGTGACCGTGACATCACCGTTGCCGATCAGCTCAACGATCCCCTGCCGGATCACCCGATCATCCTCCACCACCAGGAGTTCGCGCATCCGTTTGGAGAGGCAGTCCTCAAGCTTGGCAAAGGCGGCCAGCATCTCCTCTTCACTCACCGGCTTGGTCAGAAAACCGATGGCCCCCTTTTTAAAGGCCTCCATGGTCTTCTCTTGGCCCGAGGTCATGTGCACCGGGATGTGGCGTAGGGAGGGATCGTTCTTCAACGCCTCCAGGACCTGCCAGCCGTCGATGTCCGGCAGCCGGATATCGAGGATTACCGCGCCGGGGGCATGGAGCTTGGCCAACCGCACCCCCTCGTGGCCAGTGAGCGCCACCAGGCATTTGAACCCCTTGTCACGGCCCTGGGACAACAGGATCCTGGCGAAGTTAACATCGTCTTCCACGATCAACAGACGCTTATCACCCGGCTCCAGGGCCTCGCGATCATCGGGGATGGCGGGCGGCGCGGTGTCGACGGCGCTCGTTGGCGCGGCCTCCGAAAGTGGCGCGACTGGCGCGGCCAACGGCAACACGGCAGCTCCGCCGGTGGTAACGACAGGGATGGATTCATGGCGCAGGGGGAGGTAGAGGGTAAAGGTGGCCCCTTGCCCCTGTTCACTGGTCAGCTGTACCTCGCCGCCCAGGAGTTCGGTCAACTTCTTGGAGATGGAGAGCCCGAGGCCGGTCCCCCCATAACGGCGGGCCGTGCCCCCCTCCGCCTGTTTGAAGGCGTCAAAGACCACCCTCTGCTGCTCGGGGGAGATGCCGATACCGGTGTCTTGCACGGCAATGGCAATGGCCTCGCTGGGATCAAGGCCCGAGGTGGTGAGTTTGGTATCCGTGGAGGGGCGGAAGAAACAGACCGTCACCCCGCCGTGATCGGTAAATTTGACGGCGTTCCCCACCAGGTTGCGCAGGACCTGCTCCAGGCGCATGCGGTCGGAACGGATGGCGAGCGGCAGGTCGGCAGCCAAGGTGACCGTGAACCGCAGCCCCTTTTCGGCCATCAGATGGATGAAGTTGGCCTTAAGCCAGTCGCCGAGGCCGCGGAGGCCGATCTCTTCGCTATGCACATCCATGCGGCCGGCCTCGATCTTGGAGAGATCGAGAATGTCGTTGATCAAGCGCAACAGGTCCTGACCGCTGTTATGGATGATCTGGGCCGACTCGACCTGGGAGGGCTCCAGATT
>CAYSFY010000051.1:8244-24214 GCA_964430285.1 uncultured Desulfobulbia bacterium
CCCCTTGTTCTGGGTCAGGTTGCGGGCCAGGAGCAGCAAGCTGTTCAAGGGAGTACGCAGTTCGTGGGACATGTTGGCCAGGAACTCCGACTTGTAGCGGCTGGCCGCGGCCAGCTCCCTGGCCTGGCCGTCGATATCCCGCCAGGCCTCTTCCAACTCCTGGTTCTTCTGTTCGATATCCTTGTTCTGGTGGGCCAAGGACTCGCTCTTCTCCTCCAACTCCTCATTGGCGGCCTGCAACTCCTCCTGCTGGGTCTTCAACTCCTCCTCATTCTGCCGCAAGGCCTGGGTCTGTTCCTCCAACTCTTCGTTGGCGGCCCTGAGCTCCTCCTGCTGGGTCTGGAGGATGGCGGCCTGACGCTGGGTCTCGGCGAGCAGGGTAATGGTCTCCCGCCGCTGCCGGCAGGAGTAAAGGGCAATGGCAATGGCCTCGGCCACCTCGGTCAAAAAGGCGCACTGCTCCTTGGTAAAGGGGATGCAGGAGGCCAGCTCCACCACCCCCCGCACCTCCTTCAGCCAGGTCACCGGCAACAGCAGCAGGCTTGAGGGCACGGCCCCGCCCAGGCCCGACTCCAAGCGTAGATAATTAGGCGGCAGGTCGTTAACCACCATCAACTCCCGGCCCAGGGCCGCCTCGCCCACCAGCCCCTGGCCGGGCTTGGTCTCCTGGGTCAAGCGGCCCATGGTGGTCAGGGAGAAACTGGCCACGAGCCTCAGGCTGCCATCCGTTTGCACCACATGGAAGGCCCCGACCTGGGCGCCCAGATAGTGAGCCAGAAAGACAATGATGTCACGGCAGAGTCGCTCCTCTTCCTTGTCCTCCCGCAGTTGCTCGGAGATCTGATTGCGGCCGTGGGTCAGCCAGTAACTGGCGCCAATGGCCTCGGCCATGCGGTTGAACATCGTACCCAAGCGGCCAAACTCGTCGCTGGCCCGCACCGTGATCCTGGCGCGATAATCCCCCTCCGTCACCCGGTTCACCGCCTCCAGCAGCGCATGCAGGGGGCGAGTGATGGTACGATTGACCGCCAAGGTAAGCCACATCCCGACCAGCATGGCGACCAGACAGATGCCGATGGAGAGGAGGCTGGCCAGCTTGGCGATGGCGTTGGCCTCGGCCTCGGCGTGGTCATCCTTGGCAATGGCCGAGGCCAGGATGGTCTCCACCGCCCCCTCAATCCGGCGAGACTCCACCTGCAGCCGGTCATCGATGTCCCGCAACTCGCGGTCAATGGCCACCAGGGCATTAAAATTCTTCAGGTACTCATCCAGGATACGGTTGACGTCATCCTGGTCCGAGGTGGAGACCTCCGAGCTGGCAAAGGCCTCCCGTAGCGCTTGCGCGGCCTGATGGGTCAGATCGATGGATGCCTGAGTCCCCCGCTCGAGGTAGTCCTTCTCGTGACGCCTGATCTGCAGGACCATGGCCTCGACATTACCGACATCGTTCTGCAACAGCCCCTTGCCCAAGGCCATGTAGTCCCGCTCCACCGCCCCGGCCACCCGGGCCAAGTGGCCGGGGTCACCGGGGGTGGCCGTCGCCACCAGGTAGTAGTGGAGGGAGAGCTGATAGGCCGCAAACTGGTCATAGAGTTCCCGGAACTTCTCCGTGTCCGGCACTCGGGTGTTGAAACGCTGGACAAAGGTGGCCACGGCGCCATCCAAGGCCCTGCTGCGCGCCTTCTCGCTCTTGAAATCGTTCCCCCGGAGGATGATCTGCACCATGAAGAGGTCCTTCAGCACGGGATCAACGGCATGCTCCATGGTATGCTCATTAAAGAGCAGGTGGATCGCCGCCCGCATCTGCCCCATCACGCCGCTATCGGGAGTTAACCCCCGCCGCGCCCTGGCCTCGCGGACCTCGCGGAAGAGCCGGCCAAAGGCGGTGACCGCATCGGCAATGGCCCCGGCCTGGGAGGCGAACTCCCGGTTCTGACGCGCTTCGGCGAACTGCCGCATATCCAGGGCCAGCCGCTGCATCTCGACCAGACCCTGCTCTGCCTGATCGGCGGCCATCAACTCCCGATGCAGGGCAAACTCCGAGACCGCCCGCCGGGTCTCCTGCATCGACGCCTTGATCGACCACGCCTTCTCGTCAAAGTGGCGCCGATTCTCCTCCACCTGCATGAAGGTGGACTCCACCCGGCTCAAGGCGAGCTGATGGACGGCCAGGGCCAGCACGAACAGCCCCAAAAGCACGCCGCTGTTGCCCAACAGTCTGTTCTTGATGGTCAGTCGGGTCATCATGGCGAGTTATTCGATCCCTCGATGGGCGAGCAGGGAACCCTCCAGGCGGTAGAGATCAAGAAAGGCCTTGCGGACACCGACCACCGCCTCGGCCAAGGCCAGCTGACTAGCCAGCAGGTCGCGTTGGGCCTGGGCCACCAACAGGGTGGTGGAGCGGCCAAGCCGAAACTTCTCCAGTTCCAGGGCATGGGTCTTCTCCCGCAAGAGGAGGGTGGCGGTGGCGGCCTTGACCTGGGCCAAGAGCTGCTCCACATCCACATGGGCGGAGCGTACATCCACCTGCACCAGCTGCTCCATGTTGGCCAGGGCGGCGCGGGCCTGATCCAGAGACCAGCCGGCTGCGGCGTGTCGGGCCTTGGCCGCGCGATTGGCCAGGGGCAGCTCCAGGGTCAGGCCGCCGGTATAGGCGTGTTGCTTGGTCAGCTGCTCCTCTTGACCGGCAAAGGAGTCGGTGAAACGGGAGCCACCCAGGGAGAGAAAGAGATCGAGTTTGGGGAGCAGGCCATTTCTGGTCCGCACCACCTCCAGGTCCTGGCGCCGCACCTGCAGGCGGGCCTGATTCAGGTCGGGCCGTTTGCTCAAGGCCACAGCCACGTGGTTCTCCACCTGGTCCACCGCCATCCCCTCCCCTTCCGGGGTATCGGTGAGCTTAACCTGGGCCGCCCAGTCGGCAAGGCCCGCGGGGTTGACGTAACGGAGCAGGTTGAGCCGCGCCTTGGCCACGGTGCCCTGGGCCGCAATCAACTGCTGATGGCGCAGCGCCGCCTCGGCCGCTGCCGCTGCCGCCTCGTTCTCGGCCAGGGCGCCGACCTTGATGCGCTCGTTGACCTCGGCGACCTGCGCCTGGGCAATGGCCAAGGAGTGCTGATAGATGGCCAGGGAACGATCGGCCAGGACCAGATCCCAATACCCCTTCTCGATCTGGGCCACCAAGGCCTCGGCCGCCCCTTGCAGTTCATAGAGGGAGATCTCGGTGTCCAGCCGGCTCTGCCGGAGACGGGCCAGATTCACCCCTGGTCCCCGGCCGCGCAGCAGGGACTGAGTGACGGTCAGGTCCCAGTTTTGCTGTTGGCCGTGGGTGGCAAGTTCATCGTCCGTAACCCGCTCCTGGTCGGCATTCAACTCCACCGTGGCCCCGAGGGGGGTGGCCTGAGTCAGGCCGAGCCCCAGCAGGGTCGATTCGGCATCGTTACCCTGCAGCGTCCCGATGTTGCTGGTCGAGAGCTGGGTGGTGCCCGTCCTGCCGTCCTGGCCATGGGTATGGCTCCCCTGGGCCGTGAGTTGCGGGTCAAAGGCCGCCCGTTCCACCTCTTCGGCAGTGCGGCTGATGGTGGGCTTCAGCCGCTCGACACGGAAGCTCTCATTGTGCTCCAGGCCACTCAACACCGCCTCCCTGAGCGAGAGGCGGAGCGGTGCCCCGGGCTCGCTCTCCACCTTGGGGACAACCACGGCGGGCACCACCAGCCCCTGATCCCGGGCGCCAAGCAGGGCCTTGACCTGGGTCTCGCCGGCAATCCGCGGGCTCGACATCAGGTGGCTCGGCCGCATCTCCTTAACGCAGGCGCAGGAGAGGAGGGTAAACACGATAAGGGGCACCATGGTACCGGTGACGGAGAGACGCATTTTCATTCGTAACGCAAGGCCTCGATAGGGTTAAGCTTGGCGGCGCGGCGGGCCGGATAGTAACCAAAAAAGATGCCCACCGAGGCCGATACCACCAGCGCCAAGACGATGCTGCGTCCCTCGACCAGCATGGTAAAGTCCGTGAAGCGGCCAAAACCCCAACCCACGGCCAGCCCCAGGCCGATACCGAGGATGCCGCCCAGGCCGCTGATCAGGATCGACTCCAGCAGAAACTGGCGCAGGATATCCCACTCCCGGGCACCGATGGCCTTGCGCACCCCGATCTCCCGGGTCCGTTCGGTAACGGTGACCAGCATGATGTTCATGATGCCGATGCCGCCGACAATCAGCGAGATGCTGGCAATACCGCCCAGGAGCAGGCTGAAGGTCTGGGTGAAGGAGGAGGCCATCTCCACCAGTTCCGATTGATTCCTGACGTGGAAGTCATCCTCCACCTCGGGCCGCAGCCGGTGGTTGGTACGCAGGATGGCGGTGATGCGCTCCTCCACCAGGGAGGAGTCGGCCCCGTCCGCCACCTTGACGTCGATCTCGGAGAGGTAGTCCTGGCCCAGGATCTGCTTCATGGCAGTGGCAAAGGGGATGACCACCATGTCGTCGGGGTTGAACCACCCCTGATCCCCCTTGGCCTTCAACACGCCGATGACCTTGAAGTTGACACTCTTGATGCGGATCACCTCGCCCACCGGGTTCTGCTCCTCGAACAACAGCTCCGCCGCGTTGGCCCCCAGGAGGGCCACCCGGGCCACGTGCTCGTCTTCCAGGGCCGAGAAGGGTTGCCCCTTCTCCACCTCGAAGGAGCGCATGGAGAGGTAGGTCAAGGTGGCACCGGTGATGGTGGTGTTCATGTTCTGGTTAAAGTATTTGACCTGGGCCCGGCCCATGACCAAGGGGGCCACCGCCTCCACCTGGGAGAGGTCGCGCAGGATGGCCTCGGCATCCTCAAGCTTCAGGGTTTTGTTGGCTTCGGAGCGCACCCCGCCGTGAAAGTCGCCGCCGGGCCTGATCACCAGGAGGTTGGTGCCCATGGCCGTGACGCGGTTCATCACCTGGGCCTTGGCCCCGGCCCCCAGGGCCAGCATGGAGATCACCGCCCCCACGCCGATGATGATGCCGAGCATGGCCAGAAAGGTGCGCATGGAGTTGGCCATCAGGCTCTTGCAGGCGATCTTGATCAGGGTCCAGTTCAGCATTGCCCTTCCTCCACCACCCGGCCGTCGCGGAAACGGATCTGCCGGCCGCAGTAGCCCGCCACCTGGAAGTCATGGGTGACCATGATGATGGTCCGGCCGGCTTGGTTCAGTTCGCGGAAGAGGTCCATGATCTCCAGGCCGGTGAGGGAGTCGAGATTGCCCGTGGGCTCATCGGCCAGGATCATGGCTGGATCGTTGACCATGGCCCGGGCGATGGCCACCCGCTGGCGTTGGCCCCCGGAGAGGCGGCTGGGGTCGTAGTCCATGCGGTCGGCGAGCCCCACCATCTCCAAGGCCTGGCTGGCCACGGCGCGGGCGTCCCCACGGCCGGCATAGAGCAGGGGCAGTTCCACGTTCTCCAGGGCCGAGACCCTGGGGAGCAGGTTGAAGGACTGGAAGACAAAGCCAATCCGCCGGTTGCGGACCGTGGCCAGGCGATTGGGGGAGAGGGTGGCGACATTCTCGCCCTCCAAAAGATACGCCCCCGCATCCGGGGTGTCGAGGCACCCCAGGATATGCATCAAGGTGGACTTGCCGCTCCCCGACGGGCCGGTGACCGCCACCATCTCGCCGGCCGCAATGCGGATGGTCACCCCGTCCAGGGCGTGGACCCGAGTTTCGCCAAAGAGATAGGTCTTGCGCAGGTCGCGGGTCTCAATCATTGATGGTCTCGCAAGAATTCATGAATCTGAGCATCTGCCGATGTAATTTCAATGTGTTACGGGGCGTGCCAGCGTCGGTTGAGCCGTTTTTGCGAAACCGACAATCATTTACCCTTGCCGCCTCCCATCAACCGCATCTTTATCCGGTCTTCCCGGGCCGAGGAGCCCTTTTTGGCCTGGTCCTCCCGCTCCTTCTTGTCGGACTGCCAGCGGCTCTGCCCACCCTCCGGGGCCAAAAGCACGATCTCGCCGACCTCCACCCCCTTCAGAATCTCGACAAACTCGCTGTTGCTGTCGCCGATGGTCACCAGCCGGCGGTCGGTGGTGTCGTCCTTTTTCAGGATGGTCAACCAGCTCAACCCCTTCTTCCTTTCCAGCGCGGTCACCGGCACCAACAGGCTGTCCAACTTATCCTTGGTAACGATGCTGACATTGGCGGTCATCTCCGGTTTGAGCAGGGCGCGGTTGTCGCCGGTAACCTCCACCTTGACCTCGAAGGTGACCACATTAGAGGTGTTGACCCCCTTGGTGGCCACCAGCACCACCTCCCCCTTAAACACCTCGTCCGGGTGAGAGTCCACCGTCACCCGGGCCGGTTGGCCCGCCGCCACCCGGCCGATGTCGCTCTCATCCACCGAGACCAGGACATAGATGTGGGTGAGGTCGGCAATGGTCATCATGGTGGTGCCGCCGCCGACGTTGTTGATGCCGGAGGCGATGATCTGGCCGATCTGGACCTCGCGGCTGGCCACCACCCCGTCAATGGGGGAGAGGACCTTGGTATCGGCCAGACGCTGCTCGGCATCGGAGAGGGTGAGTTGATCGATTTCGGCCTCGGCCTCGGCCATGCTCACCTCCTGCCGCCGCGCCCCAATCAGCTCCTTCTTGCTCTCCAGATCCTGAATCCGGGCTTGGGCACCCTGCAGGTCGGCCTGGGCCGCGGCACTGGCGCTCTTGGCCGCCTCCAGCTCCTGCTGACTGGCCATCTTCTTGTCCACCAGGGCGCTGATCCGGGTGAGCATGGCCTCGGCCTCCTTGGCCTTGGCCTTGGCCGCATCCAGACCGGACTTGGCCCGGCTCTGTTCGCTGATGAAATCCCGCTCGGCCATGGAGAGGTTGAGCCGGGTCTGGGCGACCTTGGCCCGTGCCGCCACCAGGGTGGCCTTGCCGCGCTTGACGGCACGCTCTTCATTCAACGGGTCGAGTTGGACCAAGAGATCACCCTGCCGCACCTCCTGACTCACCTCCACCGGTAGCGTGATGATCTCGCCACTGGCCTTGCACTTGATCTCCACCTCCCGCTCCGGCACCACTCGGCCGGTGGCCTCGACCACCACCTTCAGGGGCCAGATGCGGGCAATGGCCGTCCTCACCGGGGCCGTCCCCGTCTCCTCGGAGTCCGGGGCGGCCGGCCACAAGATCTTCCCTAACAGGATTGCCCCCACCAACAGGACAAGGGTGATGATAATGGATTTGTTCTTCATCTACAGAGGATACCGAAGGAAGTTGTTTAAATAATTACGAATTAAAAATTACGAATTATGAATTAAATCAGTAGATTCAATCATTCGTAATTCGTAATTCTCAAATTGTAATTTAACCACCCACCAGCCACAGCCAGCCCAGCAAGATCGCGAGCGAGATCAGGGTTACCGGGATTCCGGTGCGGGCATGTTCGGCAAAGCCCACGGTCACGCCCATGGCCCCGGCCTGCTCCACCACGATCAGATTGGCGATGCTGCCGATAATCAAGAGGTTGCCGGCAAAGGTACTGGAGATGGCCAGAGTATACCACTCAAGAAGACGATTGGGGTCCAAAAATTTTATGAGCAACACGGTGGCCGGCACGTTACTGACCAGATTGCTCAGGAGGGTGGAGAGGCCGGTCAAGGTCGGCAGATCGGCCAGTTGCACCCCCTGCCGGGCGCAGGCGGCCATGATCCTGAGCGGCAAGCCGTCTTGGCTCACCCCCTGAACCACCACAAACAGGGCACAGAAGAGGGTGAGGAGCTGCCAGTCCACCAATTTGAGGATCTGACGGGACTCCAAGCGACGGCTACACAACAGCACCCCGGCCACGGCCATGGCCGACAACTCCCGGGGCATGGCGGTGAAAAAGAGCGCCATCAGCACCATGACCGCCACCAACCCTTTCCCGGACTGCCAGGCATTCACCGGCGGCCAATCCGGGGCCAGGGTCGAGGTGACGAGCCCCGGGGCCGGTGTTGTCAAGCGTCCCCGGTAAGCGAGACAGATCAGCAGATACCCCGCCAGCAGGGAAAACACAACAGGGATTGTGCTCCACCCCACAAAAGCGCGAAAATCCAGGCGACCGACCTGACCGATGAGCATATTTTGGGGGTTGCCGATCAGGGTGGCCGCCGAGCCGATATTACTGGCCACGGCCAGCCCCAGCAAAAACGGCAAGGGATGATACCCCGCGGTTGACACGGTATGGATCAACACCGGGGTGAAGGCGAGGCAGACGATATCGTTGGCCAAAACGGCCGACAGCAGGGCACTGGCCGCCATGGCGGCCAGCAGGAAGAGACGGGGGCGGCGGAGAAGGGTGGTGATCCGCACCGCGACCCAGGTGTAGAAACCGCCCAGACGGAGCTGGGCGGAGATGATCATCAAGGCATAGAGCAAGAGGATGGTGGGAAAATCAACCGCGCGGACGGCCTGCTCCAGGGTGACAAAGCCGCCGCTGATCATGGCGATGGCCCCGAGCACGGCGATGCCGGTGCGGTCCAGACGCAGACCGGGGATGCGGCCAATGGCCACTCCGCCATAGGTCAGCGCAAAGATCAGCTCGGCCCCGGTCAGCATACGCCCATGTTGCGCTCCCTACTGGTCACTGCGTAGGGAGGCGGGGTGTCGGCCGAGGGAGTAATGGCCAAGGATCATCCGAGAGTTAAGGCCTTTGCCCTGGTCAACAGGGCAGTCCGCGCCCACCGCCTAACGCCCTATCACCCTACCGCCGTAGCGCACTAAGCCTTGACAAAGGAACAACAGTAATCGGTGATGGTCTTAATCTGCAAACCGAACTTGGCATGCCCCGGGACCTCGAAGGATTCACCGCCCCGGATAGTTTGCCACCCCTGCCCACCCGGCAGGCTCACCTCCAGGTCGCCGCTCATGATCTCCATGATCTCCGGATCGGCGGTATTAAATTCATACTCGCCGGGGAGCATCACCCCCAGGGTCTTCTTGCTGCCATCGGCAAAAATAATGGTCCGGCTGGTGACCTTGCCGTCGAAATAGATGTTGGCCTTCTTAACTACAGTGACATTGTTGAATTCGCTCATTGGAAATCCTCTTTAATGTTTGGTTGAATTGATTTACCACGAAGCCCACGAAGGACACGAGGAGACAAGAAAAAAAACTTCGTGCGCTTCGTGGGCTTCGTGGTTGCAAATACATCTTTGTGGGGCATATTTCTTCTTGGGGCACTAACGAATGGCCCGCACCTCGGCGGCGACAAGATCCGGGTGCCGGGTGCGGTCATTGCGGGAAGTCCTGACTATGGTGGCCTCGCGAAAGCCCGCCGCCATGAACTCCTCCAGGAAGGCGCCGCCCTCCTTGGCCCCGGCAATTCAGGACAACCAGTCGTTGATGTCCCGCACCCCCTGGGCACTCTGCGGCTGGGTAAAGACCAGCTCGGCGGCAAAGGCCCTTCCCCCCGGCCTCAGCACCCGGGCCATCTCCCGAAACAGCCCCTGGCGCTCCGGGTTCAAATTAAAGATACCGTTCGCCAGCACCACATCCACGGAGGCGGTCGCCAAGGGCAGATGGCCGGCATCGCCACAACAGTAGAGGATGGTTCCCTCCCCGACCCGACGCGCGGCGACCATGGCCTGGGTCAGCATGGCGTGGCTGAAATCAAGTCCCACCACCCGACCGCCGACCCCGCTCTTGCGGGCCGCAAGCAGAGAGTCGAGACCCGCCCCGCAGCCGATATCCAGAACCCGGGCCCCAGGCTCAATCTCCGCAAACCCGGCCACCGGGCCTACCCCGGCAAAGGAGTCAACCGCCTCCGCCGGCAGGCTGTCCAACAAGGATGGCGAATACCCTACCCCCTGGGCAAAGGCCTTGCCCACCGGAAAGGGGTGCGTCCGCCCCGGGTCAGTGGCCGCTGCCGAGTAGGCTCGCCGCACCCCGGCCAGGAGTTCATCGGCCTCGCAGCACCGCGCCGAGCCCCCGAACAACTTCTTGATGCCAGCCTTGATATCCATGGTTTCCCTCGCCTGCTCGCGATTGATGCGCTGGAGTGGGGGATGGGCCCGCGTAGCCCTCCCTAGCCAATATTTTTTTCATCGCAACTTTTTTTTACGCTTGACACAACCACCACATTGTAGCATAGTGGGTTCAAAAGGTGATCTGTCCTCTCCTTTTACTCCTCCTTGGAAAGGCAGGGCCAACAGGCCCTGCCTTTTTTTTTGATTAATGCGCCTCGTCTGCTCCCTCGCCCCCCCTCCCCTTACCCCCACTGCGTCTGGCCCGAAAAAAATCCGAAAGCAACTCGCCGCAGACACAAGCCATTGGCCCATGGGCAATCGCCAAGGAGTGGTTCAGAAGTTGGTCGCAACCGATCCGGTAACGACTCACCGCGGCCCCGGCCTTGGGGTCCAAGGCCCCGAAAACCAGGCGGGCCAACCGGGCGTGGATCATCGCCCCCATGCACATCAGGCAGGGCTCGAGGGTGACAAAGAGGGTGGCGCCCACGAGACGATAATTCCCTTGCCTGACCCCGGCAGCCCTGAGGGCCAGGACCTCGGCATGGGCCGAGGGGTCGGAGAGTTCAATGGTGCGATTGCCTGCCCGGGCCAAGACCGTGCCGTCGGCGCCCACCAATACGGCGCCCACCGGCACCTCATGGCGCAGGCCGGCCGCCACCGCCTCGGCGTAGGCCAAGGCCATGAAGCGCTCGTCCTCGGCTTGCGGGTCCATCAACTTTTGCCATGACGCTTGTAACGGTTGGCAAAATTGGCCGCCTCCCAGCCGGCCACGCACCCTTCGCCCACGGCCTTGGCCATCTGATAGGGCTGGCCGGCGATATCGCCGGCGGCATAGATGCCGGGGATATTGGTCTCCTGCCGCTTGTTGGTGTCGATATGGGTCATGGTGTCCATGTCCAGGGCCACGCCCAGGTTGACGGCCAACTCTATCGCCCCCTTGGCCCCCAGTTCCACAAAGACCCCCTCCACCGCCAGGGTACCGCCATCGGTGAGCAGGATCGACTCCACCGCCGTCTCCCCCTGGATCCGCTCCACCCATACCCCTTCCCGGCGGGCCACCGCGCTGGCCTCGAGTTTGCGGCGCAGTTCATCGGTGATGTCGAGTTCCCGGGCCACCAGGAAGACCCGCGGGGTGTAACCCAACAAGGTCAAGGCCCCGTCCACGGCGGCGCTGCCGTTGCCGACCACGGCCACCGGCGCGTTCCGGAAGAAATTGGCGTCGCAATCGACGCAATAACTGACCCCCCGGCCCGCCAGTTCCTTCTCCCCCGGGACCTTTAACTTCTTACGGGCCGTGCCGGTGGCCAGGATGATGGTCCGAGCCCGACACCCCCCTTTTTCCGTCTCAACGGCAAAGGCCTCCTCCCCCGCTTCAATGCGGAGGACATCCTCTTCCCGGATCACCGCCCCCGCATCCCTGACCTGCTGCCGGCCGATGGCCAGCATCTCGCCGCCTCCGGTGACGCCAGCGACACAGAGATAGTTCTCCACATGGGCGGTATAGATACTACTCCCCGCACCCTTGCCCAAAACGACCACCGAGGCCTTTTTTCGAGCGGCGTGCAGGGCGGCCTGCAGCCCGGCCGGCCCGGCCCCGACGATGACCACGTCAATGATTGCCTCTTCCATTTTTATTTCTCTCCTCGTTCTCGTCGATATTGAGTTACACCGCCTCTAGGCCTTCATCGCTCAGCAGCAAAAAAGCACGAGCCATGGGACGTGCCCAGGCCGTCAACTCTTCCGCTTTCTGGCCTACAACCTACAAACCAAACAACTTAACCAGGTACTTATAGTGTTGACTTATGAGGGCATACCTTGCTAAAACGAAGCATACAGACAGTACCTGGCGAATAACCGGTTGTCGACCCGCAAGGCCGCTATTCACAGCATAACCAAAATAGTTTACGGACTATTCATCAAATTCGGGCAAGGGCAAAGCCCCTGATATCATCCCCCTCACGAGTCCCACCCTATGAGCAAAGCCAACACCTTGACCGGCATCATCCTGGCCTCGATCATCGCCTTGATCAGCTTTCCGCTGTACATCATCCTTTATGTTGATCCGGCCTTTGTCAATTTTGTCACCTCCACTTCGGAACGGGAGGCGGTCAAGGTTGCCAACTATATCGCCTTGACCCTGTTCCCGGAGGCCAAGGAGTACAACGCCACCGCGCTCTCCGCCCAAAAGGAACAACAACTCCTCGCACTGCAGCATGAGTTTCAGATCATCAAGGTCAAAATTTTCAAGCCGGACGGCACCATCATCTACTCTACCGACAAGCCGGATATCGGTCAGATCAACACCCATGAGTATTTTCTTGATGTCGTTGCCCAAGGCCAACTCTACACCAAAGTAGTGCAAAAAAATACCGTCTCCATGGAGGGTCAAACCATGCCCGTCGACGTCGTGGAGACCTATGTGCCCATCATGTACGGCCCCTCGTTTGTCGGCGCCTTTGAAATCTATTACGACAATACCGACGCCAGAAATGAGCTCAGGTCTCTGTTGCGTAAGGTCAGTTACTCCGTCATCATTATGGCGACGGGACTCATGGTCAACGTGCTCCTGGCCTTCATCAGCGCCAGCAAAAACATCCAGGAGAAGAACGCGGCCGTCCTGGCCCTGCGTAAGGCCCATGACGAGCTTGAAGACCGAGTGAGCTTGCGCACCGAAGAGCTCACCAACGCCAATGAGGCCCTCAGTCAGGAGATCGCCACCCGGCGCGCAACGGAAGCGGAGAAAGAGCAACTGATCAACAAGTTGACCGAGGCCTTGGCCCAGGTCAAGACCCTGACCGGCCTCCTGCCCATCTGCTCATCCTGCCGTCAAATTCGTGACCCAGAGGGCAACTGGAGCAAGATCGAGGAGTATATCCAACACCGCACCGACGCCGAGTTCACCCATGGCATCTGCCCGAAGTGTGCCAAACGGCTCTATCCAGACCTCTACGATCAGCTTGATGACTCACTGAAAGGGTGAGGACCTGCATGGACTGTAGGCTGTGCGGCTATAGGGTGTAGGTAAACAGACCAAAAAGACGACCGGCCTTACGCCCTGGCTAACAGCCTACAGCCTAATCAACCTCCAGGCTAACCTCTCCCCTCACACCTCCGGATACGGGAAATCAGGCTCCTCCATCAGCTTGGCAAAGCGCTGTTTCTTTTCGGTCTTCTCCCCATGGAAGGCGACCAGCCGCTCGATCATGGCCAGCACCTGCTCCTCATCCGCCCCCTTGGCAATCCTGCGACCGATCTTGGGGAAAGGGCCGCCCTTGCCACCGGCAAAGACCTCGAATCCGGCCCGGGTGGCCTTGATGCCGATATCCGTCAGCAGGGCATCGGAACAGGAGGCGGGACAGGCGGCAATGGCAATCTTGAATTTGGGCTTGAATGGCCCCCGCCCCTTGAAAGCGGCAAGGATCTTGCGCGACAGGGCCATGGTATCCACCAGACCAAGGGAGCAGTACTTCCCCCCCACGCAGATCTTGGGCTTCGGGAACTTACCCGGCCCTTTCACTTCCGCCCCGGCCTCGGCCAAGGCGGCGCGGATGGCCGGCTCGTCCTCTTCCCTCATATCCAACAGACGTAGATTTTGGGCCGTGGAGAGATAGAGCCCCAGGTCATACCGGCGGACCAGTTCGGTCACCGTGTTTAACATGGGCACTGGCACCACCCCTTCCGGGATGAGGATGGTCAAGCTCTTGCTCATGGATTTGGCTGCATGCGTCATTCTTCCCCTCCAATTCATGAAGTTACGATAAAAAAATACATCCTTTACTTTAATTTATTTTCTGAATCAATTATTTTATGGTATTTGAGAGGGACCACGGGACACGAGAGGAGGAGGGGTGGCCACAAAAAGTTAGCCGCCTCTCTCGTACCCCACCCAATCACACGATAATCAACGACCAGTTCGACAAATCATTTCACCTACAAGGGGAGAGGCATGGCAAGAACAAGTAATCCGTATGGCGCTGGCGACAAGGCGGTCAAGGCCATTGACAGAGATAGGGAGCGTGAACGGCGCTTTATGATGCAGGCCTGTTTCAAGCATGCCGAGGAGCTCTCCACTAAGCTGGTGCAGCGTCTCATGGATGAACATATCGTCGAGACCACTTCCGATCGCGACCTGCGGGATGTCTTCTGTACCCTGTTCACCAAGCTGGCGGACATGGAAGAGTTCGATATGCAGTTCAAGATCGCCCCCATCCGCTCCTTGATCAGCAACGCCAACTTCGTCAGCCTCTATCTCACCCAGTACATCATTGAAGATCTGGTCCAGCACCCCAAGGTCCAGGATGTCTTTGGCGACGACCAGGAGATCTATCGCGTGGTCGATTCCGTGTTGAGCAAGATCAGGCCGCAAGGCTCCTGATCCCTTGCCTGCCGCCCGTCAGGGGGGCAACCGCTGTTATCATGCACCCAAGCCACCCTGACCAGCTCCCCTGCCTACTGTTTGCCAACCGCAAAGGAGAGATTCAGGAGTTCCCCGATCTAGGCATGGCAGGCCGAAGCGGTTATCACTATCGCCGCCCCGAGCTTTACGATCTCATCCCCCTGCCGGAGGGGAGCGAACTCTTTGTCCTCCCCGACCGGCTGCCGGTGGGCTTCGATCCGGCGGATGGTCAAGCCGCCAGACTCCTTGACAACCCTTACGACCCGGCCGAAGGCATCCAGGCGGTAGCCGCCTTTGTGGCCCCGGCCCACACCACCATCCTCTCGGCAGCCTTTGAAAAGCCGGACGATGCCACCCCGCCCCTGCCGCTCTTTGCCTACACCGCCGTGGGCTGGCATGACAATCGCTTCTGGGTGGCATCCTTCCGCAGTGACCCCAGCCCGCGCCAGGATGCCAGTCAATTCGACCCCAAGCGGATCCGGACCCGGACCAAGGCCGCCCTCAAGCGACACCCGGAAAACCGCCTGATCCAGCACCTGGGCAAATGCAGCCTGACCTATGGCTGCCCGGCGGCCAAGAACCTCTTCCAAGGCCGGGAGGAGGCCCCGCTGCCCTGTTCGCCGGCCTGCAATGCCGAGTGCGTGGGCTGCATCTCCCTGCAACCCTCCGGCTGCTGTCCCTCCACCCAGGACCGCATCAAGTTCGTGCCCACCCCTAATGAAATCTGCGCGGTGGCGGTCCCCCATCTGGAGGCCGTCAACCACGGTTTAGTCAGTTTCGGCCAGGGGTGCGAGGGCGAACCCCTGCTCCAGGCCGCCACCATCGAGCAGGCCATCCGCGCCATCCGCCGTCAGACCAGCCGGGGCACCATCAACCTGAACAGCAACGCCAGCCTGCCGGATGCGGTCGCCCGTCTGGCCGAGGCCGGTCTGGACAGCATCCGGGTCAGCATGAACAGCGCCCGCCCCCTGGAGCACAGCCTCTACTACCGGCCCAAGGGGTTCGATTTCACCTCCGTGCGCCGCTCCATCCGCGAGATGAAAAAGCGCGACCGCTTCGTGTCCCTGAACTACTTTATCTGCCCGGGGGTGACCGACTCCCCCGCCGAGACCGAGGCCTTCTGCCAGCTGGTTAGCGAGTACCAGCCGGACTTCATCCAGCTCCGCAACCTGAACATGGACCCGGACTGGTATCTGGCCACCATCCGCCACCCCCGGGAGGCCGCGGCCCAAGGCATCAGACAGTGGCTGACCGCCATCAAAACACACTTCCCCCGCTTGCGCTTTGGCTATTTCAACCCGGCCTTGCGCTAGGCAATGGCGTCCTTACCTTCTCGCCTCCCCCCCAGAGCAAAAAAAATTGCACTTTAGCCGCGAATTAACTATAGTGCCACTCCGTTACACAAACCGTTGACACCCCTGCCCTTTTATTCTTCAAGAGTGGCGGGCCTTGACCCGTCAAAGCAGTGAGGTCATGATCATGGAAAAGAAACCCATTCGTCTGCACGATTGCCAAAAACACTACACCTACGACCAGGACAAGGCCTGCACCCCGGTGGAGACGGTCGACCGCTTCATGGCCAAGCTCAAGGAG
>CAYSFY010000052.1:0-8400 GCA_964430285.1 uncultured Desulfobulbia bacterium
GGGGCGTGCCAGCGTCGGTTGAGTGGTTTTCACGAAACCGACAATACTCGATCAGGATGCGGTCGAGGGAAACAAAAAAAAGCGGTGGATTTTTTTTATGACGAAATCGGCTATGCTATTCGATCCAGGGGGGTGCGGGAGGGGGGAAGATCGCTCGTTATTGCCTCGGGTTGCGTTTCGTCCGCCTGCCATCGATGTGCGCGACTATAGCGCGGAAGAGATCAAGATGGTATCAATAGGGGGGGCAAAGCCATCAAGAATCCATCAAGAAGGGCAGGGCGGAGGGTGCTAGGGAGAGGGGGAAGGGCGATGGGCATCGAGGGCGTATGGCTATCGTCCTGATGTTGTTGCTTGGCGCCCTAAACGCAGAGAGCCCGTGAATGAATTCACGGGCTCTCTGTCATGGCTGGCGAGGTGAATAGCGATCTTATAGGCGATTGACATTGGCGGCGGAAGGTCCTTTCTCGCCGTCAACAATGTCGAATTTGACTTTATCTCCTTCGTTCAATGTCCTGAATCCATCGCTCTGAATGGCTGAAAAGTGAACAAAGACATCGTCTCCGTTGTCCCGCTCAAGGAAGCCAAACCCCTTTTTCGCATTGAACCACTTCACTGTACCTTCTGGCATTTTCTACTCCTTCTGATTGATGTAACATGGAAAAAAACTAAGAGCCTAAAATTATATAGACACAAAATAAGTGATTGTGCAATAAAACTTTCGTGAGAAAATGATTTTTTCCTCCACTGTACCAGCGGCATTTGAGACCTGTTTTTTGGTGGGTTATCTCGCCCAGCGTTTCACCTATCTGGGAGAGGATGAGTGGCGTCGCCAGCTCGCCTTGGGCCGGATCCTCCGAAACGGCGAGCCCTGTTTTGAGGACGTGGCGGTGGTGGCCGGGGACTGCATCGGCTTTGCCCCGGACCTGAGCGAGTTTCCCGAGCCGGAGGCCGATCTCTCCTACCGGGTGATCCATGAGGACCAGTGGCTCCTTGGGGTCAACAAGCCCGGCAACCTCCTGGTCCACCGCCAAGGCCGCTCGCTGACCCATAACCTCCTCTACCAGTTGCGCCACGTCCATTGCCCTCCGTATCCAGAGGCCGGAGTGGTCAATCGTTTGGACCGCGAGACCTCGGGGGTGGTGGTGGTGGCGCGACAGCCGGAGTTCCTGGCCCCTCTAAACGCCCTCTTCTCCCGGCGGCAGGTGAGCAAGGGGTATCTGGCCGTGGTGCGGGGGAGGGTGGCGGCGGAGGAGGGGGTGATTGCCGCCCCCATTGGCCGCGACCCTGACAGTGCCATCAGCTATCGCTACTGCGTGGGACCCCGGGCCTTGGCGCCCAAGACCGCCATGACCGCCTTTCAGGTGGTGATCAGGCAGCGCGACCGAACCCTGCTGCGCTTGCACCCGCGGACCGGTCGTACCCATCAACTCAGGGTCCATCTGGCCTCGATCGGTCACCCTATTTTGGGCGATAAACTCTATGGCCTAAGCGAGGAGGAGTTCTTGCGGTGGCGCGAGCGGCCGTTGGCTGCTCAATTGGCGGATAGATCCCGGCGTCAGGCCCTGCATGCGGAGTCTTTGGCCTTCGTCCACCCGTGGACCGGGGAGGAGATGCGAATTGCGGCGCCGATGCCGGCGGATATGGAGGAGTGGCTAGATGGCTTGTAGGCGGAAGAGGGTCAGGCTGTAGGCTGTAGGTGAGAACACCTCATAGCCTACAGCCTAAACAACCTAATGCGCTCTTTTCAGACCTTTTGCAAGGAGGGGACGATCTTGTTGATCCCCCAGAAGATGATAAAGGGGGTGATGGCCACGGTCAGCACCCCGAACAGCCCCTCTTTGTAAGTCTCCAGGTTGTGGGGGATGAGCGGCAGCTTGTAGTGCATGAACCCTTCAAAGGAGAGGGAGAAGGCCTGGCCGCCAATGACCACGTTCCAACGCATCATGAATACCCCGAACAGGACCAGGAGCAGGGCCACCACCATCCGTTTGATGGTGGGCCGGGGCAGCATCAGCAGGAAGAAGGGGAGTAGATTGCCGCAGCCGTACTGGAGGATGAAGATCTTGACAAAGTCCTCGTGGAACATGACCGTGCGCAGGATGTCCCACGACTTCATGGCGGTGTAGCCCCTGAAGATCAGGTCCAGCATCTCCAGCGAGATGGCCGCCACCAGAAAGCCGATCAGGTAGCGGCTGGTCTTGAAGATGACATCCATCTCCACCCCGCCCAACTCCTTCACCGTCTCGTCCCCCCGTCCCTTGGCCAAGGTGGCCTGTAACTTCTTGTACTCCATAATAATGATGTAGGTCAGCATGCAGAGGGCGATACCCGAGACCACGGCGCTCATGATGAAGATGACCGGCATCAAGGGCGACATCCACAGGGCGTTGGCCTTGACCGAACCGAAGATGAAGCCGGCGTAGCCATGGAGGAAGCAGGCCACCGGGATACCGATGCCGGCCAGGATCTTGACCCCTCGCTTGTCGATGGCCAGGGCCGCTTCGTCGGTGCGCATGGCCCCCAGGGTGAGGACGGTGTAGAGGGTGCGCAAGAGGGTGTTGCCCAGGCCGGGCTGGCCGGCCAGGGCCTTTGCCTGTTCGACAAAGTAGTGGCGGTAGACGAACCAGATCTCGCTGAGGACAATCACCGCGTAGGTGGAGAAGACGATGCCGAAGGCAGCGATGGCAGAGGTGAAGTGGGGGGTGAACATGACGTTGATCCCCCGCAAGGGTTGCTGGAGGTGGAGCATCAACGGCATCATGGCGGTGGGCAACAGGGCCAGGGAGAAGACCAGGGAGAAGCGGGCGATCCCTTGCAGGTCCTTCTGGCCGAAGACATGGTAGAGGGAGGAGAGGACAAAGGCCCCGGCCACCAGCCCCGTCATGTACGGGTACATGACGATCTGGATGCTCCAGTAGATAAACTCATTGGGGTAGACAAAGCCGTCCTTAATGGTCCATTCCAATCCGTGCACTAGTAGTTGATCAGTCATTGTCATTACCTCACTATCTCGTCAAGGCCGATGTAATAGACCTGGGGTTTGGTGCCATACTCGCTCTTCAGAACCGCAACCCGCTGGGTCATGATGATTTGGGTGACCGGGTCGTCATGGTCTTTCAGATTGCCCATCTGGCGTGCCTCGAAGGGACAGGCCTGGACACAGGCGCTCTTGAGCCCCTTGCTGATCCGGTGGTAACAGAAGGTGCACTTCTCCGCCGTCCGGTGGACCGGGTGGAAGAAGCGGACTCCGTAGGGACAGGCCATGATGCAGTATCCGCAGCCGATGCACCAGCTCCGGTCCACCAGCACCACGCCGTCCTTGGTCTGATAGGTGGCGCCCACCGGGCAGACCTGCACGCAGGGCGGGTTCTCGCACTGGTTGCAGAGCTTGGGCACGAAGAAGGCCTTGGTGATCTCCTTTGCCGGGATCTCCTCCTCCTCCCTGATCTTGGCGCTGGTGAAGCCGTCGCGACCACCCTCCGGTGAGTCGATGTGGGTCTTGCCGTCCTTGGTCTCCACATAGCGCTCTACCCAGGTGCGGGTCACCGGCAGGTCGTAGGGGACCTCGTTCTCCAGCTTGCAGGCCTTGACGCAGAGGCCGCAGCCCACGCACTTTCGGGTATCGACCAGAAAGACCCAGCGCACCGCGTCATCACCCACCGAGGCCTTGACTTCGGCCGGGGAGAGCACCTTGAGGGCGGAGAGGGGGATGGCGGCGGCGATGCCGCTACCGATGGCTGTCTTTAGGAATGTTCTTCTGCTGGATTTCATCACATGTCCTCCAGATTCGGGTGGTGGGGGTTATGGCAGCCAACGCACTCTTGATCGGGGTTGTGCCCCTGGGGGTCAATGGCCGGCAGTTCCGAGCGGTGGCTCTGGGGGTAGGACAGGGCGGCGTGGCAGCGGAGGCAGAGCCCCCGACTCTTGTCCACGGTCAGGGTCGCCGGGTCGTCCGGGTGGTCGATGGCCGGTCCGTGGCAGTTCTCGCACTCAATGGTTTTGTGGGGTGAGCCCAGGTTCTCGGTCACCTTCTCCTCATGGCACTCCCGGCAGAAATCCTTGCCCCGGTACTTGACCTTGAACCCCTTCCAATCATCGATACTCCCCTTGCGGTGGAAGCCGTAGGTGAAGTTCTTGCCATTCACCCCGAAATCGGACGGCACCACCTGCGCTCTCACCAGGAGCAAGAGCGCAACGCCGGCGATCACTACGATCAACGGCCGCCAAGCATGGTTTTTCATACTGCACCTCCTTCATGTTGGTTAACAATAATATTGACAACTTCCAAGATCTATGTAAACAAATGTGTACCACACTGTGGCAGGAGTGTACCACTCTGTGGCAGAGTGCGGTCAAGATAAATTGGTCGGAAAAAATGTGCAAGCATTAAATTGCGTCGCCGCAGGGAAATTATTGACCAGGGGGGGCTATGACGAGAGAGTTGAAGACCTTGGACGATCGGGTCAACTGGCTGACCGAGGAGCTGTTGCTGGCCAAGGAGCGGATGGCTGGCCTGGTGAGTCGGCTTGAGGCCCTGGAACAGGGGCGTGGCGTGGCGGTGGTAGCCGAGAGAGCACACCACCGGCAACCCCCGGAAGAGGTGATGGCGTTCTCTCCCGCCCACCCCTTGGAGCGTGCGGATGAGTCCTGGACCCATCTGGGTCAGGCGGTGCTCTTGCCCCGGGTGGCGGCGGTAAGTTTCATGATGGTGGCGGCCCTGGTCCTGCGCACCATCACCGACAACGGCATGATCGGCGTGACCGCCGGCCTGGGGGCGGGCATGGCCTATGCGGTCGGCCTGATCGTGGCCGGTGCCGTGCTCTACGCCCGCCAGAGTCTGTTGGCGCCGGTCTTCCAGACCTGCGGCACCATCCTGCTCTACGCGATTATTTACGAGACCCGCAATCACTTCTCCACCCTCTCGGGTGAAGCCGTCAATCTGATTCTGCTGGCCGCCGAGGTGTTCGTGGTCCTGGTCGGCATCCGCTGCCGGTCCAAGTCCCTGCTCATGGTGGCGGTCTTGGCCTCGACCCTGGTGGGGATTGCCATCGGCCTGCCGAGCCCCATCTTTCTCCTCCTGGGGTTGATCGTCCTGGTCAACAGCGTGGCGGCCCATCTGGCCTCCGACCGCCGGATCACCCCCTCACTGCGCTGGTACGCCCTGGCCTTTGCCATCCTCTTCTGGATGCTGTGGGCATATAAGCTCAACTTTGCCCTGCACTTCGCGCCGACCACGGTCAAGGCCATGGGGCTTCCCTTCTACCTCCCCCTGCTCTTCATCTTCTGGGCCTTCTACACCTTTACCTCCCTGCGTCAGGCCTTGCGGGGGGAGGGGCAGCTGGGGGCATTTCACCACATCGGGCCAGCCGTGGTGGCGGGCGGGGCCTTTTTTGCCGCCAATGCC
Source organism: uncultured Desulfobulbia bacterium (assembly GCA_964430285.1). GTDB lineage: Bacteria > Desulfobacterota > Desulfobulbia > Desulfobulbales > VMSU01 > VMSU01. Next base: position 5,405 of record CAYSFY010000052.1, read on the forward strand.
GTCGCGGACCCTTGGCTCGGCCGGCCGCACCTGGTCGGCATGGTCACGGTCCTGGTCTCGGCCCTCTATCTGGGGGTGGTCACCTGGTTGGCGCGGCGAGGGGATAGGGAGATCACCGGTGGCAAGGAGTTCGTGACCGCGGCCACCATCCTTCTTATCCAAGGCCTGGCCATCGCGGTGCCACCTTTGTGGGCCTTACCGGTTTGGACCGTGGCCGCCGCCATCCTGACCCTGCGGGCCGACCACTGGCAGAGCGGCGGCATCCGGGTGATCTCCTACCTCTTCCAGCTCTTTATCCTCCTCTTTGCGCTCAGGCATGGGAGCCTGGCCGTCAGTGAGACGGGGTGGTTGCTTGGGGCGACGGTGGCCGGCCTGATGGCCGTGGTCAACCTCAGGCTTTACCGCTGGTGCCGTTTGCATCCGCCGGACGCCTACGACAGCGCCTTCTTCACCGTCTTTGACCGGGGGGACTATGCGGCGGTGATTCTCTTGGGGCTGGGGCTCTTCCAAGGCTTTGCCGCCTGCCGTTTCCTGCTCTATGCCCTGCTGCCGGGGGCCGTGGCGCATGCGGCCACCGCCTTTGCCTGCATGCAGAGTGTGATCATCAACGTGGGCATTGTCTTGCTGTTGGTTCTCGGCCTGCGCAAGAGAGCGATGGAGATCGTGACCGTGGCCGGCTTGGTGGTACTGGTGGCCGCCATTAAGGTCTTCATCGACCTCTTCCAGGCCACCGGCCTCCCCTTGGTGCTCAGCGTCTTCTCCTTCGGGGTGGTGGCGGCCACCAGTTCGGTGGTCATGCGCAAGTGGGAGCGGGGGGCAAGTGTGGATGATGCGGTTTGAGGGGTGGAGGAGGGAGGTCTTTACCGCGGCTATTCAATAGCGGATCCAATTCCTGCTCTCCTTGCGCAGGAGGAAAAGGTGTTTTTCCGTGGTTGCCGCCTTGAGCAGGCTGGCCAGGAAACCGACAAAGGTGATCTTTTTGCTGAGGGGGAGCGCCATCCAGCCCACGGCCAAGTGGCGGCCGAGGCTGACGACCTCGCCCAGGAGTTTGGGGCGGTAGGGGGTTGGCTCTCCCCCGGTCACTGCCGCATGGATGTTCTCGGCCACCAGCCTGCCCTGCTGCAGGGCAAATTGCGCGGCCGCCGGTACCGGCCTGCCGGTCTCGGGGTTTACCGCCAAGGCATTGTCGCCGATGGCGGAGATCGAGGGGTACCCACGCGCCCTGAGGAACTCGTCCACCACAATGCGTCCCATGGGGCCGACCGCGAGGCCGCTCTCCCCGGCTAGGGTGCTGACCCGGATGCCGCCGGTCCAGATCAGGGTCTCGCTCTTGATCCGCTCGCCGGTGGAGAGGGTTACGGTGTCCGGGGTCAGGGCGGTGATCATGGCGCGGGTCATGATCTTGATCCCCTTGGCCCGCAGCCTCTGTTCGATCCGCTTGACCACCGTCTCCTCCATGGCGGGGAGGATTCTCTCCGACCCTTCGATGATGACCACCTCAACATCTGCCGGCTCTGCCGGGGCATGGTCCTGGACGCAGAGGGCCGCATGGTCGGCAAGCTCCGCCGCGAACTCGACCCCCGAGAGGCCACCGCCACCGATGACGAACCGCAACCGATCCCGACGCGCCTGCCGGTTGGGTTCACTGCCGGCGGCGGCGCACAGGCCGCGGAGGTGACGGAAGATCCGTTCCGCGTCCTCGGCCGTTTGTAGCGGGAACGAGTGCTCCGCCACTCCCGGGATGTTGTAGTAGTTGGCCAGGCTGCCGAGGGCGAAGACCAGGTAGTCGAAGGGGAGGGAGCTCCCTGCCAGCATGACCCGACGCCGGTTTAGGTCGATGCCGGTGGCCGTGGCGGCATGGAAGAGGATGGGACGGTTCTTGATGATGTCGGCGATGGGGATGACGACCGAGGTATGTCGGATCGCGGCCTCATGGAGTTGGGTCTTGAGGGTGTGGTAGGGGTTTTGGTCGATCAGGTGGACCCGGCACTCCGCTCGGCGTCGGAAGAGCCTGGCCAGGCGCAGGGCAGCGGTGATGCCGCCGTATCCCGCGCCGATGACGATGATGTCCATGGATGTTTATGGGGGGAGGGGCTCGCCGGTCATGGCCCTCGATGGGTCATGGTCTTGCCCACCAGATCCAGCAGCCCGTCCCGGCCGATGGGTTTGAGCAGGCAGGCGGAGATCCCCATCTTGCGGGTCTGGTCGTTGTCCAACAGCTCATTGTTGCCCGAGCAGAGAATGATCGGCATCTCCGGCCGGACGGCGAGGAGCATGGCTGCCAGTTGTTCACCGGTCATCCCCGGCATGGTCTGGTCGGTGATCAGCAGGTCCCAGGCCTTGGGGGTGCGGGAGATGGTCTGCCAGGCATCCATGCCGTTGACAAAGATATCCACCCGGTAACCGGCATCGAGCAGAAATTGGCCGATCAGTTCGCGGATGGTGGACTCGTCATCCACCACCGCTACCCGTTCACCGGTTTGGGAGCGATGGCTAGTCACCAGTGCCGGGGGTGCCGCCATGGCTGCCTCTTGATTGGCCATGGGGAGGTAGACCGTGAAGGTGGTGCCTTGCCTCGGTTCGCTCGTCACCTCGATGCCACCATGATGGTTTTCAACAATGCCGTGGACCACGGCCAGCCCCAGCCCCGTACCCTTGCCTTTCTCCTTGGTGGTGAAATAGGGCTCGAAGATCTTGGCCATGGTCTCCGTATCCATGCCATTGCCGGTATCACTGACCATCAGTCTGACATAGCGGCCCGGTGACAAGGCGATCTTATTGGCCGTGATTGGTGATTGGCTTAAGGCCACCTCGGTCAGGCTGACCCCGAGGATACCACCACGATCCCCCATGGCATGAAAGGCATTGGTGCAGAGGTTCATGATCAACTGATGGATCTGGGTGGGATCGGCCAGCACCGTGGCCTGGGTGGTGACCTCCTGGCGGATGTCAATGGTGGTGGGGATGGAGGCGCGGAGGAGCTTCAAGGCCTCCTT
>CAYSFY010000052.1:8410-16120 GCA_964430285.1 uncultured Desulfobulbia bacterium
GGTCAGGATCTGGCGGACGAGGTCAGCGGCCCGATCCGCCGCCTTGCGGACTTGGCGCAGGTCTTCCTGTAAGGGGGTGTTCTCGGGTGTGCGCATCAAGGCCAAGTCGGTATAGCCCATGATGGCGGAGAGGATGTTGTTGAAATCGTGGGCAATGCCACCGGCCAGGGTGCCGATGGTCTCCATCTTCTGGGCATGCATGAGTTGTTGCTCCAGCAGGCGCTGGGCGTGTTGCTGTTTCTCTCTTTCGCGGGAGAGGTGCCATTTGCTGCTCAAGGCCCGGGCCATCTGTTGGAGCTCTTCGGGATCGAAGGGTTTGCGCAGGAAGAGGAGCTTGTCGGGCGAGCCCACGGCCCGGACGATCTCCTCCATGGAGCGATCGGAATAGGCGGTGACGATGACCAACTCAATGTCGGGATCAATGCCTCTGATCTTGACGGCAGTCTCCATGCCATCCCAGCCGGGGGGCATCCTGATATCGACAAAGGCCACGGCAATGGGGTCCTTCTCCTTGGCCTCGGCCACCAGTTGGTAACCCTCTTGGCCCTGGCCGGCAAAGGAGAGGGAAAATCCGTTTTCACGCTCGGTGGTCTCTCCGTCACCCAGCAGTTGGCTGATCTTGGCCGAGGAGGAGTCAGGGCTCAGTTCATCGGGATTGAGAACCAGCCGGTAGGCCTTCCAGACATCCTGATCATCGTCAATGACCAGGATGCGTGAGTGTGGTGTTTGGGTTTGCGTCATGGAATAGGTCGTTTGGCAGAAGTTCGGGCTAGTGGTAAGCGTTCATGATGCCGTGGATGTGTGGTGTGGTGGCGATTACACCTATGATTGCTGCCGCGCCCGTGGGCATGGCGGCGGTGCAAGCTCTCCTTCAGGGGGAGAAGACCCGTATTCATGCAAGGTATCTCTCTTTGGTGGTTGGTGTAAAGTGATTTTATGACGGTTTCGCAAAAAGCACTCAACCGCCGCTGGCAGGCCCCGTACCCAATTGAAATTACATTGGCAGATGGTCAGCTTCACGACTTTTTGCGATGCCATCAAATTTCCCTGCCCTTCTGCTCGGTGGACTGACCGGCCTGGTAAGCGGGTAACAGCACGGTGAAGGTCGCCCCTTGGCCGTGGCCTGGGCTCTCCGCCTCAATGGCACCATGGTCGGCAATGATGGCGTTGGCGCAGGAGTGCAGTCCGAAACCGCTGCCCCGCTCCTTGGTGGAGAAGCCGAAGGAGAAGAGGTGCTTCTTCTCCTCCTCCGTGAAGCCGCAGCCCGTGTCCGTAACCGCGAAATAGACGAGCCGCGGCTCTCCTTCCCGGACACCGGTGGCCACGGTCAGTTCCCGCACCTGGATGGAGGCGGGATCCATGGCCTCATAGGCATTTTTGATCAGGTTGACCATGATCTGCAGCAGCTTGGTGGCCTCGGCCCTCACCGGCGGGGTCTCCTGAATCTCCATGGTCACCCGGATCTGGCGTTTGGCAATGGTGTCGGCCAGGATCTTCATGGCGTCGCGGAGCAGGTGGTTGATGTCGACCAGGTCCGGGGTGTCCGCCACGCGGGCATAGCGCATCTGCAATTTGATGATGTTTTCGATATGGTGATGCTTGTCGCGGATGTCATGCAGTTCCCGGATCGCCCGGTCATACTCCTCCACCAGGCTTTCGGGCAGATAGTGGAGGATGCTCATAAAACGCTTTCTCTCCTGGGGGGAGATCTCCCGCTCTCCCGCCAGAAATTCGCTTAAGGGGATGAGCGATTGCGGGAGTTTGGTGCGCAGGGGGCTGTTGGTCAGGTGATTGGCCAGCACGGTAGCGGCAACCTGGGCCGGGGTGATGGCATTACCGATATTGTGCAGCACCCCCACCGCCATCTCGGCCAGACCCGCCTCGTGGGCCTGCTTGACCATGATCTCCTGGGCCTCGTGCAGGGCAATGGTCCTCGCCGTCACCTTCTCTTCCAAGGATTTGGAGTAGTCGTCGAGTTGCTGATGGGTCAGGCGTAGCTTTTCGGTCATGGTGTTGAAGGAGGCCACCAGCCCGGCAAACTCTTGGCAGACAATGCCGCCGGAGAGGGTGATTTCGCGGTCCAGCTCTCCGTCCGCCACCTGCTTGACGCCGGCATGTAGGACCTGGGTGGCCCGCACGAAGGAGCGGGTTAAGAGGATGGCGACCAGGAAGCCGATCACCAGGAAACCGGCCAAGAGGTAGATGAAATACCGTTTCATCTGGCCCAGTTGCCGGGTCCAATCCTCCTTGACCTGGGTAATCGCCTTCTCTGTTGTTGCCAGCGAATAGTCGCAACGGATACGTCCCCACAACGTGGTGCCGTTGTAGATAGGGAAAACCGCGACCATGACTCCGTCGCCGGCACCCTCTTCCCCCGCCGTGGGCCAGGTTATCTGGGCCAGGGGTTCGCCGGAGGGCATGGTCTCCGGGAAGGTGGCGTGGCTGGGCATGCTACTGCCGATCAGGTTGATGTCGTTATGGGCGACCACGACCTGCTCTTTGTCGATGACCATGCACGAGCGGATTTCGGGATCGTCATGGGTCACCTCGGCCAGCAGGTTTTGCAGGAAGGTGAAGTCATAGCCGGCGATGGCCTCCTTGGCGCTCAGGGCAGTGCTGCGCAGGAGCGATGAGCTGCGGGTGGCCAGGGATTGGCGGACGGTGGTGATGTTGCGGTCAAGCTGGATATCACGGAGTTGGACCATCTCCCGCATGAATAGAAAACTGAAGATGGGGAAGAGCAGACACAGGAGCACCATGTTCATGCTGACCAGATAGGTACTGATGGAGGGGCGTTTCCACATGGCGGGTGTCGGGGCGGCTTTCAAATCGCCTAAAGAGGTTGCAAATGCGCATGATTATGGGAATATGCATTCTAATTTGAAAATGGGCTTACTGACAAGCGAAAACAGCTTGCGTTTCCCGACCTGATTTTTTACCTTAGCAAGGATGCCATGGCTGGCATGGTGCTTGTTGCTTACCCTTCTCTTAGAACCCGGAACCTGTTTATGATCCTTTCCCGAGAGTCTCTACTGCATCCCTTGAGCAGTCAGGAGCTGTCGTGAGCCATCGAGGAGAGTTATCTCCTCTCCTCATCCCTGCCCGTAAGGGGGCAGGTTCAGGATCATCGTGTCAGCGAGGGAGCAGCCGGCGTTGGTTTTTGTGGCGCCTGCTTCGCCTGCTCTGCATTTTTCTGGGTTCCACCTCCTTCCTGTTGGCCTCCGGTTCCGTGTCCAGCGCCAACTCGGCTCTTATTCCCAAATTTTATTATTTTAATCCGGACTCTACTCAGGTCAATTTTCACGACTTGCAGCAGGAGATCAAAAAATTTTTTCTGGTCAACGGTCTTGAGGTGGAGTTTCAGCCCTTTGCCCGTTTTCGTGACTTTGATCAACAGGTCAAAAAGGCCAAACCCGCCTTTCTCTTTTTGCCCTCCTGGTACCTTGACCGGCCGGATGCGCCAAAGGGCATTAGCCCATTACTCATCCCCATCCGCCAAGGGCAAGAGACCTATACCAAGCTGTTGATGACCAGCAAGGCGTCGCGCATCGGTCTGCAAAACCTGGCGCGGAAGACCATTGCCCTGACCTCCTTTGCCAGCGATGAACAGACCATGCTGGATAAAATTCTCTTTCACCGCTTGGGGGTTGTGGCAGCGGATATGAGCTATGTCCATGCCTCCAAGGATCTCGATGCCTTGATCGCGGTGGCGATCAATCAGGTCGCCCTGGCCTTTGTCTCCCGTGAATCCATTGACCGGCTGCGTCAGGTCAACCCCAGACTGGCCGAGGGGCTAACCTCCCTGGCCGAATCCGATCCGATCCCTCTGCCTGTGCTCTGCTACACCCCGGAGGCAGTCTCTCCGGAGTTGCTTGGGGAGTTCAAGCGTATCGTCCAGCAGGGGGAAGGGAATACTCAAACCCGCACCATCAAAAGAATACTACAAATCGATGACTGGAAACCAACTACGAAATAGAGTGGGCCTGCTGCTGTGGCTGATCCTGATGCTGGCGCCGTGCGGCCAGGCCATGGGAGGGAGCGGGGTGGCGGTGCTGTTGAGTGACTCCCTGGAGAGCTACCAGGAACCGGTGGCCTCCTTTGGCGAGGAGATCGGCCTGCCGATGACCCTGTATAACCTGCATGGCGACCTGAACGGGGTGTCGAAACTCCGCCAGCAGATCTTCAGCAACAAGCCGGACTTGATCTTGGCCGTGGGCGCCAAGGCCGCCTATGCGGCCAAGCTGTGGACCCAGGACCGGCAGGAGATCCCGGTGCTCTTTATCATGGTCATCAACTGGCAGCGCTATAAACTCCTTGACGGGCAGCGCAATATCACCGGCATAGCCATGGAGACCGGGCCCGGCACCCAACTGGCCAACATGGCTATGTTCACCCCGAAGGCCCGGCGCATTGGGGTCATCTACAGCCTGGCGTTCCGGAAGGCATTTGAGCAGGCCCAACAGGCGGCCAAGCTCATCGGGCTGGAGATCATCGGCACCGAGATCGATAGTGCCGATGAGTTTCAGCGTGCCTTTAAGGGGTTGGCCGATCAGGTCGACGGCTTCTGGATGCTCAACGACCCGCAGGTCTTTACCTTGGATAATGTCGACTGGTTTAGGTCGCGGTGTATCAAGGACCATCTGGTCTGTATTGGCGAGGCCGAAGAGATGGCCCGCACCGGGCTCCTGCTCTCCATCTCCCCGGATCATCAGAATATCGGCAGCCAAGCGGCCTCGGTGGTGATGAACATCCTCCAGCACCACCAGAGACCGCAAGAGATCGGGGTCATGGACCCCATCTCGACCCGTATCTCCGTCAATCTGGCCACAGCGGCCAAGCTTGGCATGGATGTCCGGCAGCTCCCCTTGGAGATGGCCTTCAGGGTCTATGAGGAGTGAGGAGGGGGCTTTGGTGGCAGGTGCGATCAATCATCCTTGAGGATGAGGTAGTCTTCGATCACCATGGCGTCAAGCCCGGTGGTGAAGAACAGAGCGATGGCGTCTTCCACGGAGTGAATAATCGGTTTGCCCATCACATTAAGGCTGGTGTTCAAGAGGATGGGGATCCCCGTGATCTTGTGGAATTCACTGATCAGTCGGTAATAGGGTTCATTCCACTCTTTTTTTACCGTTTGCAGCCTGCCTGAGGAGTTGGCATGGACGACTGCCGGTACCTTCCCCTTGACCTCATCCCGGAACAGTAACGTTCGCTCCATTTACGGGGTCTCCTGATAATCCATAAAATAGTCGTTGCCAAATTCGTGCAGGATGGACGGGGCAAAGGGGCGAAACTCCTCCCTGAATTTCACGCGGCTGTTGATTTTATCCTTCATGTCGGCGCGGCGGGGGTCCGCCAAGATGGAGCGATTGCCTAAAGACCTGGGCCCATACTCTGCCCGGCCCTGCACCCAGCCGCAAATCTTCCCCTCGGCGATGATTGCCGCTGTTCGTTGATAGAGTTCCTCTCGCTCTAATCTCACCAGCCCCTTGATGCCGCCAAGCTGCTGCAGGTGGGTGAGGGTCTCGGCCGAGACCTCCGACCCCAGATAGGGGGTGTGGACCGCGGGGATCGGTCTCTGTTCAGGGTGGTCCTCATAATACGCCAACAGGGCGGCCCCAACGGCGTTGCCATCATCGGCAGGAGCGGAATAGACATGCACACTCTTGAACTTGGTCCTCTCCAAAATCATGCCGTTATAGGAAGAGTTCAATGCGCAACCGCCGCCAAGGACTAAGTTGTCCGAGATGCCCAGCGCGTACAGCTGGTCGAGCAGTTGCGTCATGATGTCGGCGAAATACTGCTGGCCGGTAAAGGCGAGATCCGCCACGGTCAGCGGCGATGAGCCTGGTTTTCGGGCGTAGGCCAGTAGCTCTTGACAGGCCTCTTCCGCAGTGTCGGGGTGGATCAGCTGGAAGCCATCCACTTGGATGAAACGTTGCATGGCGGCGTACATCTCTTTGTTGAACTTGCCATAGGGGGCAAGCCCCATCACCTTCCACTCTTCGCCTTCCCAGGCGTTAAAGCCGCAGAGACCGCAGATAATGAGGCCGTAGAAAAAGCCAAGACTCTCCATGCCACCCGGAGGATGCGCAGCATGGTCAACTTTATGGATCGCCCCATCTCGATAGGCATAAAATGAGACGGATGTGCCTTCACCGAAGCCGTCAATACTGGCACAAACGGCCTCATGATAGGGGCTCGTATAGCATCCGGTGGCGGCATGGGTTAAATGATGATCAAAATACCTAACGGAGAGATCTCTTTTGGAATTTTGACAATAGAAATTCAGCGCTTGCCCTGCGCGCTCAACATTGGAGGGGACAAAGACTGAACAGAGATGGTGGTACACCGGGAAGAGGCTAGACCATAATTGGTTGGAATTTTTATTCTCGGTAATTTGTTGTGATATATGAGCGCACTGGCCATTCATAATCTTCTGATGATTACTGCTCCATGTCTTGGCCATAACCAGGGCGGAATCTTTATCGCAGTACTCTTCAATTAATATCCTTGTCCTGAATACATCATCCGGAGGGGTGTTAACCGCGCGCTTGTTTTGCAGGTGCCGTTCCGTTGCCTCGGCAAAGACAATTTTGCCTGCAGAGTTGACAATCGCCAAGGCATTGTCATGACCTGTGCATGCGAGCCCAATATAACTTTTTTTTTGCATTCCATTACACCTGGGGATGAATGAGTAAAGATGATGAAATCATGTGCAGGAGAACTAATTCTCCTGGAGAAAGGCAAAGTCCTTGTCGATCTGTTCATGGCTGAGGCCGAACTCGGCAAGGTCCTTGACCGTATGTCGTCGCTGGTACTGCTGTTGGGCTGCCGCCCGTGCCGCCACTTTTTCCCGTAACTGGACGCTTACCTGGATGCCGGTGAATGCGACAATTCGAGTGAAGGTGGCCTCCAGGTCGTTTCGGAGTTGTTCGTAGGGAAGGACCATGACCCGGTCGGCAGGGGCCTCACCCCTTTTCCTGAGATCGTGGAAATAGCGGTAGAGGTCGATCATGGCCTGGTAGCGTCGTTGGTTGTAGCGCTGCAGCACCTGCGGGGGAATTGGGGCCAGCCCCCAGCGGAACTCGATGCTGTTGTGGAGGAGAGAGAGAAAGGAGGGGACCACATGGTGGGGGTCACGGAGGATGTAGATAAACTTGGCATCCGGGTAAAACTCCAGCATGGTCTTGAGCCGGTGGGTGGAGAAGTGTGTTTGGGCAATGATCTGTCCCTTGCCGGTACTGTAAATTTGGCGCTGGAAAAGCCCGTGCAGGAAGCGCATGGACCGGAAGCGGCGCTCCCTGGGCTGTTGGTCATGGAGCCGCAACTCGGGATACTCCCGATCATCGAACCCCAGCATGCCGGCTGGTACAAACTGGGTATCGTCGTTATGGAGGAAGAGCATCTCCTCCTCTTCCTCCTTGTCCAAGTCTATGGCATGGCCGGTCCACTCCGGCATGACCTCGGTCTTGCCCTTGCGGATCAATTGGCGGATGAGGGGGCCGACCAAGGCGCGGCCGGTAAGGGCTGGGAACAGGATGTGCCAGCAGGGGAATGCGGCGGCCTCATTGGTCCCGGTCAATAGATGGTGGAGAAAGGTGGTGCCGCTCCGGGGGTGACCGATGATAAACACCGGCCTCTTTACCTCGACGTGGCGGTACCCGGGGAAAAAGATGCGGTCGAGGAGAAGGGTAGCGGCGTGAAAGCAGC
>CAYSFY010000052.1:16143-23562 GCA_964430285.1 uncultured Desulfobulbia bacterium
TAGGGTGTCGCCGATGAGTAGGGAGAAGAAGACCTTGCCTGGGCCGTAGATCTTCCAGCAGACCTGTAACGTACGGAAATGGATACGGATCATAGTCTCGTCTGCCTGCTCAGCCCTGTTTGTCCACCGACCGGATGCGGCTGAGGATGGGTGGCACCGCCTCTTCGTCAATGATCACGTCAATCACGGTGGGCTGGCGGCAGGCAAAGACCTCCTCCATCAGCTCCTTGGTTATCGCCCGCGGGGTGTCGATGCGGATGCCCCGCGCCCCTAACCCCTCGGCGACCTTGACAAAGTCCACACGCTTGAAGGGAGAGGGCAGCCCTTCCGGAATCGGGGTGTTGAACAGCTTGCGGCCATGGTAGACCATGCCCAGCATGGCGTTGTTGAAAACCACCCAGACCACCGGGATGTCGTAATTGACGGCGGTGGCCACCTCGAAGCCGTTCATGAGGAAGCTGCCATCCCCCACCATGGCCAGCACCGGCCGGTCCGGCCGGGCCAGTTTGGCACCCACCGGCGCCGCCACTGCATAGCCCATGGAACCGAAGCCCATGCCCATCATGTAGGAGTAAGGGAAATCGAGGGTCATGTAGCGGGTGGCCCAGGCCATGACGCAGCCCATGTCGGCAAAATAGATGGTATCCTCGGGGCAGCTCGCCTGAATATCCTCCACCAAGTGTCTGGGGTGGTAGAGGTTATTCCTGGTCTCCGGCGTCTTTTCCTCCTTGGCGTGTTTATGCTTGAGTTTGACCACCTCCTTGTCCAACTCCGGCCGCCTCAACCCTTTGGATGATCGGGCATCCACCACCGCCTTGCACAGTTCCTTGAGGTTGACCCGGGCATCACCGATCAGACCGATGGCGGTCCCATAATTCTTGCCGATGTTCTCCGGGTTGACATCGATGTGGATCAGGCATTTTGGTCTCAGACTGTCGTTCCAGCCGCCGGTCATCATCTCGTTGAAGCTCGTGCCCACCGCCAGCATGACATCCACATCCTGATCAATGACGTAGGCCTTGGCCACCGGGTTGCCGGCAAAGCCCAAGACCCCAAGGGCGAGTTCGTGGGTCTCCGGGAAGACCGATTTGCCCTTGGGGGAGGTGGCCACCGGGATGTTAAGGATCTGGGCCAGCTCTTTCAGTTCGTAGGCCGCCCTGGAGAGAGTGACCCCCCAGCCGGCAATGATCACCGGGTGCTTGGCATTGACCAGTTTTTCCGCCGCCCGCTGGATGGCATCGAAATCAAAGAGCCGGACATTGGAGTTGAGGGTCAGGGGGAGCTGCTCGGGGATCTCCTTCTTCATCAGGTTGATGGGTAGATTGAGGTGCACCGGTCCGCTGGGCCCAGTGGTGGCCAGGCGGATGGCCTTCTGGATCATGTACTGGGCACGCTCTTCGGTGATCAGCATGCCGGAGTATTTGGTGAAGCTCTTGAAGATGGAGACCAGGTTGACCCCTTCGTCCCCGGACTCCTGGAGCGCCCCCTTACCGAAGACCGAGGTGGAGACCTGACCGGTGAGGGCCAGGACCGGGATGGAATCCGCATAGGCCGAGGCCAGACCGGTGATCAGGTTGGATGCCCCGGGGCCAGAGGTGGCGCAGCACACCCCCAGTTCGCCGGAGGCCCGGGCGTAGCCGTCGGCCATGAAGGCGGCGCCCTCCTCGTGTTTGCTGACAATGGCCTGGATCTGGCCATTGTGAAAGATGGCGGTATTGAGGTCCTCAATGGCCCCCCCGGGGATACCGAAGATGTATTTCACATGCACCTGACTCAGGGCATCCATGATCAACTCGGCAACATTCATTTGCAATCTCCTTAATATGGAATGGGGTGAGCACGATGAAACGTACGCCCACCCCACGGTGGTCTTTGCTCCGCTTTGTTGGCTTGGCATTGCGCCAAGCCGCGAAGTGGGGGTCAATAGTGAAAACGCACCTCCGCCCACAGGGAGCGGGTGGCAATGGGGTAGTCGTCAGGGATGTAGGCGCCGAGGGGGCCGGCTGCCGGGGTGTAGGGACTGGGCTCGCGGCCACCCTCGTCAAAGAGGTTGCGCACGGCCACCGCCGCCTCCCAGTGCTTGGCGATGTTCTGGCGGCGCAGGGTGAGATTGACCACCTGGTAGGAGTCCACGTCATCGCGGGGGTCGGCCCGCTCCCGGTGCCGCTCGCCAATCCAATAGTATTGGCCATCCACGGACCACTCCGGCAGGAAGGTCCAGTGGGGGTTCAGGTAGAACTGCATCTCCGGGGCATCGGGGACCATGGCGTCAATCTTGGTGTTCTTGGAGCGCTGGTAGGCGAAATTGGATTTGACCTTGAGAGGCTCCAGGGGTTGCCACTCCAGCTCCACCTCAAAGCCGTTGCTGCGCAGATTATTGTAGTTGTGGAAGGTGGGTTTTGTCTCCCCTGCGGCCACTGATGGCGGAATCAACTGCACCATGCCGTCGGTGGTGGCGTGAAACAGATTGAGGGCGGTACGCAGTTTGGCCGAGGGCTGGTAGTCAAAGGCCAACTCCGTGGTCTCGATCTCCCCTGGGGCCAGGTCGGGGTTGGCCTGGGCCGCGGGGTTGTTGGTGATGTACATCTCGGAGAAGGAGGGAGCACGGAAGGCCTGGCCGTAGAGGAGCTTGGTGGTCAAGGTCGGCAGGGTCTCCCACACCAGGGCGGCCCTGGGGTTGGTGGTGGAGCCGAAGTCGCTGTACTCGTCGTAGCGCACCCCGGCGGTGAGTTCCCAGCCGCGGGCCAGGTGCCACTCGTCCTGCACCAGGCCGTACCAGATCTGGCGGTTGGCGTCGGTGATGAAACGCAGGGCCGGGTCGATGTGCACCATCTCGCCGCTGGGGCTGAGGGTGGGGGGGAAGTTTTTATACTGGTCCGGGGTGAACTCGTTGGACTTGAAGCCGGCCCCCAGGCGCAGCCGGTGGTCGCTAAAGCCGTTGAAGACCGCAAAGGTCTCCAGGCCGCCATCCTCGCTGGTGGTGATCGGCTCCCCCTGCATGGGGGTGGTGGTGAAGGTGTTCACCGGGAAGGGGGAGTACCCCTTGGGGTAGAACTGCAGCAGGGGGTCCACCTTCATGTAGGAGTAGTAGAGACGGCCCCCCAACTCCCAGTTACGGAAGCTATGGCCATTGCGGTAGCTGAGGTCGGTGAGCAGGTCCGAGGTGTCGAGATCGTTGCCATAGGTGATGGCCTGGGCCACCCCTGGTCCGGCCCCGGCCTCCTGCAGGGTGCCGTAGAGGTGCAGGTCCCAGTCCCCCCGGCGCAGCTGCAGGTTGGTGTCCAGGTTGTTGTAGCCGGTGTCCAGTGGCCCCGGGGCGTTGGAGAGGGCGGACTGGCCAATGGCGTCCATGAAGTCCCGCTCCACGCGGCGGTGGTCATCCCCCGTGCCCTTCTGCCACTCCAGGCCCAGGGCCAGGTCCCAGCCGTGGTACTGGCCGCCATGCTGCGCCCAGCCTGCGTAGCCGTCAAAGGAGCCCCCCCTGGCCCCGGCCTGGGTCCCTGCGATCTCGAAGTTGTCCTTGGTGATCACATTGATCACCCCGGAAAAGGCGTCGGCGCCATGGAGGGCCGAGCCAGGTCCGCGCACCACCTCCACCCGGGAGATCATCTCCACCGGCATGCGGAAACCAAAGCCGCGCCCCCCCATGTAGTTGGAGGTCAAGGGGGTGCCGTTCACCAGCAGCAAGGCCTCGGGGTTAAGGCTGGTGTGCACCCCGCGGATGGACCAGATCGAATTGAAATACTGGGAAGAGGGGGTGACATGGAGGCCGGGCACCGTCTCCAGGACCTCGTCCAGGGTGGTGGCGCCCATGGCCCGGATCTCCTCCGCCGTCACCACCGTGGCCACGGACGGGGCCAGGCGCACCGGTTTCAGGCTGCCGGTGGCAGTGACCAGCATCTTCTGGGCACGGTAGACATCCTCCTCCTGGGGCCCTTTTTGGAACATGGCCTCCATCTGCCGCTGTTGTTCCTCATCCGTGCTCCCCTGGGCTGTCTGAACCCCAGTGCCGAGGCCGATAACCACGGCGCCGATCATCCCCACAGACATGAGCGTTAGCTGTTTTTTCATCCCCTCTCTCCCTTTGCGTATGTGCATAATCCCCTCTTTTACAACGGCCCACCCCGGCCGCGAACCGGTACCCATCGAAGGGGACGGCATCATCTGCCACCCCTGGTTCCTGTCATTATCCATATCCGGCCTGCTTGGGTCAAGCAGGGAATATGGATAAGCGTTTAGCTGATTACTGTACTTTGGCATCCCCGGACGTGAACACTGCCGGAGAACGAGATGGTTGACGTGGTCCTGGTAGATCAGATGGTCAGCGATCAGAGGGCAGCGGGAATCGTGCCCCCTGTACGGAAAAGCCACCATCGCAATCAATGACCGCCCCGGTGATCCACCCTGCCTGCGGAGATACCAGATAAGCGGCGAGGCTGGCGATATCCTCCACCTCGCCCACCCGGCCCAAGGGGTGCAACTCGGCAAACTGCTGGGTCATCAGCGTAACGGTAGCCGCTGTCTGGCGAACGGCCATGGAGTTGGTGCTCACGAACCCCGGATTGATCTGGTTGACCCGGATACCATCCACGGCCCACTCTGCGGCCAGCACCCGGGTGGTCTGGCTAAGAGCCCCCTTGAGAATGGTGTACAACGGAATCCCGAGGGTATGCCTGTTGACCACTGCCGAGCCGATATTCAGCACCACCCCCCGTGCTGCCTTGAGTAAGGGGTAGGCGGCAGCGGTCAGCGCCAGCACGTTGGTGAGGTTGGCGGTCACCCCGTCCCGCAGCTGGTTATACTCCAGGGCCTGTAGCGGCAGCGGGGGGGTGGTGGCGCGGCTCAGGGCATTGTTGATCAGGATGTCGATCCGGCCTGTTCGTCCCGTGGCCGTGGCCAACAGGGCAGGGATGGTGCCGGGGTCGTCAAGGTCAAAGGCGCAGGGGGTGGCCAACCCACCTGCCGCCGTAATCTCCTCCACCACCTGTAACGCCTGGTCTTGGCTGCGGCTGGTGACCACCACATGGGCGCCAAGCCGGGCAAGGAGGAGGGCCATGCCTTTGCCGATGCCGGCGGAACCGCCGGTGATGATGGCGGTCTTGTCCTGGAGTTGGAGCATAACGATTACCTTCGTTCCGGTACAGCCCGTGGCGGCTGCCCCTGGTAGTCCATATCATGGCAGTGCAGCGGGAAAAAGGTCTCCGCTGGTTGGTCGGCAGCCTCGGCGTAGCAGGCCTGGACCCCGGAATTGACCATCACGCTCACCAAGCGGTGGATCTCATGGGGGCTGAACCCTTGGTCCAGGAGAAAAGGGGCGATGTAGCCCAAGAGGTTCATCCGTTCCTTGGTCTTAGCGAGCAGGACCTCTTCAATCGCAAAGGCCAGTTGCAGGTGCTCGCCGATCTCGAAACCAAGCTCAACCCGGACGCGCTCCAAGGCCGGGATCCGTTCGTCACCGTTGATCAAGGGACGGGCAAAGCCGATGACCGACGGTTTCGCCCCTGGGTGGCGTTGTTCCGCGGCCACGATCTCCGCCGCGGTCAAACCCTGTTGTTTTTTGGCCAGGGCCTGCTGAAAGAAGCGAAGGCCAAGGGGGAGGGTGCCTGCACCGTACAGATGGGAGTCCGCCCCCAGGATGCCGGCACAGGCCGCTGCCACTGGCGTGGCCTGCATGGTGCCGCCCAGGCTGCCGATGTGGTTGCACCAGATGCGGGCATCCGGATAGCTGTTGCCGATGAAATAGGCCTCCAGCCAATCCGCCAGCCGTCGCTCCGGCAGGCGGCCGGTGACATTCAGGACCATTACCTGAAAGTAGGAGGCCTGACCCACCAACTCCTGCATCATGTCGTAGCCGTGGCACCAGACCGCCTTGCCGATCACCATGCCGCCGATGCGGGTACGGATGGTGCCGCGGGCTGCGTCCCACAGCGAGGTGTCAGCGGGTGCGGCTTGGTTGTTCGATGACATAGTGCTCCTCGTCCAAAAATGGCATGGCGGGAATGGGTTTGTTGGCCAGCTCCAGGCCATGGGCCAGGAGCCCGGGCCCTGCCAGCAGTTGAAAGAGCCCTGCCCCGGCCCGGGGGTGGAAGCCCAGGTCGCAGAAGGCCGCCGCCGCGACCCCGGGGGTCAGCCACCCCAGGCCCTGGGGGGTAATCGTCGTAACGAAATCCGCACCCCAGTGCAGGTGGTCGTGGTTGCCGGGGAGAGTCAGCAAGAGTGCTGCCACCTTACCCGGCATGGGGTCAATGGCGCCGAAGCGGCTGCCAAAGCCGGGGACCGGATGCCAATCCCCCTGCTCAGGCCTCTCCTTGAGGAGGCAATCGGCGGCCACCCCGCGTGGCTGGTGTTTGCGGTTCTTCTTCAAAAACTCCATGGCCAGCCCCACCTCTTCGCCGCCCAGGTGACCCCCCCCCAGGATGGTGAGGCCGATGGGCAACAGGTGCTGGCTGTGGGTCTTACCCACCCCGGCATACATGCTGGCCCGTACCGCCGGGTGCCGGGGGCCGGGGTTGATCAGGGCGATGAGCAGGGCCTCCAAGACCCGGGCCTGATCCGCGGTCGGTAACTCCCCTTGCAAGAGGAGGAAGAGGACATCAACGAAACTGCGCTTGGCCGCCAGTTCCATGAGGTCATAGCCGTGGCAGCGGCAGCACTCGGCCAGATACGGGTTGTCGGCGGTGGGGACCTCTTGCCAGATCCGGGTCACGGTGCGGCTGGCAAAGGTGGCTGCGCGTTGGCGAATGGTCTGGGGTTGTGATGTCATGGTGGGGTTCCCTTTGAGGGATTCTGAGAAGAAGGGGCGGATCCTTATTGGTGTTGGCTGGCCCCTATATTCGAGCGGTTTGTCCTGATTAATAGTGTAATCGTACTTCGGCCCACAGAGAGCGGCTGGCGATCGGGTAGTCGCCGGGGATAAAGGCGCCGAGAGGACCAGCCAGCGGGTCGTAGGGGCTGGGCTCGCGGCCCGCCTCGTCAAAGAGGTTGCGCACCGCCACGGCCGCCTCCCAGCGCTTGCCGATGTTCTCGCGGCGCAGGGTGAGATTGACCACCTTGTAGGCATCCACATCGTCCCTGGGGTCGGCCCTCTCCCGGTGCCGGTCGCCGATCCAGAAGTACTGGCCATCCACCGACCAGTCGGTCCTGAACTGCCAATGGGGGTTTAGGTAGAACTGCATCTCCGGGGCATCGGGGACCATGGCGTCGACCTTGGTGTTCTTGGAACGCTGGTAGGCGAAGTTGGATTTGATGGTGAGCTGCGCCAGGGGTTGCCACTCCACCTCCACCTCAAAGCCTAGACTGCGCAGGTCATCGTAGTTGTGAAAGGTTGCCGTGGTCTCTCCGGGGAGTTTGATCAGGCGTACCATGCCGTCGGTGGTGGTGGAGAACAGATTCACGCCAGTGCGCAGGTCGGCCGAGGGC
>CAYSFY010000053.1:0-5527 GCA_964430285.1 uncultured Desulfobulbia bacterium
ACCGTGATCGACGACTTCGCCCACCACCCCACCGCTGTCCGCGAGACCCTGGCCGCGCTCAAGGCCGCCTACCCGGGCCGGCGGCTGGTGGCGGTCTTTGAGCCGCGCACCAACTCCAGCCGACGCAAGGTCTTTCAAGACGATTATGTTCAGGTCTTTGATCAGGCCGACCGGGTGTTGATCAAGGAGCCGCAACCCCTGGCCACCCTGGCCGAGGAGATGCGCTTTTCCGGAGCGCAGTTGGGGCGTGATTTGCTGAGCAGGGGATGCATGGCCCGCTGTTTCGCGGATACGGACGAGATCATTGGCACCCTGGTTGACGAGGCCCAGCCGGGCGACGTGATTGCCATTATGTCCAATGGCGGCTTTGACAATATCCATACCCGTCTGCTGGAGGCCTTGGTGACTGAGGGCTGAGAGGGGATTTATGTTTGTTAGCCCCTCAGCCCGCTGCTATCGAACCTTCCCAGCCCGGTCCTGTGTCCCCCCTGGATGAGGAAAACGGTGGCAAGCAGCGCTGGTAAAAGCGGGGACAACTCCCCGCACTCCACAGGGCCGGCGCCCCTCCCCATGCCACTCCTGGAGCAGTTCCCACCCCGAGCAAACCGATCCCCTCGCAACACCTCCAAAAGCCCGCCATCCGCCGCGGCAATGGCAACAAGTTCCCTTGTAGGCCGTTGTCGCTTAACGGGTTTTTGCGAAACCGAGCAAATGGCTGCAAATCCATGCTTCGCGATCACCGTGTCCTTCGTGCTTTCATTATAATGATGCGATGGAGGAAGGCCCAACAACCTTCTAATTATTTGATAATTTCTCGATTTTACAAGAAATTATCAAATACACCCTGTCTAGGTATATATACTTATAAATAAATGAATATCCATTCAGTATTTTTCTTGACATCAGGAATCGATTAATTTACAAGATGACAACTCGTAGGCAATGGCCCCGAGTATCGTGGAAAGTCCTCCGCTCGACACTCACGTTAGGAGAAGCGTTTTGGATCAACGATCGACCCTTGATTTGCTGTATGTGGCTGCCTTTTTCCTTGGCGGCCTGGGCTTTGCCATCGGCCCCTTCATCATTGCCACCCTCTTCTCCCCCCGTGGCACCCGTAACCTCTCCCACAAGACCAAGCAGCTGATCGAATGCGGCGTCCCCCCCATCGGCGACGCCTGGATTCGCTATGGCATCATCTTTTACCTCTACGCCTTAATCTTTTTGGCCTTTGACGTGGACGTCCTATTTCTGTTCCCGGTGGCCATGGCCTACAACAAGGTCGCCGGCATCGGCATGGGCGACTTCATCGAGGTTGTCCTCTTTGTCGGCATCCTGTCACTGGCCCTGGTCTACGCCTGGAACAAGGGAGTATTTGAGTGGAAACGGAAAAACTACAATCGCCCATAATTCATCTGGCCCCCCTGGACCAGGTCCTGGCCCTGGGTCGCGCCAATTCGCTGTGGCCCATGACCTTTGGCCTGGCCTGTTGCGCCATTGAGATGATGGCGGCCGGTGCCTCGCGCTTTGACCTGGCCCGCTTTGGGGCCGAGGTCTTCCGCCCCTCCCCGCGCCAGTGCGATGTGATGATCGTGGCCGGGACCATCTCCAAGAAGATGGAGCCGGCGGTCAAGACCCTCTACGATCAGATGCCGGAACCGAAATGGGTGATTGCCATGGGCAACTGCGCCATCTCCGGCGGTCCTTTTGTCTTCGAAGGGCAGTACGGCATTGTCGAAGGCGCGGACAAATTCCTGCCGGTGGATATCTATATCCCCGGCTGCCCGCCACGGCCCGAGGCCCTGATCGAGGGGATCTTGGAGCTGGAAGAGAAGATCACCGGTTCCAGACGCTGGCCCCGGGTATCATGCGCGACCCGAAAGATCGGGCAACAGGAAGGTTGATATGCTGCTTGACACGATAAAACAGGCCCTGGCCCCCCTGGCAGTCACCGACGAGGTCGAGGTGGTCAAGATGGTGCCGGCCCCGCCCGCCCCCGAAGGCGAGCCGCCCGCCAAAGCGGTTGAGGTCAAGGAGCGGGTAGAGCAACTCATGCTCCATACCCCGGTCTACGCCAAGAAGGGGTTTCACCTGGATGTCAAGGTAACCCCGGCGGATGTGGTTACCGCCGCCCAGACCCTGATTGAGCACAAGTTCTTTCTGGAAGCGATCACCGGGGTGGACTGGATCAAGGAGGGTCAGATCGAGGTGGTCTACGACTTCAACCACTGGGAGACGCTCTGCCGGGTGGTGATCCGCACCCGTACCGACCGCGCCAAGCCCGAGGTCCCCACCATCTCCGCCATCTACTCCGGGGCCAACTGGCATGAGCGCGAGACCCACGACTTCTTTGGCGTCAACTTCCTGAACCACCCGGATCTGAGCCCGCTCCTCCTCCCCGAAGACGCCGACTTTCACCCCTTGCTAAAGGATTTCAAGGCATGAGCGCTGAATGCATCGATAAGACACTTGAAACCTTTGTCCTCAACCTGGGTCCCCAGCACCCGGCCACCCACGGCGTCCTCCGGGTCAAACTGACCATGGACGGCGAGTACATCGTCCACGCCGAGCCGGTGCTGGGCTATGTCCACCGCATGCACGAGAAGATGGGCGAGAACCGCACCTGGCTGCAGTTCATGCCCAACACCGGCCGCCTGGACTATCTCGGCGCCCTCTCCTACAACCACGGCTACTGCATGGCCGCGGAACGGGCCGAGGGGATCGAGGTGCCGGAACGGGCCGAGTACATCCGCTGCATCACCGTGGAGCTGAACCGCATCGCCAGCCACCTCCTGTGGTTCGGGGCCTTTGTCCTCGACCTGGGCGGCTTCACCCCCTTGCTCTACGCCTTTGATGACCGCGAACAGATCCTGGACCTGTTGGAGTCGGTCACCGGCGCCCGCCTCACCTTCTGCTACTTCCGTTTTGGCGGGGTCTACAACGATATCGACGACAACTTCATCGCCGGCACCCGGGCCTTTATCAAACGGCTGCGCTCCAGGATGCCCATGTATCATGATCTGGTCACCGGTAACATCATCCTGATCAAACGGTTAAAGGATATCGGCCCCATCTCCCAGGAGATGTGCCGCCGCTACGGGGCCACTGGCCCGGTGGTGCGAGGTTCCGGGGTCAACTTCGACGTCAGGAAGCAGGAGCCCTACTCGGTCTATCCGGAGTTCAACTTCGACATCCCGGTCTACCACGAAGGGGACTCCATGGCCCGCTACATGGTGCGCATGGACGAGATCGAGCAGAGCCTGCGCATTGTTGAGCAGGGCCTGGACAAGCTGCCCGAGGGGCCGGTGATGGCGGCCAAGGCCCCCAAGATTTTGAAACCGGCCAAGGGCGACTACTACTGCGCGGTGGAGGCGGCCCGGGGCTCATTCGGCGTGCGGGTGGTCAGTGACGGCACAAACACCCCCTACCGCTTGAAACTCCGCTCCCCGACCTTCTCCAACCTGAGCCTCTTCTCCGAGGCCTGTCAGGGCATGCTGCTCCCCGATGCCCTGGCCCTGATGGGGACCCTGGATCTGGTTATCCCCGAGATCGATCGGTAACAAGGACAAAACACCATGAACAACGAACTTATCCGCTTGCTGGCCTTCTTGGTGGGGATTATCGCCTTTGCCGCCCTGAACGCCGCCTATCTGGTGTGGGTGGAACGCAAAGGCGCGGCCCACTTCCAGCGCCGGATCGGACCCAAGGAGGTCGGACCATACGGACTGCTGCAACCCCTGGCCGACGGCGTCAAGCTGATGACCAAGCAGCTCCTGGTCCCGGACGGGGTTGACCCCATCCTCTTCAAGATGGCGCCGATCATGCTCTTGGTGCCGGCCATCATGTCCTTTGTCACCATCCCTTTTGGCGAACACCTGGTGGGGCGCAATATCGACCTGGGGCTGTTGATGATCTTCGCCTTTGCCTCGGTCAATGTCCTGGGGCTGTTGATCGGCTCCTGGGGCTCGGCCAACAAGTACGCGGTCATCGCCGCGGCCCGTGTCATCTCCCAGAACATCGCCTACGAGATCCCGATGCTGCTCACCGCCATCGCCCTGGTCATGGCCACTAACACCATGAACCTGAACGAGATGATCACCCTGCAAGGGGGCGGCTTCTGGCACTGGAACCTGGTCAAGCTCACCTTTACCGCCTCGCCGCTCACCCCCATCGCCTTTTTGATCTTCTTCACCACCATGCTGGCCGAGACCAACCGCGCCCCCTTTGACATGGCCGAGGCCGAGAGCGAGCTGGTGGCCGGCGCCTTTACCGAGTTCGCTGGCATGGGCTTCGGGGTCTTCTTCATGGGTGAGTATGCCAACATCGTCATCGGCGCCGCCCTGACCACCATCCTCTTCCTGGGTGGTTGGCAGAGCCCGCTCCCCTTCCTGCCCAACAGCTGCGTCTGGTTTCTGATCAAGATGTACGCCATCATCTTCACAGTGGTCTGGATCCGCTGGACCTTCCCCAGGACCCAGTTTTACGCCCTCCTGAACCTCTCATGGAAGGTCCTGATCCCGTTCTCGCTTGCAAACCTCGTCCTCACGGCCGGCTGGTTAAAGGTGTTTTAAGATGGCCTATTTTAGCGAAATCTACTACGGCACCAAGAGCCTCTTTGTGGGGCTTCGGATCACCATCAAGGAGTTCTTCAAACCGGTGGTGACTCTCCAGTACCCCCACGAATCCTTGACCATGACCCCGCGTTTCCGTGGTCATATCGAGTTGGTCCGCGACCCCGAGACCGGAGACAACCGCTGCATCGTCTGCGGTATGTGCCAAAAGAACTGCCCATCCAACTGCATCCAGGTGGAAGGCGAGAAACGGGAAGGGGTCAAGGGCAAGGTCCTGACCAAGTACACCTTGAATTTCACCACGTGCAGTCTCTGCGGCATCTGCGTGGAGAGCTGCAAGCCCGCGGCCATCGACTTCTCCAAGGACTACAACCTTGCCGGACCCTCCCGCGAGGCCTATGTCTATGACCTGCTCAAACGGTTAGAGGAACAAAAGTAATGGGACTTAATCTCTTCTCAGCCGAGGGTCTCTCCGGCGTGGTCTTCCTGGCCATGGTGGCCGCCACTGTCGGCGGCGCCCTGGTGGCGATCAATGCCAAGCGGTTGGTGCGTAGCGTGGCCGGCCTTGCCCTCTCCCTCATCGGCGTGGCCGGCCTCTACTACTTCTTGAACAGCCCCTTTTTGGCCTTGATGGAGATGCTGATCTATGTTGGCGCCGTGTGCGTGGCCATCATCTTCGCGGTGATGCTGGCCGAACCGCGCGGCGACGAGAAGGTCGGCAAGGAGAGCGGTCTGGGCTCCCTATTCGGCGCCATCGTCGGGGGCCTGGTGTTCATGGGGGTAGCGATGGTGGGTACCACCACCAAGTGGAGCGCCGCCCTTAAGCAGTCAAACAACGGCTCGGTGCTGGAGGTGGGGAGTTCCCTGTTGACCACCTACAGCATGGTCTTTGAGCTGATCTCCGTGGTCTTGCTGGTCGCCATTATCGGCGCCCTGGTACTCGCCCTCCCGGGCAGGGA
>CAYSFY010000053.1:5537-23017 GCA_964430285.1 uncultured Desulfobulbia bacterium
GCTTAGCCTCAGCCACCAACTCAACACCTACCTCGTCATCGGCGCCTTTCTCTTTGCCGCCGGTTTTTACGGTCTTGTCCAGCGCCGCAGCCTGATCGGCATGCTGATCTCCTCCGAGCTGGTCTTGGCCGGGGCCTCGGTGAACATGATGGCCTTCAACCGTTTCCTGGCACCCGACCCCACCGTGGGGCAGATCTTCACCCTGTTCATCATGGGGATCGCGGCGGCGGAGGCCGCCATCGCCTTAAGTATCATCATTTCGGTTTATCGTAATTTCAGAACGATAGACGCTGAAGATCTCCACGATCTCCAGGGTTAAGAGGAACACGCTATGGAAGGTTCCGTGCAAACGCAAATTGAATCGGCAAAACTGCTTGTCGCCATCCTGGTACCGCTGTTGGGCTCGGTGGCTGTGATGCTCACCGGCGAGAAACGGGCCAACCTGCGCGAGAGCTGCTCGGTGGTGGCGGCGGTGCTGATGTTCTCCATCATCGCCTCCATGGTCCCCGATGTGCTGGCCGGCCGCACCCTGCACTTCACCATGTTCAAGCTCCTGCCCGGCGTTTCGGTCACCCTGCGCGCCGACGCCTTCTCCATGATCTTCGCCCTGGCCGCCTCCTTCCTGTGGATCTTGGCCGCCTTCTACTCCATGGGGTACATGCGGGGCCTAAACGAGCATGCCCAGACCCGCTTCAACGCCTGCTTTGCCCTGGCCCTGTTCGGCGCCATGGGTGTCGCCTTCTCCGACAACCTCTTCACCCTCTACCTCTTCTATGAGATCGTCTCGGTGTGCACCTACCCCCTGGTTGCCCACCATCAGGATGAAGAGGGGTATGACGGGGCCAGGAAGTACATCGTCTACCTGACCACCACGGCCAAGGCCTTCCTGCTGCCGGCCCTGGCCCTGATCTACGTGCTCACCGGGACCTTGGACTTCGCCAGCAACATCTCCACCGGCATCTTCCCCCCTGATGTCAACCACACCCTGGTGACCATCCTCTACATCTGCTGTATCCTGGGTCTTGCCAAAGCCGCAATCATGCCCTTTCATAACTGGCTGCCATCTGCCATGGTCGCCCCCACCCCGGTCTCGGCCCTGCTCCATGCGGTGGCCGTGGTCAAGGTCGGGGTCTTCTCCACCACCCGGGTGATGCTCTATGTCTTTGGCGTGGATACCATGAGCGCCTTGAACCTCGGCATCCCCACCGCCTACTTCGTATCGTTCACCATCTTGATGGCCTCGGTCATCGCCCTTTCCAAGACCAACCTCAAGGCACGGCTCGCCTACTCCACGGTCAGCCAGCTCTCCTACATCATCCTCGGCGTGGCCATGCTCACTCCGGCCTCCATCAACGGCGGCCTGGTCCACATCGCCAACCACGCCTTCTCCAAGATCACCCTCTTCTTCTGCGCCGGCGCCATCTATGTGGCCACCCACAAGAGGGATATCTCGGAGATGGGTGGCCTGGGGCGGACCATGCCCTTCACCTTTGCCGCCTTTGCCATTGCCTCCCTCTCCATGATCGGGGCGCCACCGGTGGCCGGCTTTGTCACCAAGTGGTATCTGCTGGTGGGGTCCATGCAGGCCCACCAGGTGGGCCTGCTCCTGGTGCTGCTCGCCAGTACCCTGCTCAATGTCGGCTATTTCGCGCCGGTGACCTACAACGCCTTCTTTGGCAAGCGGCCGGAGGGGGAACAGTTTGCAGGGATTAAAGAGGCGCCTCTGTCCATGGTCATCCCGCTGATGACGGCGGCGATTATCTCGGTCATCATTGGGATGAACCCTGATTTCATGATGCAATTCGTCAAGCTGGTGACAAAGGCGGTGACAGGATGATAGTGGTAGACTTAATCGATTTTCTGCGGGACCGGCTGCCAACGGTCATTCGCTGCTGTTACGGGGTATTGGCGGCCCTGCTGATCATCGACATCTTTGTCGATAAACACCACGCCCACACCTGGATTGAGCACATCCCGGGCTTCTGGTCGCTGTTCGGCTTTGGGGCCTGCGTGATCATCATTATCATCTCCAAATGGTACGGCCACCAGGGCATCATGATGCGCGAGGACTACTATGACTGAGACCTGGATTCACCCCTCCCTCATCCTCATCGTTGGGGCCTTGTTGCTGCCCCTGTTCAAGGGGATCCCGCGCCGCACCCTGTTGATCCTGGTGCCGGTGCTGACCTTCCTGAATATCTATGCCTTCAGCCCGGAAGGGACCTGGGCCCAAGTCCAGTTTCTGGACTGGCAGCTGATCTTCGGCCGCATTGACCGCTTGAGTCAGGTCTTTGCCTACATCATGAGTCTGATGTGCATCATCGGCACCCTCTACGGGCTGCATGTGGATGATGACCTCCAGCACATCGCCGCCTGGTTTTACGTGGCCGGCTCCTTGGGGGTCATCTACGCCGGTGACTTTCTGGTCCTCTTCCTGTTCTGGGAGTTGATGGCCTTCTCCTCGGTCTTCCTGGTCTGGTTCAGAAGGCGGCCGGAGTCCATCGCCACCGGCTACCGCTACCTGTTGGTCCACACCGCCGGCGGGCTGATCCTGCTGGCCGGCATCATGCTGCGCTATAAGGCCACTGGCGGCGACATCTCCTTTGTCCACCTGGATGTCACCGATCCCAGCCTCTCCACCTACCTGATCATGGCCGGCTTCATCTTGAACGCCGCCGTGCCGCCGCTCCACTCCTGGCTGCCCGATGCCTACGGCGAGGCCACGGTCACCGGGGCGGTGTTCATGTGCGCCTTTACCACCAAGACCGCCATCTATGCCCTGGCCCGCGGAGTGGCCGGCATGGAGATCCTGGTCCCCCTGGGCGTGGTCATGGCCCTCTACGGGGTGGTCTACGCCGTGTTGGAGAATGACTGCCGCAGGCTGCTGGCCTGGCACATCATCTCCCAGGTGGGGTACATGGTGGCCGGTGTCGGCATCGGCACCGAACTCGCCATCAACGGCTCCTGCGCCCACGCCTTTGCCCACATCCTCTACAAGGGGCTGTTGTTCATGGGGTGCGGCTCGGTGCTGCACATGACCGGCCAGAGCAAGTTCACCCAGCTGGGCGGCCTCTACAAGAAGATGCCCATGACCTTTGTCTTCACCCTGATCGGAGGGCTATCGATCTCGGCCTTCCCGCTGTTCTCGGGCTTTGTCAGCAAATCGATGATCGTGGCCGCGGGCTTTGAGCAGCACATCTACTGGGCCGGCTTCCTGCTGATGATGGCCTCGGCCGGGACCTTCCTCCACACCGGACTCAAGGTGCCGTACTATATCTGGTTCGGCAAAAACAACTGTAGCACCGAGACCTGGGAGAAGGCGGCTGATCCGCCATGGAACATGCAGGCGGCCATGGCCATCGCCTCTTTCCTCTGCATCTTCATCGGCAGCTACACCGCTTACCTCTACAACATGCTCCCGTATCCGGTGGAGTACCACCCGTACACGGCCTACCACCTCTCCGAGACCATGCAGATCCTGCTGTTTACCGCGCTTGGTTTCTTCCTGCTGTTGAAGAAGCTGACCCCGGAGCCCACCATCAGCCTGGATCTCGACTGGCTCTATCGCATGGGCGGTCGCGGCTTCCTGTGGTTGGCGAAAAGGCCCATCCAGTTTATCGACACCTGCGTGGGCGAGATCTACCGGGTGCTTGGCCTGGGACCGCTGATGACCGTCTCCGCCTTCTGGTCCTGGTTTGACTGGAACGGCATCGACGGGGTGGTGGACGGCGTGGCCCGCTCGGTGCGCAACGTCGGTGGCGTGGTCCGCCGCGCCCAGAGCGGCCAGATGCAGTACAACATCTTCTGGGCCGCCACCATTGCGGCCTGTCTGCTGTTAACCTACGTATTCTCTTAAGAGGTCTGGCACTGATGGATTTCCTAGTCATGAATGAGGGCTTCCCTCTGCTGAGCGCGCTGATCTTCCTGCCGCTGGCCGGGGCCTTGGTAACGATGTTTCTGCCCAACGAGGCCATGGGCCGCATCTGGGCGCTCATTGTCACCTCGGCTTGCGCCCTGCTCTCCATTCCGCTGTACACCGGCTTCAACCCGGCGACCGCGCAATTCCAGTTCGCTGAACACCACACCTGGATAGGCATGTGGGACATCAACTACACCTTGGGCGTGGACGGCATCAGCCTGCTGTTGATCCTGATGACCACCATGATCATGCCCTTCTGCGTGCTGGCCTCCTGGCGCTATATCGCCACCAGGGTGAACTCCTTCATGGTCTGCCTGCTGGTAATGGAGAGCGCCATGATCGGCGTCTTCGCCGCCCTTGACTTCGTGCTCTTCTACCTCCTGTGGGAGGCGATGCTGATCCCCATGTACCTGATCATCGGCATGGGGGGGGCCGAACAAGGATTATGCATCCATCAAGTTCTTCATTTACACCCTGGCCGGTTCGGTGATGCTGTTGGTCTCCATCATCGCCCTCTACCTGCAATCAGCGCCCCACACCTTCTCCATCCCCATGCTCATGGGTGGCCAGTACTCCTCGACCTTCCAGATCCTGGTCTTCTTGGCCTTCTTCCTGGCCTTTGCCATCAAGGTGCCCATGTTCCCGTTCCACACCTGGTTGCCTGCCGCCCATGTCGAGGCCCCCACCGCCGGCTCGGTGATCCTGGCCAGTATCCTGCTGAAGATGGGCACCTACGGCTTCCTCCGTTTCTGCCTGCCCATCACCCCCTTGGCCACCCTGACCCTGATGCCCTATGTGCTGTGGCTATCGGTGGTGGCCATCCTTTATGGTGGTTTCACCGCCCTGGCCCAAAAGGATATGAAGAAGCTGATCGCTTACTCCTCTGTGGGTCACATGGGCTTTGTCACCCTGGGCATCTTTGCCCTAAATAAGGCCGGGATTGAAGGGTCCATCCTGCAGATGATCAACCACGGCGTGACCACCGGCGCCCTCTTCCTGTGCGTGGGCATGATCTACGAACGGACCCACAGCCGGGAACTCTCCACCGCCACCGGCATTGGCCAGCAGATGCCCATCTTTGTCACCTTTCTGGCCTTCTTCTCCTTGTCATCCCTGGCCTTCCCCGGCACCAACTCCTTTATCGGCGAGTTTCTGATCCTGGCCGGTGCCTTTGGCCGTAACCTGATTGTCGCCGCCGTGGCCATCCCCGGCGCCATCCTGGCAGCGGCCTACATGCTGCGGATGCTGCAAAAGGTCATCTGGGGCGGCGTCGACAATCCCAAGCAGTCCTTGCTGGATCTAAACAGCCGGGAGATTGTCACCCTTGCCCCCTTTCTCCTCTTTGTCTTTTGGATCGGCCTGGGTCCGGAACCCTTTTTAGGGGTCATGCACACCACCGTCGCCCATCTCTTGGAGCAGGTCAATGCCGCGGCCGGCGCCACCTCCGTGGCCGGGCTGCTGCCGTAAGCCAGGCCTTGCCACGCCGTTGCTCCCCATGACCCCGAAGCCAACCCATTGAACAGACCACCTAGGGACAGCCAATGAAACTGATGCTTTTCGCCCCTGAACTCCTCCTCTTGCTGGGCAGCCTGCTTATCTTTTGGTTCAGCATGAAGAATAATGGCACCGCTGCCCGCAACACCGCCATCGGCCTGGGCGTGGCCTCCATCGTGATCACTCTTGCCGCCATGGGCCAGACCGGGAGCCTGTTCTACCGTGCCTATGAGGTCGATCTCTTCTCCCAGCTGTTCAAACTGTTGATCGCCATCTGCACCACCGGGGTTTTGATCTTTGGCCGCGAGTTGAAGGACATCACCCCGCGCATGAAGCCGGAGTACTACCTCTTCCTGATTTTAAGCGCCTTGGGGTTGATGATGCTGGTCTCCAGTGTCGAGTTGATCACCCTGTTCGTGGCCTTGGAGCTCTCCTCCTTCTCCCTCTACCTGATGGTGCCCATGCGCGATGACCGCTTGGGGATGCGCAGCCAGATGGAGGCGGGGATCAAATACATCCTCTTTGCGGTGATGGCCACCGGCATCATGCTCTTTGGCATGAGCTACCTCTTCGGCATCACCGGCACCACCTACCTCTCCGAGATCGCCACCCGCATCGCCCCGCACATCACCGAACCGGCGGCCATTGTCGGGATCGCCATGGTCCTCTCCGGCTTCCTGTTCAAGCTCGCGGTCTTCCCCTTCCATTTCTGGGTACCCGATGTCTATCAAGGGGCAGCCAACGAGACCACCTCCTTTATCGCCTCGGTCCCCAAGCTGGGTGCCGTGGCCATCCTTATTCGTATCACCATGCTGGCCGCGCCGGATAAAGGGCTGCACGTGGTGCAATTTCTGGTGGTCTGCGCCATCTGCTCCATGTTCTACGGCAACCTCTCGGCCCTGGTGCAGAAGGATGTCAAACGACTGCTGGGCTTCTCCGGCATCGCCCATGCCGGCTTTGTGCTCTTGGGTCTGCTGACCATGCGCCAGGAGGGGTACGCCACTTCGATCTTCTACATCGTGGGCTATGTGCTCATGAACATGGCCTGCTTCTTGGTCATTTGCAAGATCAGCAAGGACGGCGAGAATGTGCAGGTCAGCGACCTCTCCGGCCTCTACCGGCGCTCCCCCCTCATGGCCTTCACCCTGGCCACCGGCATGATGGCCCTGGCCGGCATCCCGCCCTTTGTCGGCTTCATGGGTAAGTTCCTGCTGATGGCCGGCGCCTTGAAGGCCGACCACCTCATCCTGGTCATCCTGGCGGCGATCAACACCGCCATCGCCATCTACTACTACCTCTCCATCCTCAAGGTCGCCTACTGCGACCAACCCGCCGCCACCGACACCCTGGAGGTGGACTTCGCCACCAAGGCCGTGAGCCTCATCCTCATTGCCGCCATCATCACCATGGGTGTGGTCCCCTCACAGATGCTGGACATCGCCAACCGGGCGGTAGCAGCGATTCTGTAATAACCCATCCTTTACGCGTTCTTTACCCCTTCTCCCTACCCTGCATATTGTTGGGTAGGCGAACCAGTTATACCGCACATAACACATTTCTGCTTGACGCACGGCGCAATGGCATGTTTGCTTGGGATGGGGTACGCATACCCCCTAATCGACCACCCCATCCTCAATCGCCCGAAGTGAACAACTACCGGCCTTTGTAAGGAGGCACTGAACATGCACCCAGCAACCATTGCCAACATAACGACAGAGACAAGTAGAGAACGGTTCCGTCC
Source organism: uncultured Desulfobulbia bacterium (assembly GCA_964430285.1). Lineage (GTDB taxonomy): Bacteria > Desulfobacterota > Desulfobulbia > Desulfobulbales > VMSU01 > VMSU01. The sequence goes on from CAYSFY010000053.1 coordinate 12,692, forward strand.
ATTTCGTTCCGCCCATAACTTGCCCGCAGCACAAGATCAAGCCGAAAGGGCAAAAGCCGTAGCCATCTCCATCGCCCAGGAACTCAAGACCCGCTTTGCCGTTGCCAAGGTCCTCCTTTTTGGTTCCCTGGCCAGGGGTGATTTCCATAAGTGGTCCGACATTGATCTCGCCATCTGGGGAGGTAAGGCAACGGACTATTATCGTGCAGTTGCCTTTGCTAGCGGCTATAGCGAGGTGTTTACGGTGGATCTGGTGGATGGTGAGGATTGCTCCGAGTCCTTGCGCCAGCATATCCTCAAGGAGGGTGTCGAGCTATGAGCAAGCCAGGGGCTGTCCTTGCCGCGCGAATTCTACGTGAGTCAAAGAGCTAACTCTGCTCAGTAATCGAATCGAACAAGGTTGTGAGAAGGCCAAGAGCCAAAAGGCCCGGCGAATATCAAAACCCCGTCACCTAAAACACCCTCCCCTCACCCCCCAAGCCAACAGTACGGATCCCGCGCCTCTAACGGTTCCAAACCCAGGCCATGGACCACGGCCATACAGCCGCCGCACACCGGACGGATGCGGCAGCCACGGCAAGCACCACTCCCCCGACGATAGGCCTCCGCCCGCTCGGAGTCATACACCGTGGCGAACCCTTCGCTAAAGGCATTGCCCATGGGTGACGGGAATTTACGGCAGGCGTGGACCTCGCCGTCCGCCAGCACCGAGACGAAGTTGAAGGCGGCGCCACAGCCATGACCGGCGCAGCCGCCAAAGAGCACCCCGTCTTGCTCCTCGCTCGCCAGCAGATTGAAGAGGTTGTCCTTAATGCCCATGCAGGGGTTCTCCTGGGCCGCCTTCAGGTACTCTCGCAAAAAGTGTCGGTAGCCCCCAACCTCTGGTCCCGCAAGGTTCGCCCCCTCGCCCACCATGGCCAAGCGGTTGAAGGTGAAGAGATCGACCTTGCCCCGCAGTTGTTCAGCCAGGGGCAACACCTGTTCTTGATTCTCTCGGGTCAGGGTCAGCATCACCATGGATGAGACCCCCAACTCCTTGAGCACCGTCAGGAAGGCCATCACCCGGGCAAAATGACCTGGCCCACGGATATAATCGTTATGGGCCGCCAGCCCCTCCAGACTCACCTGAAAGAACAGGGGCTTGGCAATGGCGATCAACGCCTCCATCTCCCGGCGCGGAGCGGGATTGCCCAGGATTGCCACCCCCAGCCCCCGCGCCACCGCCCCCTGGTACAGCTCCATAAAGTGGGGATAGAGCAGAGGGTTGCCACCGGTGAAGGTCACCTGCCCCTGGACAAAACGCCCGCGGCAGAAGGCGCGGAACTCATCCAGAAGTTGCAAGGCCTGATCCAGGGGCATGGTCTTCAGGCTGCTGCGGTCATAGCAGTGCTTGCAGTGCAGGTCGCAGGCCTGGGTGATATGCCACTGCAAGGACATAACCTCGGCGCTCAAAAAGCGCGGGTCGATCTCCGGGCCGCCGACCACTGACGGATGACGCCGGATTGCCGAGGGCGGGCGGAGGATGATCCCCAGTTCCACGGCCCGTTGCAGGGCCGCGTCCACCACGCCGAGGCCGATGCCCTCCGCGGCCGCCACCACCTCGGAAGTCAGCGCTTCCGCCACCATCTTCAGGGCTACGAGGTGAACGGCCTCAGCCTGCAAGACCTGGACATCAGGGGAGCGCGGTTGGCGCCAGACCATAACAAAGGTACCGGCCGCCGGTTGGCAGCAAGCAGCGGCATCGCTCAGCAGCAGGTCTAGACCCGCCCAAGCCACAGGCACCAGCTCCAAGGTTGGGTTAATGATCAGGCAGTCAATGGGGGCAGTGCCCTTATCCTCACCGGCCTTCACCCTGGCCATGGCCTGTTCCACGAGGAAGAGATCGGGCAAAAAAGCCGGCACCCTCCCCGCAACGGCATGCGCCATCAAGGCGGCAAGCCAACTGTCGGCATCCGGGCTGCTCAACACGGCAGCAAATACTCTCTGGGCCTCGGGGCCAAGGGTTGCCCGGCACCCTGGAAATTCCGCATCCATCGCTATACTCCGTCATGATCAGGGCATAAAAAAAAGGCAGACGCTCATGTCTGCCTTTCTCTTACCCATGATGGCCAAAGGCCACGGGTTATTTTTTTGCTGCCGCGGCCTCTTCCTCAGCCTTCTTTTCGGCAGCCGCCTTTTCTTCATCGGTCATCTCCGCGACCGGTTTGCCGGTGCCCGATTCGTCCGCCGGCATTGTCGACTTCATGGTTGTGGAGGTCGTCCCCCCACCCTTTTTAGTCCCGCTACACCCGGTACTACCTGCACCGGCAGTGGAGCCGCTTCAGCCACTGGCCCCCACCGCAATGCCCGCGGTCAAGGCCAGCCCAGCCCCTGACAAGAGGCCGGCAATGCCAACCCCTGCCAACATCTTCTTGATCTCCTTGGTATCCATCTACAATTCTCCTCGCTTAAGGTGAATGTCATGATGGGCCGACAACAGGCCCATCACCATCAATCGTAACGTACCTGCTAGAAAGGCTAGCAGCCGCTTTAACAGGTGTCAAGATCATTTCCATCAGGAGTTTGCCCGATCCGCTTCAAGATACTCCTTAAGGGCAACAGCATCGTTATGCTCTTGGTCCTTGGCACCGTACACCAGCGTTACCATGCCGTTACGCATATACTCTTCGTAAAATCATCCAGTTGCCTTGGGCCAGCCCATCCCGCATCCCATCTCGAAGAGCACCATCTGCCGAACGGCGCCCCCCCTGCCGTCACAGGTGTGTAGCGATTCACACCTCGATGCAGATCTTGCCGAAATGCGCGCCGCTCGCCTGGTAACGAAACGCCTCAATCAGCTCTTGCAGGGGAAAGGTCTTATCGATGACCGGCTTCATGGCATTGGCATCCAGGGCGCGGATCATCTCGATCTGCTGCTGGCGGTTGCCGACGGTCACCCCCTGCAGCCTCAACTGCCGAGTCAACAGGGCCACGGTGGAAATCGGCCCGGAGAAACCGGTCAACACGCCGATGAGCTCGATATGCCCGCCGATGCGGCAGGCGTTGATCGACTGCGGCAGGGTGTCAGGGCCGCCCACTTCGATGACATGATCAACGCCACGGCCGTTGGTCCGCTCTAAAACCTGATCCGCCCAGTTGGGATACTGCTTGTAGTTGATCGTATGGTCGGCGCCCAAGGCGCGGGCGCGGGCCAGTTTTTCATCCGATGACGAAGTGACGATGGTCACGGCGCCCATCATCTTGGCGAACTGCAGGGCGAACATCGACACCCCGCCCGTACCCAATGTCAATACCGTCTCGCCGGCCTTCACCGGCCCATCATTGACCAGTGCGCGCCAGGCCGTAAGCCCGGCGGTGGTCAACGTCGCCGCTTCGGCATGGCTGTAATCCTTAGGCGCGCGCGTGAACCAATGCGCCGGACGCACCACCCTCTCCCGCGCATAACCATCCACGCCATCGCCAGGCGTCGTGGCAAACCCGAATGATACGGCGTCGCCGTTTTGCCACTCGGGGAAAAAACAGGAGACGACGTGATCGCCCACGGCAAGATCGCTGACCCCTTCCCCGACCCCTTCGACGATGCCCGCGCCATCGGCCAAGGGGATAAGTCCGTCCGCGGTGGGAATCGTCCCCAGCGCGACCAGATAGTCATGATAGTTCAGGGAGCTGGCATGCAGACGCACCAGGATTTCGCCCGCCCGGGGCGCGCCCGGCTCGTCCATCTCTACCATCGTCAGGCGCTCAAGCCCTCCTGCCCCTTTCAGTCTGATCGCTTTCATAAGGTGCCTCCCATGGAAATGGTTAGTAAAGAATAAAAGGGACGGGTTTAATTTATTCTTGCGCCAAGATAATAATTCTGTCCCCTTTTCCTCTCGCTAACCCTCAACCCGCTGCCGCCACTGAACTTGATTCAGAGAGCGCTGCTCCCGGCGGTGAGGTTGCCCCGTTTGCTGGGGACCGCCGTTAGCTAGAAGTGGCTTCAGCGTGTAATTTTAGTCCCAAAGCTCCAATGACTTTGAGGATGGTGTCAAAGCCTGGACTACGTTCCCCAGAAAGTGCCTTGTAAAGGCTTTCACGGGACAACCCTGCATCTCGAGCGACTTGCGACATACCTTTTGCACGAGCAATGTCACCAAGCGCCTTGGCGACAAATGAGGCATCCCCATTCGCCTCTTCCAGGCAAGCTTCGAGATAGGCAGCCATTTCCTCTGGAGTCCTGAGGTGCTCGGCAACGTCATAGCGAGTGGTGGTGGTTTTGTTCATCGTGGTTACTCCGAAAGGTTGCGTGCGAGGCGCAAGGCGACTTTAATATCCTTGGTTTGGGTGCTCTTGTCCCCACCGGCGAGGAGAATGATTAGCTCTTGCCCTCGTTTTTGAAAATATACCCGGTAGCCAGGCCCATAGTTGATTCGTAACTCCGACACGCCTTCACCAACAGGCTCAACATCTCCTGGATTTCCAGCGGCGAGTCGTTCGATTCTGGCTAGGACACGTGCTCTCGCAAGGATGTCGCGCAAGTCGTCGAGCCATTGCACAAAGATGTCAGTTTTACGAATTTCAATCATGGAAATAGTGTAGCCAATTGGCTACAATTTGTCAATGCCACCCATTGGAAATGCCTAAAGTGCGACCTACGCCGTTTTTAACCTGCCGCCGCCACTGAAGTAGAAATCGAAGAACGCGGCTCCCGGCGGTCAGGTTGAAAAACGGCGTTGTGTGATTTCATATTATTTATTCCCAATGCAGCATTTTTTGTATTTCTTTCCCGAACCGCATGGACATGGGTCATTCCGCCCAACTTTCGCTCGTCTTGGGGCTTTTGCCTTTTTAACAACAGGGAACTCAGTTACTGTCCTCTTTTCAATAACACCAGTCTTAAAGAACCCAAGTTCTTCATTTGCCTTTTCGTAATGATCTCTTCGTTGATCTGCCCAATCAGTACAATCCATTAGGATGAAATCTTCTGAGTTTGTTTTTGCATACTTTGGAGCATCAATTGCGATACCAACAACCGTTTTCAAATGGTCAAACTTATTTCTTGCAGCGCCACAGGCAACCTCAAGCAATGCTTGTCTCTTGGGACGGTATTCATTTTCATAGTCGGTAATTCCGTCTACCTTAAGTTGCAAAAACACATACCCCTTGTCTTTATAAAAAGACGGCATGAACGACAAGTTTCTCATTATTGGGTGCTGTGTCTCCGGGAAATTACGAATTGACTGAACCATTCTTTCGGATAACGCTCGACGGTGAAAACGAGGTTCTTTTGCCATCTCATGAATTGCACTACGCCCACTCAATGGAGAAGACCCACCAATTGTTCCATCAAGCGTGTTTTGGCATGTGATTTGGAGAAGCTTATCCCAATGATAAGATATTCTATCAGCTATTTTTTTCCTTTTGTATATTTCTAATTCAATTAAATCTTTCCATTCACCTTCGCCAATCATCATGGAATTGATGTCTTTGTCCTTAGTTCCGATAAAATGCTTGTTTCTTGCAGCATCAAAATTGAGTAAGTAGTGAGCTAACAAATCCTCCTCACCGCAATAAGACAACATTTCGTAGGTGTTAATTGCCTCAACCTTTGCATCAAGATATGACGTAAAATCGTAAAAGGTGTCTAATTCCGAAAAGATAATAGGAAGGTTATGGCTATCAAACACATGGACAGGATTCTCTTTGTCTATGTGTACCATAAACGGGGATAGAAGCTCGGCCTCGCTGGAGCCATAGAAAACACCAAGACTTCCATAAACATTGTCTTCAGAAAAACTTTCACAGGCCTCTTTTGCACCATGTGCAACGATTATTTTATGAACCACCATTTCTTGGCGATCAATATCAAAAGGAAAAGGTATTGTAAGATCTTTATCCAGGAAAATGTTTCGACCGCTTCGAATATAGCGTTCTGCACCATGTGCTGTGCGAGTTTGAGAATCAATAGCTTTTTTCTTCCATCGATTCCAGTTTATTAACGGATCGTTACCCTCTTTAGAAAAAGCCAAATTCTCTCTGTCGAAAAAGATGAATACATGATTTTCAAAAACAGCCAGGAGGTCACAGAGTTCATCCTTGTCCTCCTTGAATGGATTAGGATAACTCCATAATTTTAAGAAAGATCGATCACAAAGATCTGAGAGCAATCTTTCCGTGGGTGTTACTCCTTCTGATTTGACTATTTTGGAGGTCATTTATTTGTCACACAACCAGTAATTATACAGGTCCGTATATGCCGCAAAAATGAAAGCTATACAGAAAGTGCACCACTTCCCGTTGCGGCGCTCATCCTCTCCCCAACTTAGGCATCGGCATGGGGGGGTCTTCATGGGACGGCCCCCGGCTCGGAGGCCCCAGCCAAAACACCATCGGTGCGGGAGCGGGCACGTCTTCTCTTCCTCCCTCTCGCGCCTCTCCAGGCCGCATGTCATCCCTGCCCTGCATACTCGGGTCAAGGTTTAAACAACCCCAGCCAGTCCACGGATTTCTATCATTTGTACCGCACTAAAAGCAACCTATTTTAATTGAGGTGTCTGGCAATCGCGGATCAGCCCAGATGGCCCTCTTCATGGACGCGCCGCAAGCGACCAGACCAGGAGTTTGGCCCAGGGGAGCAAAAGGGTTCGCCATTTTTTTGGCGATTGCGGTATAATCGTCGACAGTAAGGGGTGGACGGCCAGATCTGCCGGCGGCTACGCCGGCACCGCCCCCGCCCAACTCGCCAGCACCGGAAACACCCCCTGCCCGGCGCGCACCCGAACCCCAAACCGACCCTTGCCCCATGCGTAAAACCAAGATCATCTGCACCATCGGCCCCAGGACCGCGAACCCCGAGATGCTGCTCCAGCTGGCCCAGCAGGGGATGAATGTGGCCCGTCTCAACATGTCCCACGGCTCCCTGGAGTGGCATCAGGATGTCATCCGCGCAATCAAGAGGATCAACAAGAAGATCGGCACCACCATGGCCATCATGATCGACACCAAGGGCCCGGAGGTGCGCAGCGGCGACGTCAAGCAGGACCTGGTGCTGCAAAAGGATGACATGCTGACCCTGACGGTCCGGCGCCAGGCGGAGCTTGAGCCCTCCTGCGTCGAGGTCAGCTACGACGGCTTTGTCAACGAGGTGGAGCCGGGGGACATCGTGCTCATCGATGGCGGCATGATCAGCCTGCGGGTCATCGCCATCAATGGCCTGGATGTCCTCTGCCAATGCCTGGACGAGGGGGTGCTGACCTCGCGGCGGCATCTGAACATCCGCGGCAAGAGCGCCGATCTGCCCTCCATCACCGACAAGGATTGGCAAGACATCCGCTTCGGCATCGACAACCACGTGGACTTCATCGCCCTCTCCTTTGTGCGCGGCGCCGCCTCCATCGAAGAGCTGCAACGCTACCTGTCGGAGAGAGGCGCCCCCATCGACATCCTGGCCAAGATCGAGAGCGCCGAGTCCATCCCCCACCTGGATGAGATCATCGCCGTGGCCGACGGCATCATGATCGCCCGGGGCGACCTGGGGGCCGAACTCCCCTACGAGGAGGTGCCCCTGCTCCAGGACGAGATCATCCGCAAGTGCCGGGCCGCAGGCAAGCCGGTGGTGGTGGCTACCCACATGCTGGAGTCGATGATCGTCAACCCCACCCCCACCCGGGCCGAGGTCACCGACATCACCTATGCGGTGAAGGCCGGGGCCGACGCCATCATGCTCTCCGGCGAGACCGCCACCGGCAAGTATCCGTTCAAGGCCTTGGCCACCATGGATGTGGTGGCCAGAAGGATCGAACGCCAGATGCAGCAGAACACCGCAGTCCAGGTCAAGATCTCCAACAAGCCCAAGGACGAGATCGCCAGGAGCGCCGCCATCCTCAGCAACAACCTGGAGGCAGTGGGCACCCTGGTCATCACCCGGCGGGGGCTGATGGCGGTGCTGCTCTCCAAGTGCCGGCCCATCGCCCCGATCTTCGCCTTTACCAACACCTCCCACGTGCGCCGCCGCTTGGGCATCCACTGGGGGATCCACGCCTTCCGGATCAAGTTCTCCAACGACCCGGAGGTCTCCATCCAGCGGGCCATCGAACAGTTGCAGCGCAAGGGGCTGATCCAGGGTGGCGACCGCATCATCGTGCTCTCGGACATCCTGGCCGGCGGCAAGTTCGTGGAGACCGTGCAGATCCGGGTGATCGGCTGACAACATAAACCCCTTCCTTGGGAGTCACCACCATGAACCAGGCCTTGCACTTGCTCTTTTCCCGGCGCAGTATCCGCAAATTCCAGGATCAGGCCCTCCCCGAGGCGATGATCACCGACCTGTTGCAGGCCGCCATGGCCGCGCCCTCGGCCATGGCCAGGGACCCGTGGCACTTCATCGTGGTCCGGGAGCGCGCGGCCTTGACGCAACTGGCCGCCATCCTGCCCCACGCCAGGATGCTGCGTCAGGCCCCTGCGGCGGTGATCGTCTGTGGCGACAGCAATCGTGCCTACCAGCAGCAGGAGTCGTATCTGCTCCAAGACCTGAGCGCGGCGGTGGAGAACATCCTCCTGGCCGCCACCGCCCTGGGTCTGGGCAGTTGCTGGCTTGGGGTCCACCCCAGCCCGGAGCGGATGGAGGGGGTACGCGCGCTCTTCGGGATCCCGGAAGCGATTACCCCCATGGCCGGCATCGCCCTGGGGTGGCCGGCGGAGCAGCCGGCAGCACGCACCCGTTACCGCGCGGAGTGCGTGCACCAGGAACGGTGGTGAGGCGCCACCCCCATGCCCTACCGCCTCCTGGCCGACGGAGTGCTCATCATCCACCTCTGCTTTGTCCTCTTTGTGCTCCTCGGCGGCCTGCTGCTCTTCCGCGACCGGCGGTGGGCCATCCTCCATCTCCCGGCCACCCTTTGGGGTGCGGCCCTTGAGTTCCAGGGGTGGATCTGCCCCCTGACCCCATGGGAGAATCAGCTGCGCGCCGTAGCCGGCCAGCGGGGGTATGCCGGGGGGTTTATCGAGCACTACCTGCTGGCCCTGCTCTATCCTGCCGGCCTTACCCCATCCATCCAGACCCTGTTGGGCGGGGTGGTTATCGCCATCAATGTCGTAATCTATGGCCTGGTGGTCACGCGCTGGCGGAAGCTACGCCGACCCAACAGCGCGTGAACGATCTTTCGGGCAAATCCCCGCGCACCCAACACTTCCAAGGAGACCAATCATGCACTGGCGCGCCCTCTTTTCCAAGGTCCAGGAGATGTCCCCGGCCCAAGTCAAGGAGTTTATCCACAACCAGCCCGGCAAGGGCTTTCAGCTGCTTGACGTCCGTCAGCCCGGGGAGTACGGCGGCGGTCATCTCCCCGGCGCCCTGCTCATCCCCTTGAAGGAGCTACCGGGCCGTTCGGCGGAACTCGATCCCCGACAACCGACCATCGTCTACTGCGCCGTGGGTGGACGCTCCTCGGCAGCCGCCCAGTTTCTGCAAGGACAGGGTTTTAGCGAGGTCTACAACATGCCGGGGGGCATCAAGGGGTGGCAACAGCGGCTGGCGACAGGGCCAATGGAGGTAGGGCTTCAGATCTTTACCGGTGACGAGGAGTATACGGATGGGGCGGCCATGGCCTATGCCATGGAGGACGGGTTACAGCAGTTTTATCTCGCTTTGGCGAAGCGGTCCGAGGTGGAGGAGGAACAGACCCTGTTCAAACGGCTTGCCGGGTTTGAATCCCTGCACAAGACCCGTTTGCTGGCCGAGTTCGTGCACCGCCACGGCGCGGCGGCCACCATGCCTCCGAGGCCCGGTCTGATGGAAGGGGGGTATGACATGGATGAGCTGCTGGACCAGGTAGGCGCTCAGCGCCTTGATCTCACCGCCATCCTGGATCTGGCCATGACCATGGAGACCCAGGCCCTGGACCTCTACAGCCGCATGGCCCAACAGAGCAGCCGGCCGGCGACCAAGGCCTTCTTCCTGGCCATGGCCGATGAAGAGAAGGGGCACCTGGGCTATCTCGCCCAGGAACTGGACCGGGTGCTGGCGGGAGAGGAAGAGTAAGGGCGCGGCAGCCTCTCCGCCTGGGGCATCGGCAACAGAGGCACCCGGCCAGCACTCAGCTCACCCCTGCCCCTCGCCAGCCATGCAATTCTCCTTGCCAAACCTGCTTGGCCGAGTATTTTGCGGGCCATGCGCGACAACAACTTCAGTCAACATCTGCCCCTGTGGGCTGTGCACGGGCTCATGCTGCTGGCGGCCATCCTGGTCTCCAGCTCCTTTACCGTGGGCAAGGCCATCACCCACGGCCTGGACCCGGCCGTGCTCATCCTGATCCGCTTCCTGCTGGCCACCACCCTCTTTGCCCCATT
>CAYSFY010000053.1:23027-23529 GCA_964430285.1 uncultured Desulfobulbia bacterium
TGATCGGCCGCGGGCTCTTCTTTCTGCCCCCGCTCCGGCAGCTTATCGGCTATGGCACCATCAGCGCCTGCACCGTCGGCTTCTTCTGGTGCATGTTCGCGGCCCTGCGCCACACCACCGCCATCAACACCAGCATCATCTTTACCCTGGTGCCGGGGATCTCCGGGGTCTACAGCGCCATCTTCCTCCACGAACGCTTGGGCCGCAGCCGGCTGTGGGCCTTGCTCTTCGGCATGTTTGGGGCCTTGTGGGTCATCTTCGGGGGGGATCTCCACCGCCTGTTGGCCATGGACGTCAACCAGGGCGACCTCCTCTTCCTGGCCGGCTGCTTTCTGATGGCGGCCTACACGCCGTTGGTGCAGCGGGTCCACCGCCAGGAGTCCATGCTGGTGATGACCTTCTGGGTCCTGGCCACCGGCTGCCTCTGGCTGTTCCTCCTCTCCGCCCCGCGCCTGGCCGCCATCGACTGGCAAGGGGTGGAGCCCATGGTGTGGGTCGGGAT
>CAYSFY010000054.1:0-8110 GCA_964430285.1 uncultured Desulfobulbia bacterium
GTCGCTTTCGCAAAAACAGCTCAATCGACGCCGGCACACCGTGTAACTTATTGATGGTACGTTGGCGGATAGCGAGTTCTTGCACTTATTGCAATTCCATCAATTTTGATACTTCCGGCGACACTCAGGGCTACAGAAGTAGTGGGTGGTCTGCCCCACGGTTAGGGTATCAGCCCCTTGCCGCGGGATGTAGGTGTGACAGACCGGATCCTCCACCAGGACATCATCCGCGCCCTGACCACTGTTGAGGCTTGTCCCTGGCGCGCTGGGTGGCCGCTGCCCCTGCTGCCTCGGCTCCCTGATGAGCAACCGGTAGAGGATATAGCCTAAGGCCGCCAAGATCAGCAGACGAAACGGGCTCATGGCTTGGGCTCCCAGGCCATCTGCTCCACCGCTTGCCCAGTTAGCCGGGAGAGCATTTCACGACTGGTCAAGCCGCTCACCGGGTGCCTATGGTCAGGGGAGAGCTCGGTCAGCGGCGCCAGGACAAAGAGGCGGTTGGCAATTTCCGGGTGGGGGAGGGCAAGGTGTGGGCCCTGCGTGACCAGGTCGTCATAATAGAGGATATCGAGGTCAATGACTCGATCTTGGCCCTGGGCACGGTCCCGGCCCATGGCCGTCTCGGTGGCCAGCAGGCTGGTGAGCAACTCGCCGGGCTGGAGCTTGGTCTCGCAGACCCCCACCGCATTGGTGAACCACTGGGCGGATGCCATAGCCACCGGTGCCGAGCGATAGGGGTGCGACAGGGTCAAGGGGGTTAGGCCGGCAAGCTTCCCCAGCCTGCGCCAGGCCTCCCGCAGGTTGGCGCGGCCATCGCCGAGATTCGAGCCCAGGCCGATAAAGACCAGGGCCATCAGAAGTCCTGGAGCCCCAGGACGTCAAACATGGTGTACAGGCCGTTTTGCTGATTGACCACCCAGGCTGCGGCCAAGGCTGCCCCTTGGGCGAAATTGTCCCGGCTGTGGGCGCGATGGGTGATCTCAATGCGCTCCCCGGCACCGGCGAAGTAGATGGTGTGCTCGCCCACGATATCCCCGGCCCGGATGGTCTGGATGCCGATCTCCTGGTCGGTGCGAGCCCCGATCATGCCGTGGCGGGCAAAGACCCCCACGCTGTCCAGCTTGCGGTTGACCGCCTCCGCCACCACCTCGCCCAGCTTGAGAGCGGTGCCGCTGGGGGCATCCTTTTTCATGCGGTGGTGGGCCTCGACAATTTCGATGTCGTAGCCGTCACCCAGGAGGGCGGCCACCTTGGCGGCGGCCTTAAACAGGACATTGACCCCCACCGCCATGTTGGGGGACTGGACGCAGGGGAAGTGGCGGCAAAGCTCTTTCAGTTCGGCCAGATTTTCCGCGGAGAGACCGGTGGTACCGACGACCATGGCCTTCCTATGCTGGGCCGCAATCCTGGCCAAGGCCATGGTGGCCTCATGGAAAGTAAAGTCGATAATCACGTCACCGTGGTCCATGATTTTTTGCACATCATCGGCGATCAGGCACCCTAAGGGGCCTAAGCCGGCCACAACGCCGATATCCTGCCCCACGGCGGGGTTGCCCGGCACCTCAAAGCCCCCTGCTACCTGCAACTCCTTGTGATCGTTGACCATGGCGGCAATCCGCCGCCCCATCCGCCCTGCCGCGCCGGCAATAATGACTCTCTTCATCTCGTTCACTCTCCTTGGATCAGACCGTAGCTGCTGAGGGCTGTCTTGAGCTTGGCAACACTGGCCTCGGTCATTTCGGCCAGGGGTAGACGCGGGGTGCCTGATTTGATCCTGCCCATCAACTCCAGGCTCTTCTTGGCCGGGACCGGGTTGGTCTCCAGGAACATGGCGGTCATCAAGGGGAAGAGCTTGTAGTGCGCGGCCTGGGCCTGGGCGTAGTTGCCGGCCAAGGCCTGGTCGATGACCGTGGCCATGTCGCGGGGGGCCACGTTTGAGGTCACCGAGATCAGCCCCATGCCGCCGATGGCGATGGTGGGTAGGGCCGTGAAGTCATCGCCGGACATCACCACAAACCCTGGCGGGCAGAGCCGGATCACCTCGCTGATCTGGCTAAGATTGGCCGTGGCCTCCTTGATGCCGACGATATTGGCTATGGCGGCACAGCGGGCCACGGTCTCGGGGGTCATATTGACCCCGGTGCGGCTCGGCACGTTGTAGAGGATGATGGGGATGTCAACCGCCTCGGCCACGGCCTTGAAGTGCTGGTATAGACCCTCTGGTGATGGCCGGTTGTAGTAGGGGGTGATCATCAGCGAGCCATCGGCCCCGGCGGCCTTGGCATGCCTGGTCAGTTCGATGGTCTCGGCGGTGCTGTTGGAGCCGGTGCCGGCCAGGACCGGGACGCGTCCGTTGACCGCCTTGACGGTCAACTCCACCACCCGATGGTGCTCTTCATGGGTCAGGGTCGCTGACTCCCCGGTGGTGCCGCAGGGCACAATACCGCTGGTGCCATTCTCGATCTGAAACTCGATCAGGTCCCGCAACCCCTGCTCATCGACCTGGCCATCAATGAATGGGGTGACAATCGCCACAAACGCCCCTTTGAATTGTGTCATTTTTCCTCTCCGCCTTTCTATATTTTACATGGTAGATCGGGTTAACAGCCTGGCGCTGAACCCCACCGCATTTTTTGATTCTTCAACTCAGGGCCTCGGCCTGCAATTGGCCGTCGTAGATAAATTTGGCCGGCCCTTCCAAGTAGACTGCACCGGCTTGCTCGCCCTGCGGCTCCTCCAGATGGATGACGAGCTGCTCACCGCCAGAGGTGGTGACCCGCACCGGGCTCGTAGCCCGGCCGATGGCAACGGCAATTAGGGCCGAGGCCACGGCCCCGGTGCCACAGGCCATGGTCTCTCCCTCTACGCCGCGCTCGTAGGTCCTGACATGCAGGCCATCATCCATGATCTGCACGAAATTGGCATTGGTACCCGCGGGTTGGTAGAGCTCGTGGTAGCGAATGAGCCGGCCCCACTCCGCTACCGGCACCTGGGCCAGGTCCGCAACCAAAGAGACGCAATGGGGGACCCCGGTGTTGACACTATAGACGGTCTGCTCCACGGGGCCAAGATTGATAGCACGGGCCATCTGCAGGTTGGTGGGTGGTGTCAAGCGGATCTTGACCCCAGAGCCCACGATCTCGGCGGCAATCACCCCTGCCATGGTCCGAAACCGCATGTCGGCCGGGGCAATTCCGGCCCGATAGGCGTAGCGGGCGGCGCAACGCGCACCATTGCCGCACATCTCCGCCCGGCTGCCATCGGCATTAAAGAACTGCCAGCGGAAGTTGACCGCCGGGTCCTCGTCCTCTTCAATCAGGATCAGGCCGTCGGCCCCGGCGGAAAATTTGTGGCGGCAGACCAGACGGGCGAACTCCGGCATGGCCTCTGCCGCGAGGAATGGGTGGCGGTGGTCAATGATGATGAAGTCATTCCCTGTCCCGCTCATCTTGGTGAAGGGGATGGGGAATGGCAGTTGGCTTAAGGTATTGGTGTTCATGGTAGTCGGTGCGGTGAAAGGTAACAGGTGTATGGGGTGATGGAATAGGTTTGCCTTACTCGGCAATCTGCACTGATGACCTTGTACAATGCGCCTTTTCCTTGCCCTTATGCCCCTTTGCCCTCCCAGAGGGGGATGTGCTCACCCTGGATCAGGGCGCCTAAGGTCTCCCGTTGGCGAATTACTTGGAACTCCGAGCCGCGTACCAGCACCTCGGCCACCCGGGGCCGGGAGTTGTAGTTGGATGACATGGAGAAGCCATAGGCACCGGCGCTCATCACCGCCAGGAGCTCGCCTGGTTCCGCGACCGGCAAGGCGCGCTCCCGGGCCAGAAAGTCACCGGTCTCGCAGATGGGACCTACCAGATCAGCCACCCTCTCGCCCTGGCCCCGTTCCACCACCGGCCGGATGGCATGGTAGGCGCCGTAGAGGCTGGGCCGGGCCAGGTCGTTCATGCCGGCATCGCAAATGGTGAAATGTTTCGTGCCCTCCTTGGTATAGAGGACTTTGGTCACCAGGACACCGGCGTTGCCCACTATAACCCGTCCCGGTTCGATTATCAAGGTGCAGCCCGGGAGAGCGGTCAGGGCCTGCTTTAGGGCGGCGGCATACTCTGCGGGCGGAGGCGGTTCCTCCTGATCGTAACGGATCCCGAGTCCGCCCCCCATATCGAGGTATTTGATGGTGATCCCCTGCTCTGCCAAGCGGATGACAAAGGCGATCACCTTGTTCACCGACTCCACAAAGGGGGCCACCTGGGTCAGCTGGGAGCCGATGTGGCAACTCACCCCCACCACCTCAATGTGCTCCATGGCATGGGCCTGGGCGTAGACAGCCGCCGCCTGATCGATGGGGAGGCCGAATTTGTTCTTGGCAAGGCCGGTGGAGATATAGGCATGGGTCTTGGGATCCACATCCGGGTTGATCCGTAGGGCCACCGGGGCCGTTACCCCTAAGTCGGCAGCCACCGCCTGCAGGCAGTTCAGCTCCTGGATCGATTCGACGTTGAACATCAAGATCCCGGACTTCACGGCGTAGCGGAGCTCCTCGGGGGTCTTGCCGACACCGGAATAGACGATTTTTTGCGGATCAACACCAGCGGTCAAGGCCCGGAACAACTCGCCGCCGGAGACGATATCCGCCCCGCCACCCAAGCCGCTAAAGAGATTCAAGATGGCGATGTTGGAGCAGGACTTGACGGCAAAGCAGGTGACATGGGGGATATCGGCAAAGGCCTGATCCATGGCCTGGAAATGACGGGTCAAGGTGGCGGCGCTGTAGAGGTAGAAGGGGGTGCCAACGCTTGCGGCGATCACCGGCAAGGGCACTTCTTCACAGTGCAGGGTGTGGTCGCGGTACTCAAAATGGTTCATGATACAACTCCTTGGAAAATCCACTCTCATTGGCCGGCTTGGCCTTGTCATAGGCGGTAACGGACCAGGAACACCCCCCCGGGGCATGGGGGAGTTGATCAATATAGGTAATCTCGGCTCGATCCACTTCACCGATGCGCGTCGGTTTGGCCTCTTCGGGCAGGCGGCGATAGATGCGATAACCGGCCAGATCCTTCTCCGTGCCCCGCTCCCAGAGGAGCTTGACGCCACCGGTGACCATGACCCCAGTCAGGCCTCGGGGGGGGGCCGGCGGGGTCAGATCCTTGGGGGTAACCGCCACTGCATGACTGGCCAGCCCAATTAGCCGAGTATCCCCCGCATCCCGCACCGCCCGCACCTGATAGTGGTAGCCTTGGCCGTTGACCAGCCCTGAGTCGACATAGGTGGTCTCGGCCACTGGGTCGCCCACCGCACGGAAGGCCGCCTCGGGGGTCGGGCCGCGATAGACCTGATAGAGCAAGGGGGCGGCCACGGTCTGGCCGTTGATGAGTTTGGTCACCGGCAGCCAGTGCAAAGAGACCTGGCCATCGCCGGCCTCGGCCGCCAGCTCGTCAGGGGCCATGGCCGGGGAGTCCCAGGAAAAGGAAACCAGGTTGGATGGGTCGCTCACCACCCGCCAACCGGCCTTGGTCTGCACCTGGTAGAGATAGCGGTGCCCTGGCCGCAGAATGGTCTCGGTGTACCGGGCCTGCCGGCGCTTGCTATCGGTGATGGCCTTGTCCGCCTTCACCTCTTCGGCCGCACTGAAGGTCACCGGGCACCCTGGGCAGTACTCTTGCTCCGGGATCACCGCACGCAGGACCAAGAAGGAGTCGATAGCCGGCAACTTGGTACCCACGGTGGTGACTTTGGGGTAGGTCCAGGTGAGCACCACCTGGCTCTCATCCTGCTGAAAACGCAGATCCCGGATCGCTTCGGGCACGGCCTCATGGGGGGGGATGGGCAGGGTCTTGCGGCCGCAGGCGGAGAGGATCACCAGGGCCAAGACCCATGCCGCGATGATGGACCAGGCAGGCACGGTGCGCAGGGAGCGGGGAGTGAACCGAGCCGCACGTCGGGTCATAGGCCCAACTCTCGCTCCGCACGCGCCAAGGCCTCGGCCACCCTGGCCCCCGAGGTGCCGCCGGCGGAGACCCGGCTGTGGACCGAACCCTCCACCGATAGGACCTGAAAGACGTCCTCGGCGATCAGGGGGCTAAACTCCTTGAGCTCAGCAAGGCTCATCTCCACCAGCTCCTTGCCGCTGGCGAGGCCATAGGCCACCGTGCGGCCGACAATGGCGTGGGCCTGACGAAAGGGGACACCTTTTTTGACCAGATAATCGGCCAAATCGGTGGCGGTCATGTAGCCACCCAGCGTGGCCTTGAGCAAACGCTCTTCATTAAATTCCAGGTGTTCCAGGAGTTCGGCCATGATGGCAACGCTGGCGCTCACCGTATCCACCGTGTCGAAGATGGGCTCCTTGTCCTCTTGCAGGTCCCGGTTGTAGGCCATGGGCAGACCCTTGACCAGGGTGATCAGGCTCATCAGGTTGCCGGTGACCCGGCCCGTCTTGCCACGGATCAACTCCGGGATGTCCGGATTCTTTTTTTGGGGCATGATGCTCGACCCGGTGCAGAAGCTGTCGGCCAGGCGGACAAAGGAGAACTCCTCGGTGGTCCACAACACCAGCTCTTCGGAGAGGCGGCTTAGGTGCAGCTGGATCAGGGTGCAGGCCGCCAGGAACTCAATGGCAAAGTCGCGGTCCGCCACCGAGTCCATGCTGTTGGCCGAAATGGTGGGGAATCCGAGCTCTCGGGCCACAAACTCGCGGTCTATGGGCAGACCGGTGCCGGCCAGGGCGGCCGAACCCAGGGGCATGACGTTGATCCGCTTAAGGCCGTCGCCGAGCCGCTCGCGATCCCGGCCAAACTGCTCCACATAGGCCAACAGGTGGTGGGCCACCAGGACCGGCTGAGCCCGCTGCATATGGGTGTAGCCAGGCATGATGGTGCTCTGATAGCGGCGGGCCAGACGGACAAAGGCCCGTTGCAGGTCGGTGAGGAGGGCGATCAGGCGTTCCGACTCCTCGCGCAGATAGAGGCGGATATCCAAGGCGATCTGATCGTTACGGCTCCTGGCCGTATGCAGCCGCTCGCCCGCGGCCCCGATCTTCTCCACCAGGGACTTTTCGATATTCATGTGGATGTCTTCCAGCTCCGGACGGAAGACAAAGCGACCGGCGTCGATCTCGGCCTCGATCTCGCCCAACCCCTGTTGAATCAGGTCGCCCTCCGCCGCGCTGATCAGACCCTGCCGGACCAGCATGCGGGCATGGGCACGACTGCCGTTGATGTCGTGGCGGTAGAGCCGGGCATCGTAGTGGATGGAGGCGGTGAAGGCCTCCACCGAGGCGGCGGTCTGTTGGCTGAAGCGGCCGCCCCAGAGTTTGGCCGGGGCAGCGGGTGGCTTCGTGGTGTTATCGGACATGGCGGGTGTACGGGGCAGAAACAAATGAGTAGTGGATAAGGGAGATGGTCCTGGTGCGTGGTAACGGCCCAGCTGCGACCATTACCCTTTGGCCTTTAGGGCCTGAATCTTCAAGCGCAAGGCGTTTAGGCGGATGAAGCCCCCGGCGTCGGACTGGGTGTAGACGGCATCTTCTTCAAAGGTGGCAAAGCTCTCCTGATAGAGGGAGTTCTCGGACTTGCGGCCCACCGGGATGCAGTTACCCTTGTAGAGCTTAAGCCTGACCACACCGCTGACCGTGGTTTGGGCCGCGTCCATGGTGCCTTGGAGTAGCCGCATCTCCGGCGAGAACCAGAAGCCGTTGTAGATCAACTCGCTGTAGCGGGGGATCAGGCTGTCCCTGATCTTCATGACCTCGCGGTCCAGGGTGATCGTCTCCAGGTCTCGATGGGCGATGCGCATGATGGTGCCCCCCGGCGTCTCATAGACCCCACGGGACTTCATACCGACAAAGCGGTTCTCCACCATATCCAGACGGCCGATGCCGTTCATGCCGCCCAGGGTGTTGAGCCGCGCCAGCAGGGTGGCCGGGGACATGGTCACGCCGTCAATGGCCACCGGGTTGCCATTTTCGTACTCGATTTCGATATAGGTTGGTCGCTCCGGGGCCTCTTCGGGGGAGACCGATAGCTTGAACATGGAGGGTTCAGGCTCGTTCCATGGGTCTTCCAGAATGCCGCCCTCGAAGCTGATGTGCAGCAGGTTCTCG
>CAYSFY010000054.1:8120-23019 GCA_964430285.1 uncultured Desulfobulbia bacterium
CGTCGGAGCTGTAGGGCTTCTCCTTGGTAACCGGCACCGGGATACCATGGCGCTCGGCATAGGCCATCAGTTTGGTCCGTGAGTTCAGGTCCCAGATCCGCCAGGGGGCGATGATCTTGAGCTTGGGGTTCAAGGCTATGTAGGTAAGCTCGAAGCGGACCTGATCATTGCCCTTGCCAGTGGCGCCGTGACTGACCGCGTCGCCCCCTTCACTCTCCGCCACCCTGACCTGCTCCTTGGCGATGATCGGTCGGGCCAGGGAGGTCCCCAGCAGGTAGGAGCCTTCATAGATGGCGTTGGCCCGAAAGGCTGGAAAGACATAATCCCGGGCAAACTCTTCGCGCAGATCGGCAATGACCACCTTTGCGGCACCAGTGGCCATTCCCTTGGCCCGCACCGCATCCCAGTCTTCGGTCTGGCCGACATCGGCGGCAAAGGCGACAACGGGACATTGGTACTCCTCCGCGAGCCATTTGAGGATGACAGAGGTATCCAGGCCGCCGGAGTAGGCAAGCACGATCTTGTTATAGGAGTTCGGAGAGGTCATAAAGTTAATTGGTGAAAGGTTAAAGGGAAATAGGTGAATGCGGCGTCCATGCCGTCCATCAAGTCCACAACGTCCATGGATTGTTACTTACAATACGCCTCCGCTGGGGCCGATCCTCAACCCAGCAGGTGCTTCTCCAAGATCGCCTTATGGATATGGAGCTTATTTTCCGCCTGATCAAATACCACGCTTTGCGCTCCTTCCAGGACCTCATCGCTGATCTCCTCGTCCCGGTGAGCGGGTAGGCAATGGAGAACAATGGCCCCCGGCTTGGCCTGGGCCAGCAGGGCGGCATTGACCTGGTAGGCCTTGAATACCTCCAGCCTGGCGGTGGCCTCCTCCTCCTGACCCATGGAGGCCCAGACATCCACATTGATGGCATCGGCCTCCTTCACCGCTTGGGACGGATCAAGGACCAGGGTAATCGGCCGCACCGCCTGGGCTTGGGCCTGGGCCAAGATCTTCGGGTCCGGCCCATAACCCTCGGGACAGGCCAAGGTCAGGGCGAAACCCAGGCGGCAGGCCGCCTGGATCCAGGAGTTTGCCATATTGTTGCCGTCACCGACCCAGGCGATATGCAGGGCAGCCACCGGCCCTTTATTCTCAATGACGGTCATGATGTCGCTCAGGATCTGGCAGGGATGGTGAAGGTCGGTCAAGGCGTTGATGACCGGGATGGTCGAGTATCTGGCCAGTTCGTCGACGATCTCCTGGCCGTAGGTCCTGACCACCAATCCATGGATATAGCGAGACATGACCCGGGCCATATCCTTCAAGGGTTCGTTTCTGGCCATCTGGGTATCACGGCCCGGCAGATAGATGGCCTGTCCGCCCATGGAGTAGATGGCGGCCTCGAAGGAGACCCTGGTCCGGGTGGATGGCTTCTCAAAGACGAGGCCAATGATCTTCCCTGCCAGCGTCTGATGGCGCACTCCGGCCCGGGCCTCTCGTTTCAGGGTTAGGGCACGATCGATATAGGCCGTCAGCTGCGCCTTATCAAAATCCCACAAGGTTGTCAGATGCATTTTTTTCTTCCTACAAATAAGTCAGGCCCAACCGATAACGAGGCAACCACTGCCACAGGATTGGGCCAAATCAGCATCAATACAAAATATGCCTTATTTTGCAACGGTTTTTTGCTCACCAGCAAGGGGCCTGGCGACTACTCCACGCGATTTTGGCTATGACGATTGCCGGTACGACCTCGTCATCCAGGAGCAACCGGGCCTCTCGCTATTGCGGCAAAAGTCCGGTCCAAGGCCACAATCATGCGGTCGATCTCCTCTGTGCTGACAATGAGTGGCGGAATAAAGCGTAAGGCCACATTACCGGCGAAGTTGGCCAGCACCCCCTGGCTAAAAAGGGCGTTGACCATGGCCGGTCCATGGGCGACACCGGCCTCGGTCAAGAGCAGTCCTTGGATCAGGCCCAGGCCGCGAACGCCTTGCGTCAGGGCGGGATATTGAGACCCAACCTCTGCCAGGCGTTGGGCCAGATAGGCACCCGTGGCCCGAACATTAGCGAGAAAGCCTGGCCCGAGCATGGTGGTCAGCACGGCAATGCCTGCGGCACAGGAGACCGGGTTGCCGCCAAAGGTAGAGGCATGGGTCCCTGGCGTCAGCGAGGAGGCTATTTGTTCCGTGGTCAGCATGGCGCCCAGGGGCAGGCCGTTGCCAATGGCCTTGGCCAGGGTCATGATATCCGGGGTCACCCCCAACTGCTCATGGGCGAAGAGGGTCCCGGTGCGGCCCATGCCTACCTGGACCTCGTCAAAGATCAGGAGGAGCCCGTGCTTGTCGCAAAGTTCTCTGATCCCTTGCAGATACTCTCGGCTAAGGGGCCGTACTCCGCTCTCCCCCTGAATGGGCTCTCAGAGGATAGCGCAGGTGGCCGGAGTGATCCGCGCGGCCAGGGCCTCTAGGTCACCAAAGGGGGCGGCGATAAAGCCCTGGGGCATGGGCTCGAACCCTTGCTGGAACTTCTTCTGGCCGGTGGCCGCCACCGTGGCCAGAGTACGGCCGTGGAATGAGCCCTCCAGGGAGATGATCTCATAGCGACCAACTGGGCTGGCAATCCTGGCCATCTTGATGGCCGCCTCGTTGGCCTCGGCCCCGGAGTTACAAAAGAAGACCCGGTCGGCAAAGGAGTGGGCCACGAGCATAGTGGCCAGATCGGTCTGGGGCAGGGTATGGAAGAGATTCGAGACATGGACCAAACGGCCCGCCTGCTCGCAGATCGCCTGGGTCACTGCCGGATGACAGTGACCCAAGGCGCAAACCGCAATCCCGGCGAGAAAGTCCAGGTACTGCCGGCCATCGGCATCCGTCAGGGTGCAGCCGCAGCCTTGGACCATGGCCACCGGGAAGCGGGTATAGGTGCCGATAAAGGCGGCCTTGCTCTTGGTGATGATCTCCTGATTCGTGGTCATGCCACCACCTCCGTGCCGATCCCCTGCCGGGTGAAGATCTCAAGCAGGATCGAGTGCTCCAGGCGACCATCAACGATATGGGCCTTCTTGACCCCGGCCCGCACGGCGTCCATGCAGCAGCGGACCTTGGGGATCATGCCGCCGACAATGATGCCGGCGGCGATCTTCTCCTTGGCCTCGGCGCAGGTCATGGTTGGGATCAGACACTTCTCCTGGTCCAAGACCCCCTCGACATCGGTGAGCAGGAGAAGCTTTTCGGCCTTGAGCTGGGCAGCAATGGCCCCGGCCACCAAGTCGGCATTGATGTTGTAGGATTGGCCGTCCTCGCCGACCCCCACCGGGGCGATGACCGGGATAAAGTCCTTGGCGTCCAGGGTCTCCAGGATATCGGGGTTCACCGCCGTCACTTCACCCACCCGGCCGAGATCAATAAGCTCGGGCGGCGCGTCGGCAATCTGGCTCTTCATGATCCGCATCTTCTTGGCCTTGACCAGATCGCCATCGCGACCGGAAAGCCCTACCGCCTTGCCGCCATGGAGGTTGATCAGGCTGACGATCTCTTTATTGACCTTACCCACCAGCACCATCTCCACCACATCCATGGTCTCGCCATCGGTGACCCGCATCCCCTGAACGTAACTGGACTGGATATTCATCTTTTTCAAGAACTGGTTGATCTGTGGCCCGCCGCCATGGACCACCACCGGGTTGATACCGATATACTTCAACAAGATGATGTCCAGGGCGAAGCTCTTCTTCAAGGCGTCGTCCACCATGGCGTGACCGCCGTACTTGATCACCACCGTCTTGTTGGCAAATGATTTAATATAGGGCAAGGATTCAATCAGAACCTTTGCCTTTTCCACTGCGGTTTTCATTCTCTCCTCCGTCGGGTTATGCATGGGTGCATTGTGCTGTTGCACTGGGCTGGCAGGCCAATGATGGAACCAAATAAGAAGGGGAGACCTAAGTCTCCCCATGGGCCTGACGTATCCCTCTAGGTGCTTGCACCCCAGGAGTTGTATGGAATTCACTCCGTGTGGGCAGCAGGAACGTCGGTGCGCATACTATAATCTCGTGATTTTTCCTCGCATTCCATTATGGGATGGATGGGGCCACGGGCTCTTCCCCGGGCGTATGGGCCTCGCCAGGTTCTGCCGAGATGCCCTTTATGAGACACCTCGCGGACTAAGCCGTTGTAAAAAATAACTTGGCCCTTCATGGCTGCCTGAACGGCATAAGGAGCCGTAAAGGAGAGGGGTGAAGGCCCAAGTTATTTTTTGATGGCTCCTAATCAGTGACAGGGACAGATCCACTGGAGATTAACCCTTTTGGTGAAGTTACGGTCACCGTCATGGTCCCACTGCTTAAGGTGTTGGTGCACTGGCCCTTAGACTCATCATAGGTGCCGTCACTATTCATGGTGACCGCCACGGTGCCGAACAGGGGTGAGGCCATCAGGTCGG
The DNA here is from genome assembly GCA_964430285.1 of uncultured Desulfobulbia bacterium. Taxonomy (GTDB): domain Bacteria; phylum Desulfobacterota; class Desulfobulbia; order Desulfobulbales; family VMSU01; genus VMSU01. Next base: position 12,562 of record CAYSFY010000054.1, read on the forward strand.
GACAACCCGGATACCCGCTCCGGCAACCAATAGTGTCGGGATACACATATTGTGCCTGGGAGGAGATGGTGCCGTTACTGGTGGAGAAGGCCACTGTCGTCCCGGCCGGCATACCATTACCGTTTCCATCAACCACGGTGACAGGGAAAGTCAGGGACGGGCCGGCTGACTTGGTTGCGGGGTCGCAGGGTGGCAACGCAATGGTTTCATCCCCATTGATGGTGATGTCGGCCCCTGAAGTGCCGAAGATGATGATGATGCTCTCCCGCACATCGATGGATTTCTGGTCACTGCAGATAGCGGCACCGGCCGTGCACAGCAGGCCGTTGTATTTGCCATCGCCACTGGCGGTAACTCCGATACCGCCACCCAAGGTCGTGCCATCGTATTGACCGCTATTGTTGAAATCGATAAAGGGCTCGGAGGCAGGGTCGCGGACTCCGTCTTCATTGTAGTCAACATAGGCCTCACCGATGTCGGTGCCGGTAAAATTGGCATCAATCATCTCACTTACATCATCCACGGTGCCGTTGCTGTTGAGATCGACAAACGCCTCGTCACCCGTAGTCCGTGCCAGGATGGTGAGTCGCCCGTTTTTGGGGCGTAGTGCTTGGCTGGTTACTTTTACCGTACAGGCATTGCCAAGGGTCGTGCATGCTGATTCAACAGCCCCCCCTTCGCTGGTAAAGTAGACGGCGGTCCCATCCACCACCGGGTTATGGAAGTGATCCGCCAGATGCACGGTCAGGTCGGTGGTTATGCCGTCAAAGTTCCAACCCTCAATATTGTGGGTGCTGGCACTGAGAGAGATGGAGTCTTGGGCCGGGATACCGGTGGAGATGTAGAGCAGGTCTGACTGGGTGGAGAGGGCGCCTGTGGTGGCGGTTACCCGCACGGCAGTGCTCATGGTGCCTGCCAGGACGTAGGTGACCACGTTGCCGGTAGCAGGGTCGGAGTTAGCTTCAGCAGAGGTCAAGGTCATCCCGCCCAAGGTAGTGTTGAGGCTAAAGTGGACAAGGGTATTACCCAGAGGGTGACCGGCACTGTCCACCACCCGGAAGGTCACCCGTGCCGACTCTGATTTGTTGGTGCCACCGGTCCCTTTCAGGGTGATCATCGGCGGCGTTGATTCCGGCGTGGTCGCCACCGAGACAAACTGCAGGGAGCCAATGGCCGGTGAGTTCACCTTAAGATTGGCCGTTGCCGTCACTCCATTGAGCAGGGTGGCAGTGATGGTGTCGCCAGGGTCTGAATTGTTACAGCCGTTGTCCAGATAGGAGACAGTCGCCGTGCCATTGATCGTGGTCACGGACGGGGTCAGGGTCGCCTTGTCGCTGGCCGCGCAGGCCGAGGTGAAGCTGACTGCAATGGGCGTGGTGTATGGTTGGCCATTATTGAGGACATTGACACTGATGCTGGCGGTGCCGTAAGCGGATAAAGGCGCTTGTGGGACTGTGATGGCGCTCAGGGAGAGCACGGAAGAGCCGATGGAATAATTGATGGAACCCTGCACCGACTGACCGTTTACCGTTGTGCTGGCCGTTACGGTTGAGGCCCCGCCCGAGGTATTGGCCGAGGTGAGTTTGACCGTTGCTTCGCCGTTGCCATTGGTAAGGGCCGTGTTGGCCCCGCCGGCAAAGGCCCCGAACAGCGGATCGGCACTAAAGGTAACAATGGCATTGGCCACCGCCTTGCCGTCTGCGTCGAGTACCGTGGCTGTTATCAATGCCGGGTTGGTGTTGGTAACAGAAGTCACCTCGGTGATGCCATCGTCCGCCGTCATGGTCAGGGTCAGCGACGGCGAGGTGATAATGAGCGGCACTCCGGTCTTGTTGACCCAGAAACCAATGCCCTTGCCCAAGGTCTTGTTGTTTTGGGCGAAATCAAGGAAGCCCTTGCTGGTAATGTAGTCGCTCATGACCGTGCCCCCTTGGGCATCCAGGCTGGGGGAGTAAAAATACCACTTGGAGGTGGTGTTGTCCCACGTCCACAAGGTAGTGAAGTTGTTGGGGATTCCCGTATCCAATCCAGGCGGGGTAGTACTTAATTTGAGGTTGAGGTCGGCAGGGCTGATATCATCTGCCGTCGTCACCAGGTTCCAACCAACGATCAAGTCATCCGCTGTCAAGCTAAAGGGGGTGCCGGTCTGAGTCGGCAGGGCCAGAGTTTTCTGCATATTCACCCAGTACCCTTCGCCACCCTTGATCTCGCTTAAGACACCATAACCCTTGCTTGTGGCGTATGCCGCCAAATCGACCGCCGTCATCGTAGGTGTGTAGTACTGCCACGTGCCCGCAGCTGCATCCCATTTCCATACCGAGAGCACGAATGCCGCATCGCCGTAAAGGGCCGCGACTTGAAGGCTTTGGTCCAAGGGGTTCCCTTGCAGGTTCCAGCCTGGCTGGAGGGTAAGCGTTACCGAGGTATTGTCGGTGTTGTCGCCGCCGGTGCCGGGATCGCCCGGGATCGTTCCCGCAGTGCCACGGACCAGGTGAACGGCGATGGAGTTACCCTTGCCCATGGCACTGGTCATGCCGTAAATGAAGTTGACGTACTTGGCGTTGGCGGTGTTGCTGGTGTCAGTGGTGCTGGACCAGAAGATATAGTTTTGATTAGGAAAAACGCTGCTATTGATGGACGAGATGGTGGGCGTGTAAACCGTCGTGGTGATCAGGGATTGCAACTCCGTAAGGGAGGGCACCCGCCAATCACTCTTGCCGGCAAAGGTAGTGTTGGTCAAGGCGTTGGCCGCAGTCCAGGTGTAGTAGGTCAAGGGACCGGTACAGGTGCTGCCGGCCCAGGTTTGACCTTCGCTGCAGTGCTTCCAGGTCAACCCAGTTGCCGTATCAGTGACCGTGCCATCGGCGTTGTCGGTAAAGGCCGCAGCAGCCATGGCCGGCAGGAGGCAGAGAAATCCCAGGACGAGGAGAAAACTCTTCCACAGACGCTGATAGATGGCACAATAATGTGCCATGCCGTTGCGAATCAGAACCAATTGTCTGCTGATGCCAGTCGTGTGATCCATATGAGCCCCTCCCGGGTAGAAATATGGGTATGGTGATTAGGTAAGTTGGAAAGATTTCGCCAAAATGCGCGTTAGTGGTTATCCACCTTGGTCAATTTCTTCCCTTCACCACAGGCGGCGGACGACCATTACAACGAGATGATCTGTGGCCGCAACAAGATGATCAGCTCCTTCTTTCTGCTGGCGGTACCGTCTCGCTTAAAGAGTTTGCCAAAAGGACCGGGCATGGAGCCGAGTCCGGCGACACCATTATTGTTGTAAGTGGCGGCCGTGTCGGTCAGGCCGCCCACCACCAGCATCTCGCCATTCTTGACCCGGACCATGGTATTCATCTCCCGGAGGTTGACCTTGGGCAGGCCCACCTGATTGGTGCCAAAGGAGCGGTATTCGATGGGTTGGGTAAGAGACGAGGTCACCGGGGTCAAACTGAGAATGATTTGGTTGTCGTCCATGATGGTCGCGATGACCCCCATGCCCAAGCCGGACATCACGCTATCCGGGGTCACCGTATACGAGATGGTGCCTGTGTCACTATCCGTGGTAGAGGAGACCGACTTGATGTAGGTAACATTCTCGCCCACGCTAATCATGGCGGGTTGGCCATTCATCACGCTGATCTTGGGATTCGACAACACCTCCACATGGCCCTGCTCCTTCATGGCGTCAATCAGCACATTAAAGTTAATCGGGGTCATGGTCACGAATTTCTGGGCCAACAGCGATCCTGACTGCATCACTGTATCGGTGGCCGAGGACATGGCTTGGTTCGGGCCCACAACAGTGATGGAGCTGTTGGGACCGGTCGTGGTTACCGTGCTGTTGGGGCCGGTGACCACGCCACCAGCCATGGAGCTGTCAGGGCCGGTAATCGTCATCGAGCTGTCGGGACCGGTGAGACTGGTGGACCCCGAGGTCTCTTGGTGCTGGCTGGTCGTGGTTAATTTACTGCTGGCCGTATCGGGCCGGAAGACGCCGGTATCCAGGGTGGCACCGATAGAGGTATTCAGCAAGGAGGACCAGTCCAGGCCGGTGGTATTGTCATTGGACAACGTGACCTCTATGATTTTGGCTTCAATGGAGACTTGGCGGTAGATTTCACTCGTTAAGTTGTTGAGATAATTTTCTATTTTTGCCAGCAAGGAGCGAGGCGCGGTGACGGTGATCAAACCGATGGGGCGGTCAATGGTATAGTAACCAAGACCAGAGTGACCGCTACTATTGGCGGTGTTAGCTGCCGCGGGGGCCTCGGTTGGTGGCGCAGGAGGCGTTTGCGGAGCGGAGGCAGCCTGATAGTTGGCGGTTGTCGGCGCGGGCGTTGCACTAGCCACAGGGGGTGGTGGCACCGACCAGATCTCCAGGATCTTATCCATATTTTTTTCGATATTGGACCAAATATCGAATTTATTCTCATTGCTGTTCAGGTTCAAGTTGCCACTCATGTTGCTCCCTTCGGTGTTGCCCAGCACATCACCGCCGACAGCGGTGGAATACGATGAGGACATGAAGGGCATGGCGACATGGAATTTTTTGGTCAACTTGTGGCTAATTACAAGGGTGTTTCCCTGCACCTCATGGAAATAATCGAGTTGGCGCAGGACGTTGTCGATGGCCTCAAAGAAATCTTCTTCCGGCATGATGGTGACATGGACCAAGGCCTCCTGATCAACATCATTGGCCCAGCTGATGTTCATGGATTTGAGTTTGGCCAGTTCCTGCATAACCAGCCGTAAGGGCTTCGGGCCGTTGGGCGTAATCCTGGCCCCCACGGGGATGGAGAGGTCGGTGTTGGCACCCCTGCTGCCGGCGGGGGTGCTCAGCAGGTAAGAAGGGCGCTGATAACGGGTTGGTAATTGGTCCGTGGTGGTGGCTTCTTGCTTGGCAGCGGTGCCATCCGTCGCCCCTTTGCTGTGCTCCTTGATAAAGTCCGCGGTCTGTTGCTCCGGGTCGGGCTGGGGCACGCACCCCCAGAGCACGGCGGCCAACACCAGGGCAAACAGCCAACACCCCAAGGAACCGTAGCCGGGCCTGTGCAAACCATGATCATTGGTAACGTATTTTGCTGCTGACATGAGGGTTACTCCCGTAGCGGTAGGTTATTGCTTGTTGGCCAGGGCAATCCGTCCCTTGATGTACTGGGCCAGATCCGGCGCCAAGTCATAGCCGGAGTAGAGAATGGCCTTATACTCGGTCACGGCGAGATCCGGCTTGCCCTGCTTGTCTAAAATTCGAGCCCGGGCGATCATGGTCTCCAGGGTGGAGCCATAGAGCTCGTGATATTTCGTTAACGAGGCCAGGGCGCCGACTAAATTTGCCCCTTCCTCCTGGAATCCGGCATAACTGAGCAGCGCTGCTCGCGACGGCTGCGGGCCGCTGACCGCCTGGTCAAAATAGATGCGCGCCTCGGGCTGTTGCATGTTGGCCAGAGCAACCGCTACCTGAAGGGCAGCCTCCTGGTCCTTCGAGTTCAAGGCCAAGGCCTTCTTGGCATAATCGACAGCAGCCTGGTTATAACCTAGATCCGTGAGGCAGAGACCGGCCATCCGTTTGGCCAGATCGGCGTTGTCCGGCCATTTGTCAAAGGCATTTTGGTATAGGGCCAGGGCCTCCTTGAATTTACCCTCCCGAGCCAAGGTATTTGCCTGTTGGATGATCTGTTTGGCCTCTACTCGTCCCGGCGGCTGGTTCATCTGTTGGTCAATGGTAACTCCCAGACCGCCATCCATGGTCTCAAGCCCAAGCTCACTTTTCGGCGAGACCTTTTCCGGCCAGACAAAGCCCTTCTCCTTGGCAGAGATGACTATGGTATTATAGCGTTCGACCTTTTGCAGTCCTTTCAGGTTCATGATCACATCGAGCAGAAAATCCCAAGGGACCTCGCGCAGGGAGAGGGTCAAGACCCCGCTCACTGATTCGTCGACCACGATATTGTTGCCGCCGATCTCACCCATCAGCCGAAAGACATTATGGAGGTTGGTTTTATAAAAATCCACCGAGATCTTCTGTCGGTCATAGCCGGCCTCGGCAAACTCGTCCCTGCCGCCGGCCTGGGGCAAATCACGGGTTGCGTTGTTCCCTTCCTTGCCTCCCTGGGCGGCAACAGCAGCCGTGGCCAGGACCTGATCCACCGGATCCACCGCCTTCACTTGCGGGTCCACACCCTTCTCTTGGGCCGCGAGCGTGGCCTCCTCAGGGGTGATGGTCACCAGAAGACCTTCCGGGGCTGGGGCGACAGTGTAGGCAAACAACCTATCCAGGCTGGAATCAAAGACAAAGCGCGCCCCCTCCGTACGGTCCGAGATCCTGATGCGGGCAAGTCCACCGGTATCAACCGCCAGCATTCGATCAAGGGCCGGGGCCTTAACCCCCGGGATGTCCACGTACATTCGATCAGGCCGGCCCTCACCTTTCGCCAAGGTGACCGGGGTGAAATTCTGGATCGGTCCGTCCCCGACCAGTAAGACCTTTACTCTGTCGGCCTCCTTGCTGACCTTCAGATCATATATCTCTGGTCGTCCCTCCGTGGCTCCGGACTTCTCAGTCTCGGGGGGAGGAGGGGACGATGGTAGGGCGGCTTGATCCGGCTCTTGCGCTGGAAGGGCAAAAACGATGGTGATATCGTTCCCCGCCCGTTTCACTGTGTACTGGCTGTCAACATTCAACAAGATCTCCAGTTTGGCAATCACTGGTTCCTTCTCGGCCATTAAGGAGCCGCTGATCTTGGCCACTGGCGGCTGGTTCACCTCAATCGGTAGGTGCAGGGATGCGGCAAACGTGGCATTGGCGATATCAACCACCACTCGCAGGGGATCGAAAAGTTGATAGGTAGTGAACGTGGGTGGGGCATTGCCCTTAATGGTTAAGGCAAAGCCATCAACCTCCTTGGCAAAGAGGATGCTGGAGGTCTGGTATGCCTCGGCAGGAGCCCCCTCCTCTGCCCGGCATCCTGACCAGGAAGCCACGGTGATGATCAGAGTCAGGAGCATCCATAGCAGTGTCTTAACTCTTCGGCTGTTCACTCGTTATCCCCCTCTTTTCGCAAAACCATCTCTGTCGTCGTTAACCGCGTGCTGCCGCTAGTGGTTTGGGACGCTTCTTCAATCACTACGGTATTGGGTACAATTGCCTTGACTTCGCCCCTACGGCCGATCTTATCTTTTACCTTTATGGTGTGGCCCATGCCGGTTGAGTCCTCCACCATGGCAATGGCCTCTTGTCCAGAAAAGAGGATGGCCACCAGGGTCAATTGTCCTGGCTCAAAGAGCTGCATGCCAGTCAGGGGGGCATCCTCTGTCGGAGCAAGCTGGGTCGGGCCTGTGGCCTCCGTCAAAAAGGGGAGGAACGGGTCCTGCCTGCTCTGTCTGCGATAGGCGAAAGGGCTTTGCAGAATCTCTTCCAAGGACTTTTTTTTTGGAGTTTGCGCTGGTGCCGGGCTCATGGTCCCTTGCGCTGTTGGCGGTTCTGTCACCACTGCCGACCATGCCGGAGCACAGGCCCCAGCGGCTAGCAGGGCCAGACCGACGAAGAGCGCCAGGAGGCCTCTCAGCTTACTTTTTTGCTGCTTTTGCTGTCGTCGCATCGGCGGGTTCGATAAATTTATAGGTTAACAGGTCGAGCTTGGCGTCAATGAGCATCTCGCCATCCGTCAATTTAGGTGACCCCATCGAAACCTTGGCTACATTAACGATACGGGGCAATTTGCTCACCGTATCCAGAAAATAGCCCACATTATGATAGGTCCCGGTGACCGAGAGCGAGACGGGAATCTCGGAATAAAATTCTTGGTCCACGCCGGTCCCGGGCACAAAGGAGATAATATCCAAGCCGGCGCCGCTGCCCTGGGTGGAGATGCTCGACAGTAACGAGGGGATCTCCTTGGTGTCCGGGATGACTAGGGACGCCTCCTGAAATTTTTCCTCCACCGCTGCCATCAAGGCCTTTTGCTCGTCAAGCTTGGCGGCCTTGGCCTTGATGTCGGCAAGTTCTGTCCGCTGTTTGGCAACGGAGGCCTCCAGGGTGGAAATCTCCTCGCCCTTTGGTGAAAAATAGAGAAAATAAAAGAGGGCCACGGGAATGATGAGGGCAGCAACACCAATTGCCGCCTTATGATTGGGGTTTAAGGTGGTGACCTTGGTGTCGAGAAAGGTGTCAATCGCCGCCTTTAAATTTTTGGTATCCATTGCCCCTTCCGCTTATTTTTTTGCGGCCGCCGGCGCCGACGACTCTGGGATCAGGGAGGCCAGGGCAGTGACTGTCATTGAAAATGATTTTAGTTTCTGGTTGCCGATCTTGATCAGGGATGAGTTTTTTAGTTCAGCAGCCAAAAAATAGTCCGAGGTGCCGACCCTGTTCATGTACTCAGCAATCGTGGCATTATCAAGGGCGGTGCCGGAGAGATTTATGGTGTTGTTGGTATACTCCAGCGAAGTCAGCCACATTCGGTCTGCCGGGGTCAAGTTTGCGATCTCGTCAAGGACCCTGGGCGACAGTTGCGAGGCAGACTTAAGGTCCTTGATCACCTTCATTTTATCCTCAATGACCTTTTGCTTTTTCTTGAGATTGGCGATCAGGTCAACCACCGTCTGGAGTTCATCCGTCTCTTTTTTGAGCTGCGCCGACTCAGTTTGCAACTCGGTAATGCGGCTGGCCTGACGGTAGGCAACTAAGCCAATGGCACCAAGCAGCAAGACGAAGGCCATCAGCAACATGATGACCTCCTGACGGGCTTTGTTCCGCTGCTTGATCTGCCGAACGGGCAGTAAATTGATTCGTATCATCGTCAGGCAAGCTAAGGGTTAAAGTTCCACCGTCCTGATGGCCAGACCGGCGGCAACTGCCATTTCCGGCGCAATATGCTTGACATAGGCAAGATCAATCTTGTCGGCATTGATCTCGGCCGTGGCAAACGGATCAAAAATTTCCGTTCTGATCCCGGTCTCTTCCCGTAACAACTGGTCCAAGCCCTTGATCTTTGCCCCGCCACCAGAGAGAATCAGTCGATCAATCCCTTCTTCGGAGTGGCTCGACAGATAAAAATCAAGGGCCTTCTTGATCTCCAGAATCCATTGGGTGCAGTTCCTGGCAAAGACCTCCTCCAGGCAGGCCTGCTGATCTCCCGGTTTGATGCGTCCGATCTTGACCGCCTCGGCCTCATCCGGGTCAAAACCACACTGGTCACTAATCTGCTCGGTGATTTGGCGACTGCCCATAACCACATCCCGGGCCAGGATAGAGGTGCCGTGGGCCAGGATATTGATACTCATCTTGCTGGCGCCGATGTCCACCAGGGCTACATTTTCATCCAGACGACCATTGGAGGCAAAGGAGTTCTCCAAGGCAAAGGCGTCCACGTCCACCACCACCGGTTGCAGCCCGATCCCGGCGAGCATGGTGAGGTAGGCGTCAACCACCTCTTTTTTGGCTGCCACCAGCATGACATCGGTACGATCCGAATCCCCGGTGTTGGTCTTGAGGTCTTGAAAATCGAGATAGACATCATCGATGTCGAAGGGGATGTATTGCTCGGCTTCGGTTTGAATATGGTTGGCCAACTCCTTGTCCGACATCACGGCCAAATTGATCTTCTTAACGATGACCGAATAGCCAGACATGGAGATGGCGACTTTTTTACTCTTGATCTGGAGGTTTTTCAGGAGGGTGGCAATAACCTGACCGACCGCTTCCGAATCCTGGAGCGTGCCGTCGGCCATGGCGCCTTCCGGTAGGTAGGCGGAGCCCAGCTTTAGGAGCCTGCGCCTACCCTTGCCGGTGTCGGCGAATTCGCAGATCTTGACCGAGTATGAGCCAATATCAAGGCCTATGGCCAATTGCTGTCTGCCCAACCGTGGCAAGAGTGAAGAGAGGGAAGGAAGGGTGATTTTTCTCATCCGAGCAAAAAAGTTCCGTTCAAGTTTTTTTTACCGCCTATGTACTATCAACAAGTTACGGTACTTGCCAAGCGTGGTTGAGCGATTTATACGAAACCGACAAAAAATAAGCCGCACTCAAATTAAATCCACAAAAAAAAATGTTTGTCAAGGATATCTCCCCGGCAATCATCTTGAAATTGCAAATATTTATTCTCCATCACCACCAGAGCGCCGGCAAGATCATACATGTTGTGCCGTCACCGGCAAAATAACACAACATCTTGTTTTTAATGTTTTTTCGTAAATGAAGGCCCATTTGGAAACTTTCTTGTATTTTCCGGAAAATTGGGATACAAAATGGCGGTCATTGGGTATCATCAACAAAGGCTGTCTCCGGCCTTTGCTCCCGGGCCATTTCTGGACGGTGTCTGTTTGTCGGGCCATTACCGGCAAGAAGGACGGCACTGCGTTCTGTCCCCCCTGAATCCTGATGGTCTCGCAAAAAGTCGTGAACCTGAGCATCTGCCAATGTGATTTCAATGTGTTACGGGGCGTGCCAGCGTCGGT
>CAYSFY010000055.1:0-22463 GCA_964430285.1 uncultured Desulfobulbia bacterium
TCATCACCCCGGAGAGCATCAAGGAGCCGGGGTTGACCTTATCGAGCCCCGCGTACTTGGGGGCGGTGCCGTGGGTGGCCTCGAAGACCGCGACCTGATCACCGATGTTGGCGCCCGGGGCGATCCCCAAGCCCCCGACCTGGGCGGCCAGGGCGTCGGACATGTAGTCGCCGTTCAGGTTAGGCATGGCCAAGACGCTGTACTCGGAGGGGCGGAGCAGGATCTGCTGGAACATGGCGTCGGCGATGCGGTCCTGGATCAGCACCCTGCCCGCGGGCCGCTTGCCGCCATGGTTCTTCCACATATCGTCCTCAAGGATCACCTTATCGCCAAAGGCCTCCTTGGCCACCTCGTAGCCCCAGGTGCGGAAGGCCCCCTCGGTGAACTTCATGATGTTGCCCTTATGCACGATGGTCACCGAGGGCCGGTTGTTGTCGATGGCGTACTGGATGGCCATCTTCACCAGACGTTTGGTGCCGGTGGCGCTGATGGGCTTGATGCCGATGCCGGAGTCCGGGCGGATGGTCTTGCCCAAAGAGGCGCAGAGGTCGATCACCTGCCGGGCCTCGGGGGTACCGGCGGCCCACTCGATGCCGGCATAGACGTCCTCGGTGTTCTCGCGGTAGATGACCATGTCCACCAAGTGCGGGGCCTTGACCGGGCTCACCACCCCGTCGTAGTAGCGCACCGGCCGCACGCAGGCGTAGAGGTCCAGGACCTGGCGGATGGTGACGTTCAGGCTCCTGATCCCCTCGCCTATGGGGGTGGTCAGCGGCCCCTTGATCGCCACCTTGTACTTCTTGATTGCGTCAAAGGTGGCCTGGGGCAGCCACTCGCCGGTCTTCTCCTTGGCCTTTTCGCCGGCATAGACCTCCAGCCACTCGATCTTCTTGGCCCCGCCAAAGCTCTTGGCCACGGCGGCGTCCAGGACCTTTCTGGTGGCGGCCCAGATGTCCGGACCGATGCCGTCGCCCTCGATGAAGGGGATGATGGGGTTGTTGGGGACGTTGATTGCGCCATCTGCGGTGTAGGTAATTGTGTCAGCCACTGCGATTTCTCCTTGTTATGGTGATTATGATGAAATGTATGTTGGTAGGACGTAAGTTGTCCTTTTTCCTTACTCCCTGATGGCGGCCAACAGGGCCGCGGTCCGCTCCGCCAGCAGTTGCCGGTCCCCCCGGCTCTCCACGTTCAGGCGGATCACCGGTTCGGTGTTGGACATGCGCAGGTTGAAACGGTAGTTGGCAAACTCACAGCTCAGGCCATCGGTGTCATCCAGGGCGCCGCCCTGGGCAAACCGCTCCTTCACCCGGGCGATGACCGCCACCGGATCCACCACGGTGGAGTTGATCTCGCCGGAGACCGGAAAGGCTGCCATGCGCTCCGCCACCAGCGAGGAGAGGGGCTTTCCGCACTGGCTCAGGAGCTCGCTGACCAGCAACCAGGGGATCATGCCCGAGTCGCAGTAGGCAAAGTCACGGAAGTAGTGGTGGGCGCTCATCTCGCCGCCGTAGACCGCGTCCTCGGCCCGCATCCGCTCCTTGATAAAGGCGTGGCCGGTCTTGCTCATCACCGGCACCCCGCCGGCCGCGCGCACCAGCTCCACCGTGTTCCAGGTGAGACGCGGGTCATGGATGACCTTGGCCCCGGGATGGAGCCTGAGCATGGCCTCGGCCAACAGGCCGACCAGGTAATACCCTTCGATAAAGCCGCCCTGTTCGTCAAAAAGGAAGCAGCGGTCAAAGTCGCCGTCCCAGGCGATGCCGAGATCGGCTTTATGCTCGCGTACTGCCCGGGCCGTGGCCTCCCGGTTCTCGGGGAGTAGGGGGTTGGGCACGCCGTTGGGAAATCGGCCGTCCGGCTCATGATGCACCTTGATGAAGCGGAAGGGCAACCGCTCTGCCAAGAGATCGATCACCGGACCGGCCCCGCCGTTACCGGCATTGACCACCAGGGTCAGGGGCTTCAGCCTGCTCGGCTGCACATAGCTCAACAGGTGCTCGATATAGGCGGGCCGGGGGTCATGGTGGGTCAGCTGGCCACGTTTGGCAGCGGTAAGGGTCTCAGCGGAGGCGGCCAAGCGCTCGATCTCCTTGAGCCCGGTGTCGCCACTGATGGGCCGGGCACCCTGGCGCACCAGCTTCATGCCGTTGTACGCGGCCGGGTTGTGGCTGGCGGTGACAACGATGCCGCCGTCCACCGCGAGATGGGCGGCGGCAAAGTAGATCTCCTCGGTGCCGCACTGGCCGATATGGACCACATCGACCCCTCCGGTCATCAGTCCATCGGCCAGGGCCTGAGTCAGTTTGGGTCCGGAGAGCCGGATGTCGTGACCCAGGGCAATCGTCTTAGGGGCCAGGGCGATGGCATAGGCCTGACCGATGCGGAAGGCCAGCGCTTCGTTGATCTCGTCCGGATAGCGGCCGCGGACATCATAGGCCTTAAAACAGGGGATGGTGGTCATCGAGCGGCACCTGCAATGGGGTTGGTTATGTAAAATGCTTGGACAAGGGGGCGAACTTGGGGTAACAAAAAGGGGTTTCTTCTCCCGTGGCCGGGCATTGTTCTCACCACGAAGATCACGAAGGGCACGAAGTTACAAAAGAAATCCGCGTGCCCTTCGTGATCTTCGTGAGTGTAAGCTAATGACCTGCCGTGGCCACGGTGGCGGGGAGGGCGTACATCTCCTTGCCGTCCAGGAGGTTGAGCCCCCCTTTGACGATGCGGTAGATGAACCACACCCCGGTCGCCACCAGGATGCCGTAGCCCACCACCAGCAGCAGGGTGAGCAGGCCAAGCGCCATCCACGCGAGGCCGAACCAGAAGGTGCGCATCTGCCAGCGGAAGTGGGAGGCGAGCCAGGTCCCGTCGACATCCTCTTTCTTGACGTAGTTGATAATGATCGCCACCAACAGGGTCACCCCCAGGGCAAAGGAAGCGGCTTGCAGGCCATAGACCACCATGGTAATGGTCTTCAGCCGTTTCAGCCGTTCATCCTGGGTTGCAAGCGGTGCTTCGTCCATCAACACGCCCCTCTGTTATTCATTGACCGAATAGGAAAGCCCATGACCATCAGCAACCCCCTGGCCGAACTGGCCACCCTCTACGCCGAGATCGAGACGGCCTACGACCAGGTCGCCACCCTGTTGGAGTTCTCCTGCCGGCAGTGCCCGGACAACTGCTGCGACAGCTACTTCCAGCACCACACCTACATCGAGTGGGCCTATCTCCGAGAGGGTTTCGCGGCCCTGCCGGCGGAACGTCAAGCCCGCTACCAAGAGCGCGCCCAAACCGCCCGAGCCCTCTACCAAGAGGCCATTGACCGGGGTGAACGGCCCCAGGTGATGTGCCCGGTCAACGATGAGGGCCGCTGTGGCCTCTACCAGCACCGCCTGTTGATCTGCCGCCTGCACGGGGTGCCCGCCAGCCACACCAGCCCCAACGGCCAGCAGCACCAGTTCCCCGGCTGCTTCCGCTGTCAGGAGCTGACGCAAGGACTCGCCAATGTCACCACCATGGACCGTACCCGTTTCTTTAAATCAATGGTCGGGCTAGAGCAAGCCTTTCTTGGTAGCCGCCAGCTGCCGAGAGTGCGGATGACGCTGGCAGAGATGCTGCTGACGGAACTGCCAATTACGAATTAAAAATTACGAATTACGAATTTTTAGTGCTTTTTTGGATGGCGGCGATGATACGGCACATCTCTTCGGCATCGGTGTGAATGCTTTGGAATTCGGTTACGGTTAGATACTCCGTATCCTTGAGCAGTCGTAGCCAGTAGGAGGTCTCGCGGGCCTCCTTGTAGGCAATGGACATCTTGGCGACAAAGTCAGCCCGCGACTGGCCGCCGATGGCCTCTTCGACGTTGGCCCCAATACTTGTCCCGCAGCGCAAAAGCTGCTTCGACAGCACGAACTCTCTCTTGCTGACGACCAAATGCTGATACAACCGCACAATCCGCACCGCAAAGGCGTAACTCTTGTCCCGAACAACGTTCTCTTTCATCGCCCCTCCAACTGGATGAACACCTCCCGCAGTTGTCCCTAACAATTCGTAATTCGTAATTTTTAATTCGTAATTAATTCCTCAGCATCTCCGCAATCTGAAAGGCAATCTCCAGGCTCTGCTCCGCATTCAGGCGCGGGTCGCAGTTGGTCAGGTAGTTCTCGGCCAGGTTGTGGTCGAGGATGTTGCGGCCGCCGCCGGTGCACTCGGTGACATTGTTGCCGGTGAGTTCGAAGTGGATGCCCCCCGGCACCGTGCCCTCGGCCCAGTGGATCTCGAAGAAGCCCTGGATCTCCTGCAAGATCTCGTTGAAGTTCCTGGTCTTATGGCCGCTGTCGGCGGTGTAGGTGTTGCCGTGCATGGGGTCGCAGCACCACACCAGGTTGTACCCCTCCTGCTTCATCTCCCTGAGCAACTGCGGCAAATAGTGCTCGATCTTGGCTGCCCCGAAGCGGGTGATCAGGGTCAAGCGTCCCGGCTCGTTGGCCGGGCTCAAGCGGTCGATGATCCGTTTCAGCTCGTCGATGTCGTGCTTGGGGCCGACCTTCATGCCGATGGGGTTACCCACCCCGGAGAGGAACTCGATGTGGGCGCCGTCCAGCTGCCGGGTGCGGTCGCCGATCCACACCATGTGGGCGGAGCAGTCGTACCACAGGCCGGTGGTGGAGTCCTGGCGGGTCATGGCCTCTTCGTAGCCCAGGAGCAGGGCCTCGTGGGAGGTGTAGAGGCTGGCCTCGTTGATGATGGGGTTATCGATGTCAAAGCCGATCACCTCCATGAACTGCAGGGCGTGGTCGATCTGTTTGGCCAGACGCTCGTAGGAGCGGCCCATGGGCGAGGTCTTGACGAACTCGTTGTTCCAGGCGTTGACCCGGTTCAGGGCGGCGTAGCCACCCCGGGTGAAGGCGCGGAGGATGTTCATGGTGGCGGCGGCGAGGTAGTACCCCTTGACCATGCGCTCCGGATCCGGCACCCTGGCCGCGGCGGTGGGGGCCGGGCTGTTGACCATGTCGCCCCTATAGCTCGCGATCTCGATGCCGTTCACCATCTCGGTGTCGGCGGAGCGCGGCTTGGCGTACTGGCCGGCCATGCGCCCCACCTTGATCACCGGCTTGCCGCCGGCGTAGGAGAGGACCACCGCCATCTGCAGCAGCACCTTCAGGGTCTCGCGGATACCGGGGGCGGTGCAGTTGGCAAAGTCCTCGGAACAGTCCCCCCCCTGGAGCAGGAAGGCGCGGCCCTCCACGGCCTTGGCCAGCATCTTCTTCAAGGTGCGGATCTCGCCGGCAAAGACCAAGGGCGGCAAGGCCCCCAGGGTCTTGAGGGCGTCGGCGAGCTTGTCGCTATCCGGCCAGTTGGGCTGTTGCAGGGCCGGGAAGTTGTGCCAACTCGATTTGCTCCAGTTCGATTGGGTCTCAGTCATAACAGTCTCCATCATGAGAAGGGATAGGCCCCCGCTTCATCCGCGCAGGGTGGGCAAGATGTCGCATTTTGCCCACCCTACACGGTACATGGGGGGCTCACCATTCGTAATTACTCTTACCCCTCCGGGGCAGAGGGCAGGACGCAGGGATTGCCTACGCAACAGACCTCCTGGTCGTAGGCATTCAGGATCCGGAGCTCCATCATCCGCTGGGGGCCTGGGGTCAGGGGCGCGAAGCGGGCCTCAGGCACCAGGGCCAAGGCCCGCTCCCGGCTGGGGATGGCCGTCAAGCCGGTGGCCAGGACCTTGGCGGACCAGGTGTCGATGAGCTCGGCGTCCTCGCCGTTGGTCACCACGGTGTACGGGATGACGGCTTCAGGAAACAGGACCCTGGCCGCGGCCAGGGCCGGCCGTTCCCGGCTGACCAGGGAGCCGGGGCCGTAACGGAGCAGCAGCAGCCGCCTATGGTCCACCGACACCACCAGTTCGATGGCGCTGACCACAAAGTTCCGCGAGAATAGGGTCTCGATCTTCAGGCGCGGGGTCAGCTCCTCCTTGGCAAAACCGCGCTCCAAGACCAACAAACGCTGAATCTTCTGGCGATAGCGCTCGTCATCGGTGTCCACCAGGGTCTCGCCGGTCAAGAAGTCCTGCAACTGCCCGTGGATGAAGTGGTGGCTCAAGATATCAGTCATGGTGGCGGACACAGACCTCGTTAAAGCAAAAAATGCCTAAAGGCTGAGACCTTTAGGCATTGGTTAAAACAAGGTGCGCAAAGCGATGGGGTGGGCATCTCGGTTGCCCACCCTACCCCTGACCTTACAGGGTCAGCCAGGACTCGGAGAAGACCGACTTGCCGGCCAAGACGTTGTAGGTCTTGTAGTGCTCAAGCTCCAGGGGAGAGAGCTTGGCCGGATCGGGGTCATTGCCGTCGATCATGCCGTAGACCAGGTCCACCAGGTTCTGGCGCTGGCCCAGGGCGATGGCCATCAGCTCCGGGTCGTAGGAGTTGACGATGGCGGTCTGCAGACCGTTGTACATCAGCATGATCAGGTAGGTGCGGTCGAGGTACTTGCGCAGGTGCTCGGCCACGCCGTTGGAGACGTTGGAGAGCCCGATGGTGGAGCTGGCGCCGGGGGCGATGTCCTGGACCATGGACATGAACTCCAGGCCGGAGCGGATCTGATCGCAGCCCAAGGTGATGGGGGTGGCGATGGGGTCGAAGAACATCTTCTCGTTGGGGATGCCGGCCTCGGAGAGGGCCATCATCAGGTCAACGGCCATGGCGGCCCGCTCGTTGGAGTCCCGCGGCATGCCCTCCGGTCCCCACAACAGGGCGACCACATTGCAGCCCGCCTCGGCGGCCACCGGGATCAGCCGCTCCATGCGCTCGGGCTGGGCGGAGATGGAGTTCATCAGGGCGCCGGTCTTGTTCTTGACCACCTTGAAGCCGGCAGCCATGGCGTCGGTGTTGGTGGTGTCCAGGCAGAGGGGGGTATCGACCACCGACTGCACGGTCTCGACGATCCAGGGCATCAACTCAATGCCGTCCTTGCGGGCCGGTCCGATGTTGAGGTCCAAAAAGCCGGCGCCGGCCTTGGCCTCTTCCCGGGCCATCTCCTGAACCGGGCCTACTTCCCGGGCCTTCATGGCGGTGCCGCTGCGCTTGCCCATGATGTTGATGCTCTCTGCGATGGGTTTGATCTGTACCATTGTTTTCTCCTCCAAGTTGGTCATGTTAAAATAAAAAATATTGCCATCCACGGCCTGGTAAGCGCCCTGGAGTCAGTAACGGAAATGCAAGTAAGCGGGCAAAATAGCGTTATTGTCGACGGTTGTCAAATCAAATAGCCCTAGCCTTGCCGAGCAGCTGTTTTTTCAGGAAACGGAGCCCCACCCTCACCTGTTCCGGCCACGCCGGGGGTGCGCTCATCCCCGGGCGATACCGGCCAGGATTGGCATGGACCGCCTCCGCCTCGAAGAGATAGACCCGGTGCCACCCCAAGCGCCTGGCCCGCCAGTAGAGATCGAGCTCGGCCAGGTGGCCACAGGCGGCATCCAGCCCGTGAAGCTCCTCCAGCAACTCCGGGCGCAGGAGGTGCAGGCCGCTTACGCACCACTCCACCTCGGTGGTCTTGCTTTGCAGGCGGGGAGTCGGAGTGAGGAGGGGGATGCCGGCCCAGGTCAACAACCGTGGGAAACCGTGGCAAGAAGCCTCGGTGTGGCCATAGGCATCGATGATGCGCGGGGCGATCAGGCCGACCTCGGGGTTTGCGTCCATGAACTCCACCAGCCGGTGCAGGCAGTGGGGCCGGAGCTGGAGATCGGGGTCAAGAAGGGCGGTGTAGCGGCCCCGGCTCAGGCGCAGCAGGTGGTTTGCGGCCGCGAGCCGGGTGAGCCCCACAAGCCTAACCACCAGCAGCCCGGGGAAGTCGTCGACCAGGGAGGAGGCGCCGCTCTCCTCGATCTCGGCCACCAGGCACTCGAAGCCCAGCTCCTCGGTGGTCTCATGGACCGTGCGCAGCAGGCGGCGCAGGGGTTGGCTCTGGCTGCCGGCCACCACGCACAGGGAGAGGTCGAGTTCGATCTCCACCAAACCTTACGGCCGCTCGGCCAACCGCTGGGTCACGCTGGGAAAGAGCTCCATGGCGGTGTGGGGCAGGAACAGGGAGGCCATGTAGTGGTCCATGAACTTGGGCGACTCGGAGAGCTCCATGTTGGTCATCAACGAACTGACCATGGTCCGTTCCCGAAACCGTTTGTTGTCGGTGAGGCTGATGTGGGCGCCCAGCAGGGAGGCGTTGCCCAGGTAGAAGAAGCGCTCCCGGTCGATATCGGGCAACAGGCCGATGGTGATGGCCCGCTCCAGATCGATGTAGGCCCCGAAGTTGCCGGCCAGCACCACCCGCTCCAGGTCGGCGAAGCCCATGCCCACCGACTCCAAGAGGGTCACGTAGCCGGCGAACATGGCCCCCTTGGCGCGGATCAGGTTGTCCAGGTCCACCTCGGTGATCACCAGGTCAGCGCCGATCAGGGTCTCCTGGGCCCAGGCCAGCACATATTCGTAGTTGTCCACCCCGCTCCTGATGCGCGGGTGTTGACGGCTGCGGTCGAACTTGCCCTGCTGATCGATGACCCCCACCTCCAACAGCTCGGCCACGATGCTGATCAGCCCCGAGCCGCAGATCCCCCGGGGCTTGGCGTGGTCGATGGTGACGATCATCGGCTCCAGGGTCACGGGATCGATATGGAAGTTCTCGATGGCCCCGCTGGAGGCCCGCATGCCGTAGCGGATGCCCCCCCCCTCGAAGGCCGGGCCGGCGGAGCAGGCGGCGCAGATCATCCAGTCGTCGTTGCCCACCACGATCTCGCCGTTGGTGCCGATGTCGATGAACAGGGTGAGGGCCGGACTCTTGTGCATCTGGCAGGCGTGCACCCCGGAGACGATGTCCCCGCCCACGTAACTGGCCACCGAGGCGTAGAGGAAGAGGCGCATGGAGGGGTGGGCGTCGATGCCTAGGGCCGCGGCCCGGGTCAGGGGCATCTGGTTGCAGATGGGGACGTAGGGGGCCTCGCGGATAAACTTGGGGTCGAGCCCCAGGAGCAGGTGGCTCATGATGGTGTTGCCGGCGGCCATGATGTAGGTGATGTCGTGGGCGGCAATGGCGGCGTTGGCGCAGATGGTGGCGATGATCTGGTTGATGGAGGCCACCACCTTCTCTTGCAGGGTCTGCAAGCCGCCCGGCCGCTGGGAGTAAATGATGCGGGAGATGACGTCCTCGCCGTGGGCGATCTGGCCGTTATAGGCCGAGGCCTCGGCAATCACTCGGCCGTTAGTGAGGTCCAGGAGGACGCCGCCGATGGTGGTGGTGCCGATGTCCAGCGCCATGCCGTAGAAGCGCTTGGTGGTGTCACCCGCTTCCACGGCGATGATGCGGTCCGGCTCCTCGGCCCGCTTGCCGCGCAGGAGGATGACCGTGACCTGCCAGTTGGCCTGGCGCAGGATAAAGGGGAGGGTGCGCAAGAGTTCCGGGTGGTCGTAGGTGGGTTCGGCGCACTCGTAGCACCCCTTCTTGATGGCCCGCATCAAGCGTTGCAGGTCGGGGACATTGTCCTCGATGGTGGGCGGGTCGATGATCAGGAAACGCTTCTCCACCGGCGGGTCGATCTCCCAACTGCCCACCAAGGTGTCCAGACTGCGGGCCGGGATGGCCCGGGTGGTCTTGGGCTTGCGCTTCAGTTCGCGGCCGGTGGCCTCGCTCTTCACCGGCACCGAGACCGTCAGGTCGGAGAGGATGCGGGTCTTGCAGGCCAGGGAGTAACCCTCGGCCCGGTCCTGCTCGCTGATCAAGTTTTGCGCCCCCTTATCGACCTCGCCGCTGACCACCTTGACCTTGCACTTGCCGCAGACCCCCTCGCCGCCGCAGCTGGCCGGGATAAAGACCCCGCCCCGGGCCGCCACGTCGAGCAGGTTCTCTCCGGCCTTGGCCTCGACGCTGATTTCGTCGGGCAGGAAACGTACTGTGTGCTGCATATCTTATACTCTCCAGAAAAGGCGTATCGAAAAAAGGGTGAAAGGATGAAGGGAGGAGTGGTAAAAGGTGAAAGCAAGTCGCCAATCCTGTAGCCTTTTACCTTGTCCCCCTTACCTTTTCAATGGGAATTCACCCTATGACCACCCCGCTGTTGCCGGCCCGGGCCGGATTCATCCAATTCGACTGCATCCAGGGGGCTTGGCAGGCAAACCTGGCCACGGTGCGCGCCGCCTTGGCCGAGCTGAAGCCCAGCCCCGCCACCCTGATCTGCCTGCCCGAATTGTGGGCCACCGGCTTTGCCTATGCGCAGTTGCCCGAGTTGGCCCAGGTCACTCCCCAGCTGCTCACGGCCTTGGCCGAGGAGGCCCACCGTTACCGGATCCTCATCGCCGGCTCGCTCCTGGAATACAACCCTGAGCGCGAGGCCTTTCACAACACTTTGTTCATCGTCGGCCAGGAGGGGGTGGTCGGCCGCTACCGCAAGCAGCAGCTCTTCGGCCCCATGGCAGAGGATCGCAACTTTGCCGCCGGTGACCGACCCTTGCCCATCACCACCGAACTGGGGGAGATCGCCTGCCTGGTCTGTTACGACCTGCGCTTTCCAGAGCTGGCCATCCGCCAGGTGGGGCTGGGGGCCGGGGTGATCCTGGTCTCGGCCCAGTGGCCCATGGCGAGGAAGGGTCACTGGCTCACCCTGCTCACTGCCCGGGCCATCGAAAACCAGGCCTTTGTGGTGGCCTGCAACCGCTCAGGCACCACCGACAACACCGCCTTTGCCGGCAGCTCGGTGGTCATTGACCCCAGCGGTCAGATCATGATCGAGGCCGACGACCGGCCGAGCCACGGCGTGGTCACCCTGGACCCTGGCCTGCTCGATGAGGTGCGAGGCCGCTTCCGCACCGCCGGGGTCTCCCCCTACCGCTCCCCGGACGCCGGCAAGGTAAAGACACTTGCCGACTTGCAGGCGGAGTTGGCCCGGGTACAGGGGATGGGCCGCCAAGTGGTGTTCACCAACGGTTGCTTCGACATCCTGCACCAGGGCCATGTCACCTACCTGGAGGCAGCCAGGCAACAGGGGGATTGCCTGGTGGTGGGGATGAACAGCGACGCCTCCATCCGCGCCATCAAGGGGCCGACGCGACCGGTGAACAGCGAGACGAGCCGCGCCCGGGTGCTGGCGGCCCTGGGGTGTGTGGATTACGTGGTGATCTTTGGCGAGGAGACGCCGCTTGCCCTGATCACCGCCCTACAACCGGCGATCCTGGTCAAGGGGGCGGACTGGCCCATTGATCAGATCGTGGGCGCGGCCGAGGTGATGGCCCGGGGCGGCCGGGTGCTGACCATCCCCACGGTGGCGGATTTTTCCACGACGCGAGTGATTGAGAGGGTTCGGGGGCAGGGGTGAAGGGCAGGGCGCGCACCTCGTGATGTTGCGCGCGCGGTTTAGACGACAACGGCACCATAAATCGGTGCGCATGAAAAAAACCCATGCACCCCCTTGAATTTAATCCTTATCAACTCCGGTTGCGATCACCCCCCGGCAGAGCAACCCTTGCCAGCCCGCGGGCAGCACTGCGGGGTCGAAACCCACCTCGTGACAAAAGACCAAGAGCTCCGTCCCCGAACAGTTGATGCAGCACCCCTGCCCCAGACGCCCTACCTCTTCGAACTCCACCACCAGAAACCGCCCCAAGAGTTCGCGGACCTCCGCCGCCACCCCTGCGGGGTCAAGCCCCTCCTGGCCGCAGAAGCGGGCCAATCTCCTCCAGTTGACCGCGCCGCGGGCCAGACCCCGGTAGTGCCCCTTGCCCCGGTTCTCCGGGGTCAGGTCACGGCGGATGATCCGTTGGTAGCCCCTGACCACCGCCTGTTTCAGGCGCAACAGCTCAGGCGCGGTCAGGCGCGCTTGCGGTCCTTCCGGGTCGCGGGTCAAGAAGTAGAGGCAGCTGTGCATGGTCACCTCCGGCATCTCGCCGCCGTCTTCGATGATCAGGACCTCGTCGTCCAACAGGGCGGGATCAATGGGCACGGAAATCAACAGGCGCACCAGCTGCCGCCAGCGGTTGGGTGGGCTTGAGTCCATCCTGCGCAGCGCTCTTTTTGCACCCATCCACCCAGAAGGGGTGATAGGCCTTATCCTGGATGGTGGGGTGGCAGGGGAGGCAGGTGCCGACGGTGAGGATGCGGGAGAGTTCCTGTTGGTTAAAGGGCCGCAGGTTGGGCCGAAAGCTCTTCTGCAAGGGGATGCCGTCGATGGTGACAAAGGCGTCCAGACGCGGGGTGATCCCGGCGCTGGTGGTCAGCGGCTGGGTGGCGGGATCAAAGCGCCACTCTCCCCCCTCCTGCCAGGCGGTGCCCAAGCCCAGGCCCACCGCCTTGGTGGAGGTATGGCACGCGGCGCAAGTACGCCCCTTGCTCTGGGTGGTGTGGGGGTCGATGGCCGCCATGGTCAAGGAGAAGAAGGCCTTCTCCTTGTTGCCCTCCTTGTCCTGCAAGGTGACGATGTCCTGGCACCCCGGGGTGATGGGCATCACCCGGTTGTTCCACAGCCCCAGGGCCGGTTGCTCGTAGCGGATGTAGGAGCGCCCCTCGGACCACCACCCCGGAGTCTCCTTCAGGGTCAGCTTGTCCAGGTGGGTCTCGCTCATGTCCCGTTTGACGTGGCAGCCGTAGCACTGGGGCACCCAGGTGGAGTGGCAGGCCTGACAGGCAAGGCGCTGGTGACCGCTATAGGCGCACTCCTCGGGTAGCGGCGGCTGCAAGGGGTGCTCCTTGGCGTCCAGTTTGCCGATGAGGACCGGCTTCGGCCCCGTGGGGCTGATGTTGTTCAGCTGATTCCCCTTTTCGGTGAGGCCGGGCCGGCCCGTGGTGTGGCAGGAGCGGCAGGCGACCTCCAGTTGCTCCTCGAAGTGGGCGTAGCGGTGACCGTCCCCCATGATCTCGTTTCTGGTGTGGCAGTCGATGCAGGCCATCCCCTTTTGGTAGTGGATGTCGGCGGGGAGCTTCTGGTAGAAGCGCTCCCCGGGCAACCGCTGGCTGGAGAGTTCACCCTCTTCGATGGGGGCGCCCGAGCCCTCGGACTCGTAAACCCCGGTGTAGGAGATACCGATGCGGCCGCTGCGGTTATGGCAGCGCACGCAGTTCTCCACTGGAATTTTTTTGCTGAGCAAGGGGTGCCCCTTCTCCTTGCCGGTGGCCGGCAACTTGGGGTCCAGCTGGTGGTGGCAGGCGGTGCATCCCCCCCCCTTCTCGCCAAAGAAGCCGGGGAGGTCCCCCTTCTGCTTCCACAGGTGGCAGGTGGCGCAGAGCTTGCGGTAGTAGTCCAGGGCCAGGGAGGTCTTACCGCTGGCAAGCAACTCCTCCACCGAGTAGTCGCCATTCTGGTCCGGGGCCTCGCCCCAGTAGTAGAGCAGTGTGGCCAGGATGCCGCGATTGGTGGCCATTAGCGAATTCTTGACCTTGGGGATGTCGATGGCGTGGCAGCCGTTGACCCCGCAGGTCCGCTCCACCACCCGCAGGTCCCCGGGGTTGTTGACGATCCCCTGGTGGGCGGACTCCTTGGCAGCGGCCAAGGGGTTGCCCAGGTGACAGGAGGAGCACCCCAGCACCGTGACCTCATGGGCCGGGTCCAGGTGCTCCTTTTGGTGGCAGGCCAGACACATCTCCACCTGGCCGCTCACCGTCTGGTAGAGCTGGCCGGGCCGCTGTTGCAGATTCTCCCGCAGGATCAGGAGGCCGGCCACCACCAACAGCAAGAGGACGACGAGACGAAAGGGGGTCTTCTTCAACATGGCGGTCTGCTCCCCAGGATAAGACTGGAGTCGGAGGCCAGGTCGATGATCTGGATGCCGCTCAAGCCGCGGGCAGCGAGCCAGCCGGCCAGGGTTTGGGCCTCGTGGCAGACGCCGCGCGGGGTATTCAGCATCATCAGCAGGTCGTAAAGTGGGCCCTTGATTGGAGTGCGGTCCGGGCAGTAGTCGTGGATCAAGAGCACTCCTCCCGGGGCCAACAGAGCCACGGCCTTGTCCAGGGAGGCCTGGGCCTCGGCCGGGTCGTAGGTGTGCAGCACATTGGCCAGCAGGATGAGGCCGAAGCGCTCCGCCGGGGCAAAGGGGTGGTCGCGGAAGTCTCCGGCCCTGGTGGTCATGCCGGCCCAGGCGCCGGGGTCAGGGTAGATGGCGTGGGCGGCGGCCAAGACCTCCGGCAGTTCGAAGAGGGTGACGGTGGCCCCTTGCCCGTGGCTGAAGGCCCGGCCCAAGGCCCCGGCACCACCGCCGATATCGAGGATCGGGCCATGCCAGGGGGTGGCGGTCAGCAGGGTGGTGATCTCGTGGGCCTTCTGCCGGGCCAACTGGTCCAAGGCCCGCACATAGTGGAGGTTGCGGGTGGGATAGTCGTCCTCTCGGCAGAGGTCGGGGGCAAGGGGCTGGGTGCTGACCC
This sequence comes from uncultured Desulfobulbia bacterium, assembly GCA_964430285.1. GTDB lineage: Bacteria > Desulfobacterota > Desulfobulbia > Desulfobulbales > VMSU01 > VMSU01. The sequence goes on from CAYSFY010000055.1 coordinate 14,404, forward strand.
TGGCGGCCAGCTCTTGCCACGGGGGTTGCAAATATCTCCGGTAGAGGAGGAGGTCCCCCAGATAGCCGGCAAGGCCGGGGACCAGGTGGCGGCTGGCCACGGGGCAATTCGACCAGCCGCTCGGGCCGCCCTCAATCAGGCCGAGACCTGCCAGGGCCGGAAGCATGCGCCCCAGTGGCCCTTCCTGGCAGTGCGCGGCCCGGGCCAAGGTGGAGAGGGCGATGGGGCCAGACTCCAGGTGGGCGAAGAGCTCAAGTTTGATGGCGGCGAACAGGAGCTCGGCTGACCAGGAGGCGCAGGCCAGGTCTTCCAAGGCTTGGTAGGCGGTTGTTGGCTGAAGGAGTTGGCAGGGAGCGATCATCTTCCTGGTCTACGTATCTTCCCGGAAGCGTTGGCTGGTGGGGTAGCGCCGGCCCGTGCCAAAGGCCTTGCTGGTGACCTTGAGCCCCATGGGTGCCTGCTTGCGCTTGTGTTCGTTGTTCTGCACCCGGCGGACCACATCGCGGACCACCTCGGCGCTGTACCCCGCGGCGATGATCTCTTGCACCCCTTGGTCCTCTTCCAGGTAGGCGGCGAGGATGGGGTCCAGGACCTCGTAGGGGGGCAGGTCGTCCTGGTCACGCTGGTTGGGGGCCAGCTCGGCGGTGGGGGCGCGGCTGATGGTGCGGGCCGGGATCACCTCCCCTCCCCTATTCAAGAAATGGCAGATCTCGTAGACCATGGTCTTGGGCACGTCGGCGATCACCGACAGGCCACCGCTCATGTCGCCGTAGAGGGTGCAGTAGCCCACGGCCAGTTCGGACTTGTTGCCGGTGGAGAGCAAGAGGTGGCCGAACTTATTGGCCAGGGCCATCAACAGGTTGCCCCGCACCCGGGCCTGGATGTTCTGCTCGGTGGTGTCCGGGGCGCGGCCGGCAAAGTGCGGGGCCAAGGCGCTCAACTCCGCCTCGAAGATGGGGGTGATGGGGATGGTGGCAAAGCCGATTCGCAAATTGCGGGCCAGCTGTTCGGCATCGGCAATGCTCTCCGCCGAGGTGTAGGGCGAGGGTAGGGCCACCCCCAGGACCTTGTCCGGTCCCAGGGCCGCCGCGGCAATGGCGGCGGTGAGGGCCGAGTCGATGCCGCCGCTCAGCCCCAGCACCGCCGAACGAAAGCCGCACTTGTGCAGATAGTCGCGGGTACCCATGACCAGCGCCTCGAAGACCATGGCCGCCGGCTCGCTGGGGGCCGGGGTCAGGGCGGGCTGCGAGCGCCAGGCCTCGCTGTCGAAGATGATCATGTCTTCGCGGAAGCTCGCGGCCCGGGCCAGGAGACGGCCATCCGGGGCGATGATCAGGCTCTGGCCGTCGAAGAGCAGGGAGTCCTGACCGCCGACCTGGTTGACATAGAGCAGCGGCAGACCGGTCCGGCGGCAGAGGTCGGCGAAGAAGGCGAGCTTGGCCTCGGGCTTGCCCACCTGGAAGGGCGAGGCGGAGATATTGATCAGGCAGTCGGGCCGCTGGGCCGGGTCCTGCAACAGATCGCTGATCGGGTTGGCGCGGTAGAGTTGCCTAGGCGCTTCGTCCTGACGCAGGCGGGCGCTCAGGGGTCCGCCACAGAGGGCGGGGTCGTTATAGATGTCCTCGCAGATGGAGACCCCCAAGGAGAGGCCCTGCCACGCCAAGGGGGCACTCCGCTCCCCGGGCTGAAAGTAGCGGGCCTCGTCAAAGACATCATAGGTGGGCAACAGCCGTTTGTGGACCACGCGGGTCTCCATGCCGCTCATCAGCACGGCGCTGTTGAACAGGGGCTTGCCGGTGGTGGCCGTATTCCGGGTGATCAGACCGCAGAGGAGGTCGATGCCGGAGACCTGGCGTTGCAGCTCCTCCCGGGCCTGCTCCTGGCGGCGGACAAAGGCCGGACGCTCCAGCAGGTCCTGGGGCGGGTAGCCGCTGAGGGCCAGTTCGGGGAAGATGGCAAGCCCGCAACCGGCCTCCCGGGCCCGGTCGCTCCAGGCGCGGATGGAGGCCACGTTGCCGGCAAAGTCACCCACCGTGGGGTTGGTTTGAACGAGTGCGATCTTCATGGAGGTTATGTGTCGGGAGGTTGCGGCGGCCCCAATGGTCCGTATCCAGGGAGAGGGATTGACTGAGAATCTATACTGCAAAAAGCGAAAACCGTAAACCGGTAACTCTTTGCCATGGCCGGAGTCCCTTGCTCAGCAGGAACAGCGTGGCACATTCTCTTCATCGCCTTCACCGGCGGGGCAGGCCTTGGCCGGCCCGAAGTTGCCCCTGAACGCTGCATGGTAGCCTGTTCCCATAACCCCTTGGTCCCCGGGGGAATCGTCATTATATAATAAGGAAGGGGAGATTTGTTGCCGCTTGTTGCATCCACCATCCGTTATCCCTCCGGGTGTAGGGAGTTGTTGCCAACTGATCGAACCTGGACTAATCGCTAACAAACATCATCGAAGGAGGCAATTATGGTTAACAAACTCACCACCGCCACCCTCTCCTTGGCCATCATCCTGCTCTTCACCGGCAGGGCCACCGCCTTTTTCCACAATTACAACATCAATGAGCTGTACTCCAACACCGACGGTTCAATCCAGTTCATTGAACTGATCAATGGCAACGTGAACGGCGAAATCTTCTCGGCGGGACAACTGCTCACCGTTACCCAAGGCGGAGCCAGCCACAGCTTCACCTTCCCCGGCAACCTGCCCAGTTCGGCAACCGCCAACACCACCGTATTGCTCGCCACCCAAGGCTTTGCCGACCTCGCCATCGTGACTCCCGACTTCATCGTCCCCGCCGGCTTTCTCTTTATCGATGGGGGCAAGCTCGATCTCGGCACGGCGGTGTTCGACACCATCACCTATGCGGCCCTGCCGACTGGCGGGAATCTGTCGATGAACCGTAATGGCACCACCGGCGTCAACTCGCCGAAAAATTTTGCCGGCGCCATTGGCACCGTTCCCGCACCGTCGCAAGTGCTGAACCTTGGCCTGGGCTGGAACCTGGTCAGCGCGGTGGTGGTCGTTGATGTCCCTGCCCTCATGGGAGACCCGGGCACCTTCACCACCATTTGGAAGTGGGAGAACGACAACTGGGCGGTCTATCTGCCGGGTGAAGCGAGCCCAGGCACCTTCGCCGCGTCCAAGGGGTTTGGGCAACTCGCGGCCATCAACCCCGGCGAGGGGTTCTGGGTGAATACCGCGGGGCCGACGCAAGTGACACTCTCCGGCACGCCGGTTTACGGGGAGTTGACCTTGATCAGCGGCTGGACCCTGGCGGGCCTCAAGAGCCCGCAAGCGGTGACGGTGGAGAGTTTGGTCGCGGCTACCCCCACCATCATTTCGGTGTGGAAGTGGACGCAGGACAACTGGGCGGTCCATGTATCCGGTGAGGCCACCCCTGGCGCCTATGCCGCGAGCAAGGGATTTGGCGTTTTGGATGTGATCAACCCCGGCGAGGGTTTTTGGGTGAACAAGCAGTAGGTGCAGGAGATACCCTGGGGTAGATTGCGGACCATGGGATGACGCCATCCTGGTCCTTCCTCATCTCCCGTGACCTGCTGATGCTGGCAGGGACAGCGGCTCTCCGGCCGCAGGACAGCCGCCGACCAATGCGAGCCTCGACATGACGGCCTTGCCGCGGCCCACGGCTCCGCGCTGTTTCGTGTGGATTACAGTAGGCATCTTAGAAATGTTAGCCGGGCGGAAAGGAACAACTTCAGATAGCAGACTCTGATTTTGGGGGCAGGTAGATTTTATGACGATATACGCTAGCTAGAATCTGGGAAAGGGACTGTGTGACTATATTTTCATTCGGCCTTATTTTTTGGCTTGCCTGGAGATGTGATTTGCGATTCAAAAATATGCGTCTCGAACCGAGCATCGTATTCGATTGCCCGCTCATCGAAAGGGCCACATCGGTTACGATGTTTTTCTGCTGTATCACAGTCTGTAATGATTTTATCTGGGAAATAATTTCCTGAAGCAACCCGCAGAGGTAAAGCGGCATTCATGACGGTTCCGCTCATTGAAACAGAATCCGGCATCCCCCCAAGTGAAAGACCCACGCGCGCATCAAAGAGGCCATCGGCGGTGAGGGAGTGAAATGTGGCTCTGTTCACCCCGCTGGTGTTGGACGGGGAATGCCATTTGGTGTAATCGCCAACAGTCTGGATCGTCATGACTGAAGCTGAGATCGCATCGGACTTGGCAAGTGTTGTCCTGAAAAATAAAAGCAGGCTCTAGTGAGCTAACAAAAACGGAGTTCATACCTCTCTTCAATCAGAAAAGATGCTTCTCTGTAAATAAAGTATCACGAGAACCGTCTACTTCGTAATTCTCATCAGAAATGTTGCCCGAGGCGATCAATTGCTAGGCGCAAAGGTCTTCACAAACTGATCAAACACCGGCAGGTATTGATCGAAATAGGTCTTCGTGTTCTGGTAGACTAGTTCATAGGCCACATTGCCGTTTTTCAAATAAATGAGCTTAGTCATGTACGTACCAGAGCAAACCAGTTGCATTGCATCGGTATTATTAATCTTAATCATGTCCTGCGAGAGCTTCATCCCAAGTCTAGCGACCGTTTCCTCGGCATGCACCTCAAGTGGTCTGGCTTGATCGACCGCATCCATGACCATTGAATTGATCCCAATAAAGCCATTGCTCTTTTTGTGTTTGAATGCGACTTCAAAAACGCTGCTTTCACGGTGGATACCCATGTCGTCCGACGTTTGCTGTCGAATTATTTCCCAGTCACTATCCAGAACTCCAACGGAAAAGTTACGCGACATGACGAAACGATTCCCCTGTATCTCGCCTGTCGTGGAGACGCAACCGCTAATAGAAATCAAAAAAAACATCAACGCCATTTTTATCCAGATTTTCACCATTCTCTCCTTCTAGCTTTTTTTTAGTATGCGTAGGGCCACCTGCATCACTTGGTCGTCATCCATGACCTTGACATGGACCTCAGGGTCGAGCCCCACACCGTCCACCGAAGATCCATCGGGAAGGAGATACCGCCCCATGGTGAGATACATGCCCATGTCATCGGCAATCGGTATGAATGATTGGAATGTCCCTTTGCCAAAAGTTCGTTCACCGATAACGACTGCCCGGTGATGGTGCTTCAGGGCACCAGCCACCAGTTCCGCGGCGCTGGCACTACCCCCGTCCACCACTACTACAGCAGGCCAATTAAAGACGTCCCGTCCGTCGGCCTGCAATTTAAACCGTGCATCCGGAAATTGGCTCTCGGTGGTGGTGATCACCCCATCTTTGACTAGTGTCCGTACCACATCCGCGGCCGCCGACAATTCGCCTCCCGGATTCCCACGCAGATCGATAACCATACCGACCAGTGGGCCGGCCTTCTCCAACTCCTGGACAGCCCTCCGGAAGTCAGCCGGTGTCGCCGACATGAATGCCCGAATGGCCAAGATTCCGTACCCCCTTTCCAGGAGTCTGGCCGAGATGGTCTGACGTCTTTGCAGTTCTCGAGTCAGTGAAACTGTTTTTGTCCCGCCAACCCCCTGTTTTTGGATCATCAATTTCAAAGTCGTCCCAGGCCCGAGACCTGGTCTATGGATAAGCAACAGGCCATCAATCACCCGGAGGCCGGCCAGGGATTGACCGTCCACTGCCGTGATTACATCATGGGGTCTGACACCTGCCTTCTGGGCTGGGCTCTCCGGTGCAACAGACACCACCTCAATGCCCTGGTCGCCAGAGCTTCGCACGTCGATCCCGATGCTGGTGACCTGATCACGGAATTGTTCAACAAAGAGTCCCAGCAACTCAGGTGGGATGAAATGGCTGTATCGGTCAAAGGCTTCAGCCATGGCAGATAAGGCTGACATCAGAAAAAAGGTGTCGGGCCGATGCCGAAGATCTGCCGCCTTCACCAGGGACAAGGCCTGAGCAAAGACCTGTATTTCTTGAAAAGCGGTTTCCTGTGGCGAGTTGATTTGTGGAGTTGCCTGCAAGGCGAAGGTAGCTACAGGTGAGACCAAGGCCAGAATACACGACAAGGTGAGTGCCCAAAAAATGCTAAATCGTGTAATGGACTGAGTAAGGCGGCAAGCCATGATAGTATCGTGATGGCAGCAAAATAATAAATCTCTTTACCACCACTGACTAGTGGGTAATAGGAGATGATGAGCAGGAGCTACAAGTTCGCTCCTCGGAGCACAGCAATCTGGCGGGGCAAAGCAATTATGAAAGACTAAAAGCACCTCAACCATGAGGAGCAAGGTTTAACGTTCACGATTTGAGATGTCAACGACAAAGTCGTTATCAGGAAATATTTAGTTCTGTAGCTTGCTTTTCTTGTATGTTGGGTTGAGTTTCGTGAACACAACAGGTTTTGGCCATCCTGCGGATCAAGATGCCGTGGTTGATGGCCTGGTCTCCATAATGTGTTAAGATACCTCAATTAAATTGTAACGAAGCCAGGATTCAAGATTCTTACTGAGAATGTCCGCAAACATTTGAGCTGTCGAGATAGTTCGTAGCGCCCTTGATTGATTGGAAGAGTGAAATGTGAAGTAGCCACCTCCTTTTACTTCAACTTCGCAAAGGCCCAATGACGGTCCCACTGCCGCACGAGAGATCGATCATTGCGGGGTAGCCATCAGGATGTCGAATTTCTTGCCGTTCGAGCCCGCCCATGCCACCTGCCCTTGGTTGTTCAAGTCCACCATCTGCGAATAATGGCCGACATAACTGCCGCTGATTTTGCGGATCATCTTGGTTGCGGCCTGGTAAACGGCAATCCCTGCCCCATCCGTATCGTGGACCAACCAGGCAACATCGCCGGCATCGTTGATTCGCGGTTCGGTATTCTCCAGCGTGCCTTCCGTGAGTTTGGTGGTCACCCCGTCGGCATACATGAAGATTTGCCAATGGTCACCATCGACCCCTTGCCAGACCACGGTCCCCTGGTCGTTGACCTGGGGCTCGCAATCGTTGATGCCGTTGCTGGTGATTTGGACCGGGGCCGGTGCCTGTTTCAATTTGAGGACCACTTCATCGTCCTTGCCATCATTCCGTTCCCAAACCATATTGCCATTACTGCTGAGCTGCGGGTTCACATCCAAAGCCGCATCCGTAGTGATCTGCGTGGTAGCCCCGGCTGTTCTCGTAAAAATATCGAAACCGGTATCACCCTTGCCCCGCCACATGAGAGTGCCGGCGTCATTGATCCGCACCTGCACGTTAAATTTATTGTTATTGGTCACTTGGGTGATTGTCCCGCCGGCGTAGTGGAAGACCTCGTAGTTTTCGACTTTTCCCGTGCTATCCGCGACTCCCGCTATCCACACCACCTCTCCGTTATTGTTTATCTTGGGGTGCTGATTCATCAAGTTATTCGCGGTCAATTGGCTCACCACCCCCTTGGAATAAAGAAATATATCCGAGTGCTTGCTATCGCCCCCCATCCAGACAATTTCGTCATGATCGTTGATCCGCGGGTCGGTGTTATTTAAGGCGTTATTGGTGAGTTGGCGAGGGGTGTCCTCGCTGGCGGTAATGTATAAGATCTGGAAATGATCCCCAATCTTAGCCTGCCAGACTAACGAGGCGGAATTGTTGATCCTCGGCAGTTTATAGTACATCTCGCTGGCGGTAATCAGCTCCATGTCGTAGCCGCTGACCGAGTTGGCAGATGGTTGCTCCGTGGCCGGGGGTTGGCCGGCGGCAGTCGTCTCCTCGGCGAGAGCGAGAGGGGGGAGAAAAACAGCGGACGCGACCAATAACCTGGCGGCCAACATGAGTGCTTTTATGGTGTGACGCATGGCGGATCTCCTGAAGGAAGGGGTAGGTTGCCACCGACTTTGCTTGTTGGCGGCAATTGGCAACAAAATTCCCCTTTCTTCTATCAAAATATTCTTCTTTTGACAATCTTCGTCGCCATTTTTTTTCGTATAATCAGGACCATGATGCCTGCTGCGTAGCAGGGAGCGGACAAGAAAGCAGCTTTATTCCCTGGTGATGCCCTCCCCTTGCGTGCGCAAGGGACGCAAGACCCAGGAAACGATGGCAGCGCTTTACCTGCGCT
>CAYSFY010000055.1:22473-22702 GCA_964430285.1 uncultured Desulfobulbia bacterium
CCCCCGCGCCCCGGGCCACCTCCCCGCTTCCTTTTGCCCGCCGCATCTGCTACAAAAAGAGAGGAGGAGGGGCAACAGACCATGACCGCGACACATTCACCAGCAGAGAGCCATGCGCCCACCACCTGGGGGCTTGCCACCCGGCGCGGTGACGACCAAGCCCTGGAGGTCGCCCTGTCCGGAGGCTGGCGCCTGGACCAACACCTCCCCTCCCCCGCGGTACTTACGG
>CAYSFY010000056.1:0-6502 GCA_964430285.1 uncultured Desulfobulbia bacterium
TCCCCCATCGTATAGACCTTCGTCAGATCCCGGACCCGGAAAACGACACCCCCCCCAACATGAAGGCCTATTTGGAACGCTATGGCGCCAAGGAGGGCTGGGATTTCCTCTCCGGCGCGCGCACCGATATCGATCTGGTGCTCCGGGCCCTCCAGGCAAACACGCAAAGCAAGATGGAGCACTACCCGCTGATCCTGATCAAGACCCCGGCCCATAGGGAGTGGACACGCATCTATGGGCTCATCGGCACATCAGAGCTTATCAAAGAATACAAGGAGGCACAGTAATGGCTGCTGGGATTGGAGAGTGGCGGAGGGGACGGATACGGATGGGGCTAGGCGCCATGGTCATGGTGGTGTTCGCCTGGGTTGGCATGGCTGGAGCGGCCAAGGCCGGTGAACAGCAGCCCGCGCAAGTAGCGGGGGTCAGTGCCGCCGAGGCGATGCGCCTGGGCGAGAAGATCTATCGCCAGGGGATCCTACCCTCGGGGGAGCCGGCGCAGGGCATGGTGCGCGGGGATATCCCGGTGGATGGGACGATGTTCACCTGCGTCAGCTGCCATCTGCGCAGCGGTTTCGGCACCAGCGAGGGGAAGGTGAGGACGCCACCCATTGACGGCCTCCGCCTCTACTCCCCGGTCTCTGCCTTTCGCGGCATGCCCATGGTCGGTCCCACCGGTTATGTGGCCGAGGACAAGGACTTCCGGCCGGCCTATACCGACGCGACCCTGGCCGCGGCCATGGAGACCGGGGTCGATCCGGCGGGCCGGCAGATGAATTCGACCATGCCGATGTACTCCCTGAGCAAGCGCGACATGGACATCCTGGTCTACTACCTGAAAAACCTGTCCGTGGATGTCGAGCCCGGCGTGACGGAGACCTCCTTGCGTTTCGCGACGGTGTATAGCGATGAGGTGCCGGTTGCCGATCGGGAGTCGATGCTGAACTCCATCACCAATTTTGTCAAGAACTGGCGGGTGCCGACCCCGAGGATGGAACGTACGATCAGGTCGGTATCTCACCGCAAGGAGGGAGAGGCCCGGGGACTGCGAACCTTGGAGCTCTCCGTCTGGGAGCTGAAGGGCCAACCGCAAACCTGGGAGGCGCAACTGGAGGAGTACTACAAGAAGGAGCCGGTCTTTGCCATCCTGGGCGGCATCAGCACCAGGGAGTGGACGCCGATCCATCGCTTCTGCGAGGGACACAAGGTCCCGAACCTCTTCCCCCTTACCAATTTCCCCGTCATCTCCACCGGAGACTGGTACACCTTGTACCTCTCCAAGGGCTTGAGCCAGGAGGCGGAGACCGCGGCCCGCTATCTCCACAAGCAGAAAAAGGGGGCCGCACCGGCCGTGATTCAGGTGTTTCGCGATGACTTGGCAGGGCGCACCCTGTCCAAGGCCTTTCAGGAGACGTGGGTGGCCTTAGGCAATAAGGCACCGGAGGCGAGGGTATTGAAAGCGGGGGAGACCTGGACGGCCAATGACCTCGACAAAATGAATGGGGCCAGCGGTCCGCTGACCCTGGTGTTGTGGTTGCAGGGGGAGGGATTTCCCGACCTCACCGCGCTTGCCAAAAAACAGAACACGGTTACGGTGGTCGCTTCGGCGACCCAGCTGGGGAGCGCCCTCTATACCTTGCCGGAGGCCGTTCGCCCCTTGCTCTCCGTGACCTATCCCTATTCGCTCCCCAAGGAGTCCACCGGCTTCCGTTCCCAGGCAGACCCCACCCTGCCGGAGGAAAAATTGCCCTCGGTGCAGCGGCAGCCGGCGCTCAAGCTCTATGCCGTATACCAAGTGCTCTCGGCGCCCTTATCCAAGCTGCGCTCCTTTGTCCATCGGGATTACTTCATGGAACTCCTCGAAACCTCACCCGACTTGGCCACCACCCCTGTCATCTACCCCCGTCTGAGCTTCGGGCAGGGGCAGCGCTATGCCGTTAAGGGGTGCTATATGGTCGCCCTCTCCGCAGGCAGCAAGCCGGAGTTGATCAAGAAGAGCGATTGGGTTGCCTATTAGGGGTGAGTTCCATTTTCGCCTGAAAGCTATGGCCGGCGGCAGGCCTGACGGGTCCGCTCAGCCGACCGTGAGCACGATCTTCCCTTGCGGGTGGGGCATTTCTTGCCCCACCCGTCGTCCCGTGGATGCGGACCCTCTGGCCCGGCGAAATGCCCGTGGCCTTGATGATCGACTTCCAGTCCACCGGGTTGACCGCCGTAGCCTCGGGTTCGCACCAGCCCTCGTCGTCACCCGGCTGCGGGGCGGGGGCGCCTCCTCGTAGATCCGCACCCCTTTCATCGTTGTCATCATGTCCTTACCCTCCCCTGATCCAGTCAGACCGGATAACGACCCGCCATTGCATTGATGCTGATGGTGGGGTCGGTGATCTAACCGTTTTGCGCCAGTATGACGGCTAGCGCGGCCACTTCCACGGGGCTGGCGAATCGTGCCACCGGTATCCTCTCTTCCCTCAGGACGGCGATGGCCGCAATCTGGAGTGTCGAGCCAACTGTCGTGTCCATCCTATGTCAGGCCGGACAAAGGCGGCATGATAGCGCTTGCCCCTGATATTTCGTTGTGGTACGTAAGGGGGAAAAGTCAGGATGGTGGCTGATGTGGGGCCAGTAGGCGGGCAACGACAAATGAGGCCACACCAATCGAAACAGCCATGAATGATATCCGTAAACCGGATATCCTGTAGTATTAGCATGATATCCGGTTAGAAAACTGTCTCTGAAGTTGAATAGCCTTTGCTAAAGGGCTGTTTGCGTGAAGGATATCCAGAAACTAGTTAACTCATTGTTATTCCCTCATCGTCCCAGGATTGAGGCATGAAGCCGCTTTTTCTGGTGGATCTGAGCAGGTGCGCGGATCGATGCCAGGAGGCGCATGTTTTAAAAAACCCACGCAGAGCCGAGTGCGCGGGGTACAAGTTTGGGGAGTTACCAGCTCCCCATTGCGGCTTGGTAAGCCGCTAAAGGTGAGGACAATCTTGAGGTGGTGTTGATGGCTTGGCGCGGCCGCCGCGCGTAATCGGGCGTTACCAATACCGACACCACCAAAAGAAAATCCTTGCTGTCGCTCAAGGCCATTCGCGGTAAGCCGAGAGCTAGTCCCTGGCACGGGACGATAAAATAACCCAAGCGTATACCTTGGGCGCGCCCGAGGTCCTGATTAGGTGAAAACCATGATAAAAATCAAGACCCCGAAAATTGAGGTTACAATAGACGTAGCGGCTATCTTACGAAGCATTGCTTTTGTACTTTACGCTGTGAGTCATTTGTAACTTTGGTTTGCCGGGGCTGACGGGTAATGCCGCAGTCCCGGATTTTTTTAAATTAACCCGAATGGTAACAATATGGTAATTGCAATAATTATTGCCGCTATAATTTCGGCCTTATTTGGGATGATTTGCTACATTGTTAAGTCTGGCTCAAATGAACAGCTATTTGCCCATAGGACAGAATCTATTGTATTTTTATTGTTTTCTATTTTTCTTTTGTTGTTAGCCAATCTATTAAAGTAGTTATTACCGATCCTGAGTAGATGCACCGGACGATGCCATAAGGCCGATAGCGATCTGACAAGATTCTCCAATTGAGGCTTGAGTCCAATTTCTTACCACACACATAACATACCAATGGCAAACGAAAAATCAATTGAAGATCACCGCACGGCATATGCCAATAAGTCTGAATTTGAGCTTATCCACCTCATGCATGAATGGAACCCAACATCTCCGATGCATATAGCGGCAAAACAATTGCTTGAAGAAAAGCGCCAAGAAGAAATTAATGGAAAATACCATGAAATACAAAGAAATCTTGAGGCACTAAAGAAACCTCATCGCCCTTCATTTTGGTTACTTGTCATATCTGTTACTTTGGCTTTTCTTGCTCTGTGTGTTGCTGTTTCCCAGATTCCTCAAGTACAGCAAGCCTTATCCCAAAGTCAGAAATTGACCGAGAAAAAAGAATTATCGCAACAAAATGAGCAAAAGTCAGCACCGACAATACCAAACACATCCGGAAAATAGCTCTTTCCATGACTACACCTTTTTTATTTATTGGCATGAAGTTACGCCGGAACAACCACGCAATTCACCAGGCGGGAAAAGCACCGCTGGTGATCGCAACGTTAGCTCTACCCAAATTTATGCTCGTAGCCAATAACGAATCTGAACTTGAAAGTGCCCTGAGAAGCATGGATATCTCAGTGCCTCGACGGTCCGAGGGACGAACAAAAGAGCATACCGAGCGTTACGCTATCGCTCATATGCTTAGTGCGTTATTGGGAAAAGGCCGGCTATGGTATCCCCTAGAATTAATTCAGCGCGAACGGCCAGACTTCCTTCTCAAAGCTAATGGTTTCGAGATAGGTATCGAGCACACTGAGGCTGTGCCACAAAATGAGGCACACAAGACAGTATTAAGGGATAAAGTTGATGGCCCCGAGGTGTACTTCATCTCACACCACCAACCAGGCGAACCTAAAAAATCTGCAAATGAATTAATTGAAGAAATTCAAGTAGATCTTTCTGGCTCCGGCTGGGCTGGCGATTCTGTTGAAAGGGAATGGTCTGAGGCAATGCTTCATTTTGTAAAAGGCAAGATAGAGACCCTCGCAAAAGAAGGCTTCGAAAAATTTAAACAGAATTGGCTTCTTATCTATGACAATTGGAGCCTGCCAGTCCTTGATCGAGAAAAAGCTGCGCAATTTCTTTCTCCTAAAATCATCGAATCCAACTGCTTCAATAGTTTCAGCAGTGTGTACATTATCACCGGAGATCTTGTGTACGAGTTCTCAAACACTGGTATTGTGCAGTATGAAGTCAATGATTTGTGGAAATGAGCTAACAACCGGCTCGTTCGGACGCCGGGGACAGCGCATCATGTTTCCTGAAATGTTTTTGGCCGGCGCCGCACAGCCGGAGCGTTAGCTTTAGATTCGCAATAACATTACAAAATGAATACCTTAAATTTATTCAAATATTTTAAGCCGAAATATGAAAATGACGACAACCTTTCTTTTTACTCACACAGTGCAATTTATTTTCAACAGCCAGTTAAATTTAATGATCCATGGGATTGCAAATCTCCAGAAATATTATTGCCGCGGCAAATTACTCGGCTAAAAGATATTTGGTTTAAGATGGCAAGACGAAAAGGAAAATATTTTACAGAATCAGAATGGGAAAAAATAAGTAAGTTGCCTCGCAATGAAATTAAGCAGCGGTTTTATAAATTTTTCAAAGAAGCTATTGAAATACAGAGATCAAAAGTTGGTGTATTTTCATTGTCATTTGTGCCTGATAACGAATTGATGTGGTCGCATTATGCAGATTCTCATTTTGGATATATGCTGCATTTTCAAATTGACATTAACGAATATTTAGTAGATGAATCTTTGAAAGATGTTGGTATTCCAATACCAGTAATTTATAAAGACAAACGAGAAATTTGGGACTTAGAAAATTACTATTTAAGTCGAGAAAAGCATGTTTACGATTTAATCAGGTTTAAAAGTCGTGCATGGGAATATGAGTGTGAACTTCGTTTGTTAAACATATCGACATACGGTTTTATCAAAACACCAGACAAATGGCTAAAGTCTATCGTGCTAGGAATAAATACAGATAATAAATTACGAGAAAAACTTACTGATATTGGAGCTAAATTGAACCTGTCGGTATTCTCATCTGCCATGAATGCAAAAGAATACAAAATAGATATTCCTGGGTTGGGGATATCAGGAAAAGACGGATTAAATCATTACATAAAACTTGTAGATTCTAAAGTTTTTGAGCTAAGCCATCCGTAATTGATAAACAGATAAGCTAACGAACAGGTCAACCTGACACCGGGGAGCAGCGTTCTTCGAGCCTAGTCCGGTGGCCGGTGCAGGTTACCTAAAGCGTTGAGGATAAAGAATGCCGGTTTCGCAAAAATCGCTCAACCGCCGCTGGCACGCCCAGTAACACATTGAAATTGCATTGGCAGATGGTCAGCTTCACGTTTTTTTGCGATTCCATCAAGAATGATTTTGAAACTTCCAGAAAATCGTAAAATGATTGATACTAAGATACTAAAAAGGAAACAGATGTGTTCTTCAGTCCTTTGCCATGATGGATTCTTTGGGCCAATAGCTTGATTTATCTGCACAAAATTCTTCCCGTCTTCCTGCTGCCCATTGGTATCATCTTGCTGCTGGTCTCGGCAGGGATGCTGCTGCGGCGTCGTACGTTGATCTGGACGGGGATTGTTTTGCTGTGGTTATGCAGCACGCCGCTGGTCAGTGATCGCATGATGCGCGCGGTGGAAGGGGCCTCCGTGCGTGACGCGGCGAGTGATGCGCTCCCTGCCGATGCCATCGTGGTGCTGAGCGGGGGGCGCATTGTGGCTCCAGGCGCTGCGGCTATCAGCGAATGGAGGGACGCTAATCGTTTTTTTGGCGGAGTGGAACTGTTCAAGGCGAGCAAGGCGCCATTGCTGATATTTACGGGGG
>CAYSFY010000056.1:6512-21866 GCA_964430285.1 uncultured Desulfobulbia bacterium
GATTGCCCTGGGAGGCGAAAACGGCACGGACAGAGGGAGAAGTACTTGTCGAATACGCCAAGAATTTCGGGGTGCCTTCGGAATCCATGGCTACCACGGGCGCCGTGGCGAACACCGCTGAAGAAGCAGTTGCGGTTGCGGCGTTATTGTCCGCGCGGCGGATGAAAGTCGTAGACCGACCCGAGGCTTTGCGTGTACTCCTGGTAACATCGGCTTTCCACATGGCGCGAGCGCAGCGCCTCTTTGAACGGGCAGGACTGAAAGTTATTCCATTCCCGGTGGATTTTCAGGTGTCACGAAGCCGTGCGTTGACCATAATCGACTTTCTGCCAAGGGCGAGTGCGTTGAGTCAGACAGAGTTGGCGTGGCGCGAGATGTACGGGCAACTCTATTATTCGGTTGCGCGGTAGGTGGAGAAAAAGTGAAGGAAAAGGGGACAGAGTTATCGCTTCCTCGCCCACCCATCCCTTTTATTTCTGCACCACCCACTGGCCATTCTCCCGGCAGGCGGTGGCCATGGTCTTTTCCGCCTTGCCGTCGATGGTGGCCAGGATCTCGGCCTCGCGGCAGTTTTGTCCGCGCGGTCCCTGGTAGGCCGGTTGCGGGGTGACCTTGTAGCGATTGCCATTGTCCGGGTTGACCCAGGTCGTGGTCTGGTGGGAGGGGGCAGTCTCATAGGCCTGATTCAGTTGCTCCCGGTCGTACTTATCCATTTCATTGCCCACGATATAACCAAGTAGGCCCCCCACCGCCGCGCCAATCAAAGTGCCGCCGGTGTTGCGGCCAATGGCCTGGCCGAGCAGGGCACCGCCCGCTGCCCCGCCCAGGGCGCCGGTCTGCCCTTGGGTGGCGCATGAAGTCGTGAGAAAGGGGGTAACGAGGAGTGAGAGCAAGAGGTATTTTTTCAACATCGCGATTCTCCAATCATAAGTTAGGTTCATGCCGCCGCTTTCACCGGCGCCCGGTAGTGCTCCACCCGGTTTCGTCCGTTGCCTTTAGCCTGGTACAAGGCCTCATCAGCCCGTTTCAAGAGTTCGTCAATGGTGACGGTGGCGTCCAGTTCGGCAACGCCGAAGCTGATGGTGACCTTGCCTCCTTGCGGCAACATGGAGGCCGACTCCATGGCGCCGCGCACCTTGCCGGCGAGCTCCAGGGTGCCCTGCAGAGTGGTCTCCGGGGCCAAAATGACGAACTCCTCGCCGCCAATGCGGGCGAAGACGTCGGTCTGGCGGATGCTCTTTTGCACGATGCGGGTGGTCTCCTTTAACACCGTATCCCCCACGGCGTGGCCATGGGTATCATTAATCTTCTTGAAATGGTCGATATCCAGCATGACCAAGGATAGCGGGCGCTCATACCTGCGGGCCCGTTCAACTTCCGCTTCCAGGAGTTCAAAGAAGGTCCTGCGGTTAAAGATACCGGTGAGGTAGTCCTTCTCCGCCCGCTCCCGTAACTCATGCTCCGCCTGCTTCTGCTCGGTGATGTCCTTGGCTGTGGCGATGAAGTTGGTGATCTCGCCACGCCGGTCGACAACCGGGGTGATGGTGCAGGCGTCATAGTAGATCTCACCGTTTTTCTTCCGGTTGATGAAGACGTTGCGGTAGATGTGGCCGGAGAGGATTGTATCCCAGAGATGCTCATAGAACTGCAGGGTATGCTCGCCTGACTTCAGGATTCTCGGGGTGTTGCCCACCGCCTCATTGCGGCTGTAGCCGGTCAACTCCTCAAAGGCGGGGTTGACGTACTCGATGATGCCGCCCTTGCTGGTGATCACCACCATGTCGGCGGTCTTCTCCACCACCATCGACAGCTTTTGCATCTCCGCTTCCAGCCGTTTTTGTTCCGTAATGTTCCTGATCACATGGACGACCTGGACCACCTGACCGTGGCTGTCCAAAATGGGACTGGTCGACACCTCCGCCAGGATCTTTTTGCCATGGTCGGTGAAAATAGTCTGTTCACAGGCGGCGTAGGTGCCCAAGCGCACGGATTCCTTTAATGGACAAGGGCCTTCGGTGGGGGTACAGGGTTCCGACTGGTGGCCAATCACCTCATGGCAGGTCTTGCCGATCACCTCCTCTCTGGTCAACCCCATGTCGGCTAAGAAGACGGTGTTCACGTCGATGATCGTAAACGTTGCCGCATCCAGCACCGAAATTGAGTCATGCATGCTGTTGAACACGGTCTCCGCGAACTTCCGCGCTTGCAGGGCGTCGTCCTTGGCCGTGTTTTTTCTGGAGATGATCAAGCCGGCATAGGTGCCGAAGACGATAAAGATACTGAAAATAAACAACCGGCTCCAAATATTTTCACCATTGGCCGCGAACATCTGCGAAGGCAATGAATCTCCGTAAAAAAAGGCCGCATCCACCACGGAGTCGACTACCCAGGCGAATATGCCCAGGGCGATGAAGGTAATGATCGTCTTGTTCCTGAACACGGATTTTCCGGTACCGTTATCGTTGCTCATGGTGCTCATACTCCTGTCCAATGGCGCATGGTGGAGGAGAGAAACGCCCCTACTCCTCTCTTCGCCTGATCCTGAGTAGCTGAAGCAGTCGTGCTTTCATCGCTTTGCCATGGCCCTGTCCGCGAGATTTCGCGGGCAATGGCGCGGGAACGCAACCGGTGCTCGGGTAAAACTTGATGGAATTGCAACAAGCCGTGACGCTGACCATCCGCCAACGGAACATCACTATGTTTCATTACGTGCCGGCGTCGGTTGAGCCGTTTTTGCGAAACCGACAAAGCTTGACGTATGTTTAAAGTGTAATTTTTTCAGCCAACGATTGGTATAGAGTGAATCCCTCATTTTTAGCGAGATGAAGGTCGCATGCGCCAATGATGCGTAGCGTCAGGGAACACGGGGGCGAACGACAAGGGCACTGGGCAGGAGGGGGATAGCGTCCTCAGGTCGGGATGACCGGCGTGGCCCGCGGCTCAAGAGGGTTGAGCCGCGGGGCCAGGGAGAACCGGTAGGGATAGTGAATTTTTTGCTTCGTCAGGGCAGGGCAGGCAGCGACAAAACCGAGGTGTTCCCGCGGCATGAAGCCAACGGCGCCAAAGAGGCAACCAGCACCCAGAGGGGGACAAAGATCTGGATGCGTCGGCGGCATTCGGTCATGAAGGCCGCTGTCTGACGGCAAGACGAAGGCTCTAGCCGCGCAACTTCTTGCCGATCTCGGCGATATGACGGCCCTGGTAGCGGGCGGCATTCAATTCGTTCTCGCTGGGCATCCTTTCGCCTTGTGCCCCGGCAATGGTGGAGGCGCCGTAAGGGGAGCCGCCCTTGATCTCCTCCAAGCCCATCTGTCCCTGGAAGCTGTAAGGCAGGCCGACCACCACCATGCCCTGGTGCAGCAGGGTGATATGAAAGCTCAAGATGGTGCTCTCCTGGCCGCCGTGCTGGGTGGCGCTGGAGGTGAAGACCCCCCCTGCTTTACCGATCAATGCGCCTTCCATCCACAGTTTGCCGGTGGCATCCAGGAATTGGCGCATCTGGCCGCACATGTTGCCGAAGCGGGTGGGGGTGCCAAAGAGAATGGTGTCCGCCGCCGCCAGCTCCTCCACGGTACAGACCGGGACATGGGCCATCCCCTGTTGCGCCACGGTGGCGCCCATCTTGGCAATCACCTCCTCCGGCAAGGTCTCCGGTACCCGGCGGAGGTCCACCGTCACGCCCTCCACCTGCCGCGCCCCTGCCGCCTCCGCCTGTGCCATCTGATACACATGTCCGTAGAGAGAGTAATACACAACGAGTAGTTTCATACTGTCACACTCCTTTTGCTTGAAGTCCGTGGTGCCTGCTGGCGGACGGTATCGTCCTGGCCAGGTTCGCCGGTTAAAGGGCTGCCTGAAGCGCCCCCTTCCTCTATTCTGTCCAATACCCTCATTGCGGGGTGGGGGAGAGGGGAAATGTGGTGTGCTGGTAAGGGGTAATCGGATGACGGCTAGGCGACGGTCACCTCTTGGGATGCTTCCCAATAGCCATGGAGGTTGCACCGCTGGCGGGCGATCAGGGTGACCTTGCCGGCGGGCGCTGCCTCCTTCGGGAGGACGACGGTAAAGCTGACCTTGGCTGCCACGTAGCCGTTCCCTTGCAGGTCGGTCCTGGCGGCGGGTTCATTGCCGATGTTCAGTTCGATGTTTTCGATCCAGTGGCTCGCGCCCATGGGGTGGAGCTTTTCGCCGACCATCACCTCGACGGTGAAGGGCTCGCCGGCCTTGACCGTGGCCGGGGCCTTGATCACCGGCACATGGGACATCTCCACGGGGGACTTGCTGCCCGGGGTCTGCACCCGGTTGATGGTCTCGAACAGGGCCTGGTTGGCATTGCCTGGGAAATAGCGTTCAGCGGCCAAGGCCTTCTTGTTTATCCCCACGGCTATGGCACCCAAGGCCGCGGTCTTGACAAAGGTTCTTCTATCCATGGTCATCTCCTGAAGGTATGGGATAATGGCGCGGTGACGGGGAGAGCGCGGGCGGGTCTCCCGTGCGTGACTATTCGTTCAGCATAGGGAGAACTCCGGGCAAAATTAATAGGGTGTTGGCCCTATTTTTCGGCGGGCGGCAATGAACCGGTACAGAAATCTTGCAATGCGCGGCTAAAAAGATAAAACAAGGGTGAGGGCAAGGAGTTAAACGAACGAGAAGGAGGGAAAGAATGAAGGAGTTTGATCCGCGCGAGCTGTCCGTCTATAATGGCCAGGACGCCGCTACGCCGGTGTATGTGGCCCGGGAGGGCAAGGTCTATGATGTCAGCGCCAGCAAACTGTGGAAGGGCGGCATGCACATGAAGCGGCATCAGGCAGGTTCCGATCTCTCCGCCGATTTCGCCGCCGCCCCCCACGGGGAGGAGGTCTTTGAACGGGTGAGTCAGGTGGGGGTGCTTAAGCAGTCTGCCGCCCAGCGCGCTGACTCCCGGCCGCTGCCGGCCTGGCTGGAGGGACTCCTCGACCGCTTTCCCATCCTGGCCCGCCATCCGCACCCGATGCTGGTGCACTACCCCATCGTCTTCATGTTCGCGGTCCCCGGGTTCAGCTTGCTGGCCCTGGCCACCGGCAACCGGGGGTTCGACACCACCGCCCTGCACTGCCTGGCCGCCGCCCTGCTATTCACGCCGCTGGCCATCGCCACCGGCCTCTTCACCTGGTGGCTCAACTACCTGGCCAAACCCATGCGGCCGGTGCGCATCAAAATCTGGACCTCTGCCATCATGATGGCGGTGGCCGTCTGCATCTGCGGCTGGCGGCTCATGGTGCCGGAGATCCTGTTCCAGGCCGGGGCAGGGCGGTTGGGGTATCTCGTGCTGGTCTGCTCCCTGGCCCCCTTGGTCAGCGTGGTTGGCTGGTTTGGCGCCCAGCTCACCTTCCCTTTGGAGAAGCGCTAGGGTGCGGTCTGGAGCTTACCGTTTGAGGAGCAAGGCCACCGCCACCACGGCCAGGAGCGCCACGGGGTAGTAGCTTGCCCGGTTGAACAGGGCCGAGGCCTGTTGCCGTTGCCGCTGCCGGAAGAGTTGCCACCCCGGCATGAGTAGCAGGGCGCAGCCCACGGCCAGGACGGCCATGAGCAGGGGGATGGGCAGGTGCAGCTTCGCCTGCCCCAGAAAGAGCGCGCTCAAGACCACGCTCACCGTCAGGGTAAGGAGCACGATGATGCTGGCCCCCCTGGGGCCGTAGCGCACCGGGATGGTCTTGGCGGCCAGGGCGCTATCCTCTTCGATGTCATGCCAGTCGGCCGGCACATTCTGGCCGCCGATCTCCCAGAAAAAGAGCCACAAAAAGAGCAACAGCAGGGGCAGGCGCGCCGGGCTGGGGTCCACGGCAAAGACGGCGGCCAGGCCCCCCAGGGTCTTGACCGTGCCGCTGACCAGGGTGCGCAGCTGGCTGACCCTGAGCAGCAGGCAGTAGATGGTCTCCAGCAGGCAGCCCGCCACCAGGATAAGGGCGCACACCGGGTTGAGATGCCAGGCGGCGAGGAGCGAGATCACCGCCCAGCCACCGGCCCAAGCAATCGCCTCGGGCATGGTGATCAGCCCCTGGGCCAGGGGGTGGCGGACAAAGACGGCATCAAGGTAGCTCTGCTGACGGTGGAAGCCGGCCTGGAGGATCTTCTGTTTGTCGATGCGGTAGTCGACAATGTCGTTTAGGGCGTAGACCGCGGTATAGCCGGCAAAGGCGGCGACAATGCCGATGACGGCGGTCAGCGCATCAGGCAGGCCACCCAGCCAGAGGATGGCGGCCATCAGCGGCGTGGCCAGATCCAACAGGCCATGGGGGGTACGCGACAGGGCCAGGAAATATTTGAGACGTGCCAGCCCGGAACAGCCGGCAACGGCAGCAGCGCTTGCATTCATGGGTCTCTCTCCTCTGGTGGAACTCTGTTGATGGATTCTCGCGCTGTTACAACATTGGGGAATAGATCATTCCTGAAAATGAGCGGTCATTCAAGCGCAGGGTGGGCAAGCGCTTCACCTGCCCACCGGATTTCGGTCCCAATCACGAGAAAACATGCGACAAAGAAACGGAGCCTATTTTTGACGGTTTCCCAAAAACCGCTCAACCGTCGCTGGCGCGCCCCGTAACACATTGAAATTACATTGGCAGATGGTCAACTTCACGACTTCTTGCGATTTCATCATTTTTCCTCTTTCCTCGGACGACCTGGACCTCTTAGCTCAAGGCAACGACCAACCTTTTCGGAAATTTCTCTAGCGAACTTGCCATTTGCTGTTAATTGCCCTCGCTGGGTGGCCTCCCGGATGAGTTTCCACTCCGATTCGGGAACTGTTGCTCGAAGCCAGGTGGCGTATTGTTCCGCCCGCTGAATGGGGGACTCCCCCAACCCCAGATAAAAGGGGTCAAGGTCCAGCCATGTCTGGATGGCAGTGCTGACCTTAGTGGGGCAACTTGACCAACGGTATTGGCCAGGGTCATCCACCATGCCGGCACGCAGGGGGTTTAACTCCACATATCGGCAACAGGCGAGCAGATACTCGCTGGCATTGATGGGGCTTGATTTGTATCGCCCCTCCCACAAGGAGCCGCTGCGCTTTTCCATCGTATTGGCAAAACGGGTTTGCCTGCCCGCCACGCGCTTCATCAGCAGGGCGAGGTTGTCGGGATCATCCCCAGGGTCGATCACCAGATGGACATGGTTGGTCATCAGGCAATAGGCGTACACCTTGCAGCCTAGCTCGGTTTTCCACTCCTGGAGGGTATGAAGATAAAAGAGGTAGTCGTTATCACCGGCAAAAACGACCTGGCGATTATGGCCGCGCTGGATGACATGGTGGGGGCAGTTGGGAAGGACTAATCTGGCTTGTCGAGGCATGAAAGAAGAGTAGCAGGGGGCGGGAGGGAAGTCAAAAAAATAAATCTGTCCCCTTTTTTTCTGAATAGCAAGGGGAAAGGAGAAAGACTGGCAGAGGGTGTCACTTTATGGGGTTGCCGTGACTCAAAAAAGACTTGAGCTCTGGAGATATTCGATCATCTTTTGCAACCCGTTCCCAAAAATCATGGGCCATTCTTTTTATCGATGGGACAACATCATTGCTCAAATATATCGGGGTGATCTCAGGGGGCGAGAAGTTGTACGGCTGAACTTCACCGCCACTCCTTGGCGCAAACCCCATGGAGCACATGTCGTATACCGGTAAGAGCCGGAAGACATTCCCTTCGATGGCCAGGCTCATATTGCCGAGATGCATGTCGGTGTTGTTGATGAGCCAACCGAAATGCCACAAGTACTCCGCATCAAAAACGTGCTGCCAACAGAGCAGCTCCTTCTTGTGTAGGGCATGCATTACTTGCGGCCATCCACTGCCCAAGCCGGCAAACTCAGCATCAATGGATTGCAGTGAGATCATGGACATCCGCCCGTATTCCCCCGCCCTATCGAAGCGTATGGACTCCAAAAACAATCGACTACCCTTTTCGATAAGCCGAGTTTCCGTGGCAGGAAAATTCTCTGATCCATGGATGGCTTCTGTCGCATGAAACTCGGTGATCAATATGTCCCGCCATCGTCTCGCTATGTCACTCTCTCCTTTGGGAGAGAACTTAACAATGACATGGGAGGATCGATCGCGGCTGAATGCCGTGAATTTTGGTTGCTCTCCTCCCGCGGAAGACCCAGGGAGATCACCTCTCATGACACTGTCGGCAAGTTCTGGGTAGTCGTCTTCAGAGGTGGGCACCGGTTTGTGCCGTAATCTCAACAGCGACTGTTCGCCAAACTTGAAGTTTCCTGGCAAGTCATCTCCATTGGAGACCAAATACCGTCCGATATGGTCTGAACTCCACCTTTTCGGGTCGGATGGAAAATCAGGGGATCGAGCGGCCATCTCCAGGGCGATCTGCCGGCCAATGAACCCCTGGGGACTCATATCAAAGAGGAAGTATGGCAAGTCATCGTAAAGGCCATCCTTTCCCTCGCCTAAAAGCAAACTTGGCATGCCAGTGGTCGGCTCCACGAAAAAACCGCCATGCAGCAGGGGCCGGACATATGCCGCCAGCACTGTGTTGCCAAACGCATCCACAAGGCTCAATGGTAGCTTGTCGTTGCCCCCAAAGGCGTTGCGAGTCAAAGCGTAGCGAGGAGCTTTTCCGCTCTTGATCCGTATCACGCCATCACCCATCATTCTGAGCTGGTATGAAACGGCAGTCTGGCTGAGCCCTGTATGCGCCTGTATCTCTTTGGACGTCGCAGGGCCACGTTCTAAATACTCTCTGATTGACAATGGTGCCATTTTGTAAAACCTGGTTGCGAATTAACCCTTATGGTCTGCTAGATTCATTGCTAACAAGATTAACTTGTATAGCACAAAAACATGCCCTATTTCAATCTATTACGTTAACTAAGAAAAATATATTAACTAATACTGTTGCTAGCATGAAAAATAGTCACCACCAGACAGAAAGAGAATCTTCCCGAAATCAAGAAGGGAAAAGGGGACAGGAAAAGCAGGAAAAGGGGATAGACCCGATTTTTCCTCTTCGTCTCCTTCACGTTCCTTGGACGTTCGCCAATGATCGCTCCTCGGCACCCACTTTCCAGGCTTCTACCTCATCTCCCAGGGTAATGGTCTTCCCTGCCAGGCGTAAGGTATTGCCGATCACGGTCAGGCTGCTGGCGAACATGGCGCACACCGCCAGCAGGGGGTGGAGAAGGCCGCCTACGGCCAGGGGGATGGCGATGGCGTTGTAGAGGAAGGCGAAGGCGAGGTTTTGGCGGATGGTGAGGACCAGCAAGCGGGAGAGGGCTATTGCCTCGGGCAGCCTCGTCACCGGGTCGGCCATGAGGGTGACGTCTGCCCCCTCCGCCAGCAGCCGGGCCGGGTTGGCGCCGATGGCCACGCCCACATCCGCCAGGGCCAGGGCGCCGCTGTCGTTGATGCCGTCGCCGATCATGGCGACCCGTTTCCCTGCCTCCTGCAGGGCGCGGATGTACGCCACCTTCTCTTCGGGCCGGCACTGGCCGTGATGGTTTGCGATACCCAGTTGGTTGGCGACCCGGGCGGTGGTGGTGGCCGAATCCCCGGAGAGGAGGTGGATCTCAAGCCCGTCCTGGCGTAAGCCGGTGACCAGACCCGTGATCCCCGGACGTGGGGAGTCGCCAAAGACAAAGAACCCCCGCACTGTATCACCCCACCCTAGAAAGACCACGGTCAGCCCCTGTTCCTCCTTCTCTGCCGCCTGCTGTTCCATCGTTGCCGCTAGGGCGAGGCCGTGGCTGGCCATCAGCCCACGGCTGCCGATGAGCGTATGCACCCCCACCACCACCCCGCTCACCCCGAGCCCCGGATGCAGGTGGCAATCGTTGGCAGGGGGCGGCATGGTCCCTTTGGTCGCCGCTTGGCGCAGCAGCTCGCGGCCCAGGAAGTGGTCGGCCCCCTGCTCCAGCGCCGCGCCTACCGCCAAGGCCTGATCCGCGTCGTACCCCGGGGCGTGGATGGCGCGCAGGATGAAGCTCCCTTCGCTGACCGTGCCAGTCTTGTCAAAGACCAGGGTGTCCACGGTGCGCAGCTGTGCAAAGGCGGCGCCGTTAGCGATGATGATCCCCAAGGCCCGGGCCCGGCCGATGATGGCGACCTTGGCCAGGGGGGTGGCGATCCCCAGGGCGCAAGGGCAGGAGATGAGCAGCACGGTGAGGGTGCGCAACAGGGCCTCGCCACTGCCGGCGCCGTGCCCAAGCAGCCATGCGCCGCTGCTGCCGGCGATGAGGAAGATCAGGGGCACAAACCAGCGGCTGATGTGGTCGGCCAGCTGCTCCAGCGGGTTTTTGCCCTGCAAGGCCGCGTGCACCATGGTGAGAATCCGGCCCAGGGAGCTCTCGGCGCCAAGTCGGGTGGCCTCCAGGTGCAGGAGGCCATCCAGCAGCAGGGTGCCGGCCAACACCTCGTCCCCCTCCTTTTTGGCCACCGGCCGGGCCTCGCCGGTGAGGATGGCCTCGTCGGCATCCCCTCTCCCCCAGGCCACCCGGCCATCCACCGCGATCCGTTCCCCCGCTTCCACGATCACCCGCTCCCCTGCCTGGAGGGCGGAGTTGTCAACCCACCGCTGCCGGCCTTGGCGTAGTACCCTGACCTTGGCGTGGGCCAGCTCCTGCAAGCGGCCCAGGCCCGGGTCCAGGGTCGCCCGCGCCCGGTGCTCGATGAAGCGACCCAGCAACACCAGGGTGATGAGCATGGAGGCGGTATCGAAGTAGAGGTGCAGGCTGTGGTGGGCCATCTGGTAGACGGAGGCGGTGTAGGCCGCCAAGGCCCCCACGGCGATCAGGGTGTCCATGGTGAGGCTGCGGGCGGCAAGGGCCAACAGGCCGCGCCGGAGCATGGGCCAGCCGCTGAAGAAGATGACCGGCGTGGTCAGTACGAACAGCGCCAGCGCCAGGGCGTCTTGTCCCGTGCTCTCCAGCTCCTGGAAAAAGCCGCCATAGAGGGCGAAGGAGAGCATCATCACGTTGGCCGAGAGGATGGCGGCAATGCCCAGCCTGAGCAGCAGCGCCCGGCCGGCATCCGCCACCGGGTCGGTAACGCCATGGAGCTGATAGCCGAGGCGGCCGACGCGCCGGCTGATCGCCTCCTGGCCGTCGATGAGGTGGGGGAGATAGCAAACATGGAGCAGGTCGGTAAAGAAGTCCACCCGGGCCGCCACGATGCCTGGGGTGCGCCGCAGCAGCTCGGCGATGACCCAGGCGCAGGAGGGGCACCACATGCCGGCGATGCGCAGGGTGATCTCCGTGGCATGGGGCGCTTGACTGGCATCGGTTGCTGCTGAGAACTCCGTCTCCGGGGTCGTGCCGGCAGCGATCACCCCCGCCTCCAGGCACTCCCGATAGAGTTCGCTCTGGCGGCCATCCCCTGGCGCTACGGCACTGGCGTTCATGATCCGGAAGACATGCAGGCAGCCGCCACAGCAGAAGGAGTGGGTCTCGGCGCCCACGGTGAGTTGCTTGGGCCCTTTGCCCAGGGCGAGGCCACAGAGGTGGCAACCGGCCCCGGCAGAGGGAGCATCCGGCGGACGGAGAGAAGCAAGGGGATGGCCGGCTGCCATTACTTTTCTGACGGAGGGGAGGTGGCGGGGGCCAGGGAGCGCAGGTAGCGGATGATGGCCCAGCGGTCGTTCTCGGCCACGGTGAGGGCCAGGGGGGGGTGGCGCTTGTAGCCCAGGGAGATCTTGACAAACAGTTCGCCATCCCCCTGCCCCTGCACGGCAGGGGAACGCAGGTCAGTGGGCAGGGGGGAGAAACTCTGGCCCACGGTACCGTTGCCGTCGGCCAAGGGGCCATGGCAGGGGGTGCAGAAATAGCCGTAGGCGGTGTGGCCTTGCTCGGTAGTTGCCGCGCTTGCGGCCAGGGGATTGACCAAGGCGAGCGGGTCGGCGGTGCGCAGGGCCTCGACCCCGCCGTCCACCGGCACCGTATGCAGAGGCATAGCGGGCATCTTCTTGCCGTAGGTGTTGACCGCCTCGTCATCGGTCATGCGGGCGTAGTCGCAGCCGTTGATGGTCGGCAGCAGGGCGGCCAAGGCCATGAGGGCGGTCAACGGGAGCTGGCAGCGAAATCGACGGACGGAAAGGTTCACGGCTGCTGCTCCCGGGGTTGTTTGCTTGGCGTGGGCGCCTGGCCCCTGACGTGCTGGGGGCTAAGCTCCGCCTGCTCATGGAGATAGGGAGAGGCCACCAGGGGCAACGGGCGTTGACCAGCGGTGGAGTATTGGGAGAGCCCGGGCACGTCGGGCACCACCCCGAACTCCCAGGCCGGCGGCCCTTTGCTGCCAACGGTGGTGAACAGAAAGAGCCCCCACAGCACAAAGCCCCCGGCCAGGGCCAGGACGATCAGCCAGTCGTTTATCCTGCCCCTGCTCTGGGGGGTCTCCGGAGTCTGGGTCATGGGTTGCCTCCTCGGCTTGCCGTGTTCACGTGATGGCCCCGCCATAGATCCCCTGGACCACGGCATAGGCCAGCAGCCAGAGGATGGCGCCGACATAGATCAAGACCAGCAGCGGCGGCAGGGGTGGTGACGATGCGCCGTGGCTGCTGAACAACTCCTCTTCCGTCAAGGGCGCTTCCGTCCCCCGTTGCGGGTAGCCGCGCCAGGCGACAAAGACCAACAGCAGCGCCAGCAGGCCCAGGAACAAGGCCAGCACCATGTGTTGAAAATCCAGCAGGATGAAGTAGCGCATGCTCTCCTCTACTTGGCTAAGGCCAAAAATGCTGCCACCAGCAAGATCATGACGACCGCGGCGCCGATAATGATCAGCATGTAGACCTCAAGGGAGAGTCGGGCCGGGTCTCCCGGCGGTGCCGCCGACGTCTGCCCGCACAGGGGCAGGTAGCGCAAGCGCTGCTGCTCGGCGAACTGGCCGCTGTGCACCGCCCACACAAAGGCGATCAGGCTGACCAGCAGACTGATCACCACCAACCCCATCCAGCCGAGGACATAGCTCATGGCTTACCTCCCGGAAGGATCACCGCGGCGGGGGTCTCATTGGCCGCTTCGATCCCACGGTTGCCGCGCCCGGCATCGCTCTCGCCGATGAAGCGCACGGCGATGTAGTTGCCCACGTCCCAGATCTTGGCCGACTCCAGGTCCATCTTGAAGTAGGGCATGGCGGTGCCGGTGATGCCGTTCATGATCTGGTAGTAGAGGATGCCGCCGCTGATCCCCCGCCCCTTGAGCAGGGTGAAGTTCAAGGGCGGCGGATAGAGGTGGGGCTCTGCCTCGCCCATGCCGTCGCCCACCGGCCCGTGACAGCCGATGCAGTAACTCTGGTAGATGCGCTGGCCCCGCGCCAGGTCGGGTGCGGTGGTGGGGTAGGGGTTGGTCACCGTCTGCCAGCCCGGGGCCACCATCGTATGCAGCCAGCGGACATTGGCGTCCGGGCCGGCCTCATAGGCCTTGATCCCCTGGGCCTTCCACTCCAGTTGCCGGGTGGTGCGGCCATCGGCTTCGGTAAAGCCCAGGCCTTGGACGTAGGCGGTCAAGGCCTTCAGCTTTTGCGGCCCGAGAAAGGCCCAGGAGGGCATCACCGATTCCGGCCGGGTGAAGCGCGGGTTGACGAAGTGGGCCACGTGCCAGTCATCGGGGTGCTCGCCCCCCTCTTGGGAGAGGTCGGGGCCGGTCCGTTCGGTGCCCAGCAGGTGAGGCTGGTCAGCGACGTAGTCACCGGAGCGGGCCACCCGCAAAGCCCCCACCCCCCAATCGATATTGCGGATGAACTGGGTGTGGCAGTAAGTGCAGCCGTTGTTGATGTAAATCAGGCGCCCTTCCTCCTCCAAGGGGGTGCGGGGGCGGAAGATCTCCGACGGCTGTTCGCTGATGGTCCGCCAGGGCAAGAGCACGGCGATGAACAGCACCGAGCTGAAGAGGATGAGGCTGCCGCCGATCACCAGGCGCGGGGACATGTTCATGGCTGCTCTCCTCCCTCGGTCGCGCCGAGCAGGCTTTGCCAGACATTGTAGAGGCCGATGATTGCGCCGCCGACGATGAGCACGCCAATACTGGCCCTGAGCACCATGTAGACGTGGATCTCGGGGAGCATGCGGTATTCGGTCTCGCCGTTCAACCAGCCGGCACCCTGGATGAGGCCGGCGGCGGTGAGGACCATAAAGAAACCGGCCATGCCCAGCAGCATCAGCCAGTACTGGACATCGGCCAAGCGGCTGCAATGCAGGGGGCGGCCGGTGATCCGGGGGAGGATGAGGTAGATGGCGCCCAGGGCGATGAAGCCGGAAAAGCCGAACACCCCCATGTGCGAATGGGCGATGGGCCAGTTGTTCAAGTGGGTGACCCGCTGGATGATGGGCAGGGCCTGTAGCGGCCCCTGGATGCAGGTCAGCAGGTACCAGACCAGACCGGCCATGACGAACTTGCCGCCCACCTCGCTGTGCACGTAGCCCAGCCGGCCGCGCATGGTCAACCACAGGTTGACCAGCACGGTGAACACCGGAATAAACATGGCGATGCTGCCGGAGATGGCCACCACCTTCAGCCAGGTGGGGGCCGGGGTCTGCAGCAGGTGGTGGGTGCCGATGTGGGTGTAGATCATCAGGATGGACCAGAAGCCGATGAGCGACAAGGAGTGGCTGTACAGGGGGGCGCGGCTGACCACGGGCACGGCCCAGTAGGCCACGGCCACCGCCAGGGGGGTGAGAAAGAGACCAACGATGCCATGGCCGTAGAACCAGGCCAGGATGGCGTCCGGCATGCCGCTGATGGCGCCGGTGGCCGGGTTCCACATGGCGTTGCCGAAGAAGTAGATGAAAAAGGTGAACACCAGGCCGGCCAGGATATACCAGTTGGAGACGTAGAAGATCTGTTCCGTGCGCCGCATCGCGGTCCGCACCAGGTTGACAAAGATCAGGGAGAGGGAGAGCATCACCCCCACGTCCACCGGCCAGATCCATTCGGCATACTCCCGGCCCTGGGAGTGGCCGCTGGCCAGGGTGGCGGTGCCGGCGATGATGGTGAGGTTCCACACGAGCAGGGCGAGTTTGCCCAAGGGTTCACTGTAGAGCTCCGCCCGCACCAGGTGCGGCACCAGGTAGATGGCGGCGCCCAACAGGCCGCTGCCCACAAAGCCGAAGATCACCAGGTTGGTGTGCATGGCCCGGGTGCGGCCAAAGACCAGCCAGGAGATGTTGCCCAGCAGCTCCGGCGCCGCCAGGTGGGTGGCGTCGATCAGGCCGACGCTGGTGCCGATGACGAACCACAGGGCGGAGCTGAGGAAAAAGCCCTTGACCGTGCCGTATGGTGTGCTGATGAGGGTGCGTAGGTTCATGATGGTGTCTTTTGTTAATGTGGCTACAAACAATTCTCAGCGGTTTTTGGGGTAGGAGCGTCGTCCACGGCGCG
>CAYSFY010000057.1:0-4427 GCA_964430285.1 uncultured Desulfobulbia bacterium
AAGAGAGAGGCTGGGCGCCTCTACAGGAGGAGTGCAATGGAGAAAAGAAAAGGGCCGTCCCCCCTCGGCACGCAACGCGCCGCCGAAATCGACAAGTCCCTCTATCGGGAGCGAGCGCTTAAAATCCTGCCGTGGATTTGCGCGAAGTGCGGGCGCGAATTCTCAGGCAAACACCTCCGCGAACTTACGGTGCACCACAAGGACCACAACCCGCCGGACGGCAGCAACTGGGAACTGCTGTGCCTATATTGCCATGACAACGCCCACTCTCGAGCCCTGGACGCGGAGTGGCTGAACAGCCCGGCCGCGGACCAGGATAATGGACCGACAATCACCCACAATCCCTTTGCCGCCATCAAAGAGCTGTTGGCAGACGAAAAAAGAAAAAAATGACCCTTGCCCGGCCCCTTAGACTGGCAGCTTGATAGTAAAGGTACTCCCCCGCCCCAACTCGCTCTCCACTCCCACCGTGCCGCCGTGGGCCTGGACGATATGCTTGACAATGGCCAAGCCCAGTCCGGTGCCGCCCAATTTTCGACTGCGGGCCTTATCGCTGCGGTAAAAACGTTCGAAGAGTCGCGGCAGATGCTCCTTCGCAATGCCGCACCCAGCATCGGTCACCTCGATCACCACCTCTCCCTTTGTCCTCCTGGCGGTTAGGCGGATCTCGCCCTGTTCATGGCTGTACTTGATGGCATTGATCAACAGGTTGGTGACCGCCTGCTCCAGCAACCGGGAGTTCATGGGCACCGAGACCGCGCTATCGCAGTGCAGGGTAAGGGTCAGCGCCTTGGCCCTGGCCTTCATATCCCCTGCCTCAATGCAGTTTTGCAACACCGGGGCGAGCAAGCCGGGCTGCAATTCGATCTCCTTATGCTCCTCCTCCTGCTCGATCCTGGAGAGCGACAGCAGGTCGTCCACGATATCGTTTAAGCGGTTGGCCTGTTTGAGCACAATCCGCAAAAATCGCTCTCGGTCCTCCAGCCGATCCACGGAGCCGTCGCAGATCGTCTCCACAAAGCCCTTAATCGAGGTAATGGGGGTCTTCAGCTCATGGGAGACGTTGGCCACAAACTCCCGGCGCATGGTCTCCATCCGCCGCATCTTGGTGATATCGTTTAGGACGATCAGGGCGCCGATGCGCTGTCCCTGGCCTGCCAGCAGCACCGTGCCGCT
Source organism: uncultured Desulfobulbia bacterium (assembly GCA_964430285.1). Taxonomy (GTDB): domain Bacteria; phylum Desulfobacterota; class Desulfobulbia; order Desulfobulbales; family VMSU01; genus VMSU01. Next base: position 1,177 of record CAYSFY010000057.1, read on the forward strand.
GGCATGGAAGTGCTGTTCCGTGACCCCGGCGTTGAACATGATCTCCCGCGCAACGGCAGTGGAGCTGACCAGGGTCTCGCGGACAAATTTCAGGAGATCGGCATTGCGCACCGTCTCGACCATGGATCTGCCGACCCCGCGTTTGGAGGTGAGCCCCAGCAGACGCACGGCAGCCTCGTTCATCCCTTCGATCTTCTCATCCTTATCGATGATCAGCACCGCCTCGACCATGCTGATAAAGACGGCCTCCAGCTTGTTCTTCTGCTGGGTCACCGTCTCAATGCGCTCGTGCAGATCCATGGCCATGCGGTTCAAGGCCTGTCCCAGTCCCGCCACCTCCCTGGAGACCCCATGGCTGGCAAAGGTGATCTTCCGCGCAAAATCATGCTGGCCAAAGCCCTCGGCAATACGCTGCATCTCCTCCAAGGGTCTGCTGATCTTTCTGGAGAGCGACAAGATGATGATGGCGGCCAAAAGAATCATGACGACCGAACCCGACAACAGCTTTACTGACACTTCATGCAACAGCCTCTCCACCTCGGTGAGCGGGATCGCCATCCTCAGCACTCCGACCACGGGTGAACGCTGCGGATCGGTGGCATTGGCGGTGGCATGGAGCGGCTCGGCCACGTAGAGCATATTCTTCAAGGCCGTCCTGCTGAAGCGGGTGGCAGAGCCTGTGCCGCCGGCCAAGGCAATGACCACCTCCTCGCGATCACCATGGTTGTCCATCTTGCCGGGATCTTCGGCAGAGTCGGCGACCACGGTACCATCCGCCAGAATAACCGTCATCCTGGCCTGCGCCTGCCGAGCCAGCGTCTGACAGATTTCCTTGACCTGCTTGAAATCCTTGGCAAGCAACGGCTCTTTGAACAGTTGCTCGACCAGTCTCGTCCGGATGGCCAGATCCATCACGGTCTGCTTGATATAAAATTCCTTGTGATACCGAAAGGCAACAAAGGTCCCGCCAATCACCATGGCGATCATGAACAGGAGCATGGGCGGGAATATCTGCCAGAGGAGGCGCTTTCGTGGCATGGGCTTACCCGTTAAACTTATAGCCGATGCCACGAACGGTCTGAATACAGTTCTGGCTGGCCCCGAGTTTTTTGCGCAAGGCCACGATCTGGACATCCACGGTGCGGTCGGTCACGGCGATATTGCCGTCATGGACAGCGCTGATGATTTGGTCCCGAGAGAAGACCCAGCCGGGTTTGTTGGCCAAGAAGCTTAAGATTCTGAACTCCGTGGCGGTCAGGGAGAGGGGGGTACCGGCCAAACGGATCTCGTGCCGACCGAGATCAATGGCCAGATCACCATGGTTAACCACCTCACCCTGGGGTGCAACGGGCTCCTGCCCTCGTCGCCTTAGTACGGCCTTAACCCGGGCAATCAGCACCCGAGGGCTGAAGGGCTTGGGGATATAGTCATCCGCCCCCAGGTTCAAGCCGGCGACGATATCCCCCTCCTCGCCCTTGGCCGTCAATATGATCACGGGTTTAAGCTTGGTCAACGTATCCCCTTTGAGCCGCTTGCAGAGGGCAAGCCCATCGACGCCAGGGAGCATGACATCCAAGAGAAAGAGGTCGGGACACTCCGCCACGAGCTTGGCCAGCATCTCCTCTCCGCTGGTAAAGCCAGTCACCGTATACCCTTCCTTGGCCAGGGTGTAAAAGATCAAGGCCATGATATCCTCTTCGTCCTCAACTACCCAAATCGTGTCAGCGCTCATGTCAATTTTAACCAATAATTAATTTGCTGATCATCTTCCCTTAACAGTAACACCCTATCGTATTGATCAACAAAGGGACATCCTGTCTCTCATGGTAAACCCCTTGACCACCGCTCGGTCAACACCCCTACCATAAAAAGGAGGCTACAAAATGCACGACTTTTCCACAACTTAACCTAATTTTAACACTATCTTAACAAAATCTTAACAATCGTCCGGTAATTGTAATAAGATAACTTCATCGAAAAGGAGCAGGCCATGAACACGCCCAAAAAGACCAGCAAGAGCAAAAATTTCGTAATTGCAGCCATTGTTGCCGCCACCATCCCTTTTACCGCAACCATCGCCCCGGCCGCGGATGCGGTCTCCGTGGACGCCAAACTGCCAGTCTACCAAAAGACCACGGGAGTAGCGGGCAACCTTGACAGTATCGGTTCGGACACCTTGAACAACCTCATGACCTATTGGGCCGAATCGTTTAAGAAACAGTACCCCAACGTCAAGATCCAGATCGAAGGCAAGGGCTCCAGCACCGCTCCTCCGGCCTTGATTGCCGGCACCTCAAACCTTGGCCCCATGTCGCGCAAGATGAAGAGCGAAGAGGAGGATACCTTTGAGAAGAAGTACGGCTTCAAACCCACTCCGGTTGGCGTCGCCCTCGATTCCCTGGCCGTGTACGTCAACAAGGACAACGCCCTTACCTCCCTGAGCCTGCCCCAGGTCGACGCCATCTTCTCCAAGTCCCGCAAGGGTGGCTACGCCAGCGACATCAGCGAATGGAAACAGATCACTCAAGACCCCCATCTGGCCACCCTGCCCATCAGTCTTTACGGCCGTAACTCCGCCTCCGGGACCTACGGTTATTTCAAGGAACATGCCCTGTTCAAGGGTGATTACAAGGATACCGTCAAAGAGCAGCCGGGTTCAGCCGCGGTGGTCTCCGGGATCACGGAAGACAAGTCCGCTATCGGCTACTCGGGGATCGGCTACCGTACCTCCGGGGTCAAGGCCTTGGCCCTGTCCGCCAAAGAGGGTGGAGAGGCCTATACCGCAGATATGGAGCATGTCCTCAGCGGCAAATACCCCCTCTCCAGAATGCTCTATATCTATGTTGCCAAGGAGCCGAACAAGCCCCTGCCTGAGTTGCAGAGAGAGTTCCTGAAGTTTGTCCTCTCCCAGGAAGGTCAGCAGATCGTTGCCAAGGACGGCTACCTGCCGCTGCCGGCCGCTGTTGCCACCAAGGAAGCCGCTAAGCTGTAAACAAACCACCGATCCATCACTGATCAACCGGGAGCAGGGGGGAGGAATCCCTTCTGCTCCCGTATCAATTTATTCCGGCAAGGGCCCAATGGACAAACAATTCCTTAAAGCAGTCCGCCGCAAAGACAAGATCGCCAAAACGCTCATCAAGACCTGCGGCATCATGGTCATCGTCTCGGTCCTCGCCATTCTGGGCCTCATCGTCAAAGTCACCCTCCCCCTCTTCACCCCGTCCAAACTCACCCAGGGCCACGCCCTG
>CAYSFY010000057.1:4437-5138 GCA_964430285.1 uncultured Desulfobulbia bacterium
GTCCATCGGTATTGACAGCTACGGCGAGGTCCTCCATGTCATCGATCAGCAGGGGGGGCTCTCCTTTATTGACGCCAAGAGCGGGGCCGTCCTCTCCCGCCACCCCTTGCAAACCGAAGGGACCAGCCCTGTCCGCCACATCGAGCAGTACAAGAACTCCTTTTACAATATCCTCTGGCAAGACAGCAGCCTGGCGATGATTGAGGTCAAGTATCAGCCCAAATTCGACGACAGCGGCAAGAGGCACATCGAGCCCTCATTTCAGACCATCAACACCTGGCCGGCCATTGACCACCCGGAGCAGCTGGCCAACAGCTACTGCCGCCTCTCCGAGGGTGGCCGATTTTCCCGCATCGATCTCCTGACCGACAACACCATCACCGTCAACCACGAGATCACCACCACCGACCTCTTTGACAACAAAACCACCGAGACCGTGACCCTGCGCGTCAAGGACCCCCTGCCCGGCCGGGTCACCGCCATCACCCTGGATGACAACGGGTCCGCCCTCTATGCCGGCACGGATAACGGCTACGTGGAACGCTGGGACCTGAGCAAGGATGACACCATGGACAAGACCGATACCTTTGCCGCCACCAACCACGCCGAGCCCATCTCGGCCCTGGGCCTGGTCTTTGGCGGTCAGTCCCTGGTGGTCGGCAGCCAGAGCGGTGTGGTGGAGACCTGGATGCAGGTCCGGG
>CAYSFY010000057.1:5148-20767 GCA_964430285.1 uncultured Desulfobulbia bacterium
GCTGACGGAACAGGGCACCGTCGAGGGAGCCGAGGACTACGGCGCCATCCACAAGATGCAAAAGATCCACACCCTGCACCCCCATCAAGGGGCGGTCAGCACCATCCTCGCTTCCCGGCGGAGCAAGACCATCTATACCATCTCCTCTGCCGGCGTAATCCATGGCGACCACCTGACCAGCGAACGGCATCTCTTTGAGATCCCCGCCACCTCGCAACTGTTTGGCGTCTCCCAAAAAGACAACGCCCTGGTGGCCATCAACGACCAGCACCAGATCCATACCTGGGTCATCGACAACCCCCACCCCGAGGCCAGTATCCGCACCCTGTTCGGCAAGGTCTGGTATGAAGGCTACGCCAAACCGGAGTTCGTCTGGCAGTCCTCATCCCAGTCCGATGACTCCGAACCCAAGTTGAGTCTGATCCCCCTGATCTTCGGTACCATGAAGGGGACCTTCTACGCCATGCTCTTCTCCATACCCCTGGCCATCTTCGGAGCGGTGTACACCAGCCAGTTCACCTCCTACCGCTTCAGGAAGAATATTAAGCCGATCATCGAGGTAATGGCCTCGGTGCCCTCGGTGGTCATCGGTTTCTTGATCGCCTTGTGGCTGGCGCCCATTGTCGAACGGGCCTTGTTCCCCATTGTGGTGGGCTTTCTTGTCATGCCGCTCTTGTTCACCGTGGTCATGCTGCTCATCCAACCGCTCTATAAAAACCGGCGGGTGGTCAATCTGCTTAAGGGGTATGAGTTCCTGCTCCTGCTCCCGGTGCTCTTTCTCGGGGGGTGGCTGGCGGTACAACTGGCGCCAGCGCTAGAGGGCCTCTTCTTTAACGGCAACTTCAAGCTCTGGCTCTATCAGGACATGGGGATGCGCTACGACCAACGAAACTGCATCATCATCGCCTTTGGCCTGGGGATCTGTGTCATCCCCATCATCTTCTCCATCACCGAAGACGCCCTCTCCAACATCCCGCCCAGCCTTACCGCCGCCTCCCTGGCCCTGGGGGCGAGCCGCTGGCAGACGGTGTGGCGGGTGATCCTGCCCTCGGCCAGCCCCGGCATCTTTGCCGCCATGATCATCGGCTTTGGCCGCGCCGTCGGAGAGACCATGGTGGTACTGATGGCCACCGGCAACACGCCGATCATGGACTGGTCCATCTTCAACGGCATGCGCACCCTGTCCGCCAATATCGCCGTCGAAATCCCCGAGGCCCCCTTGGGTGGCACCCTCTACCGGGTCCTCTTCCTGTGCGCCACGGTCCTCTTCTCCCTGACCTTTATCCTGAATACCGGCGCGGAGATCATCCGGGAGCACCTGAGAAAGAAGTATGGACGGTATTGATATGAGAAAATTCTGGCGACGCGGAGAGCCCTATGTCTGGGCCACGGGGATGACCCTGTCGATCATCATCAGCATGACGGCCCTGCTGCTGTTTGTGGTCATTGCCAACGGTATCGGGGTGTTCTGGCCACAACGGCTGCTGTTGGTCACCATGAACGACGGCAAGGCACAGCTGGGCGAATTGGCCCAGGAGGAGCAGGCGTCGAGCCAAGGGCCCCGCCTGCAACTGAAGATCGGCAACCGGGAGTTGAATGGCCTCGATTTCACCTGGATCAGCGGGGCCGACATCCGCGCGCGCAGCTATCCCGAGGGGGTCTATGCCGTGGAGCGCCAGGAGTATGGCAACTTTTACGGCACCCTGCAAGAGGTGCATACCCCGGAGCTTTCCGTAACCGCCGAGAATGGCGGCCTGGATCAGGCCCTGCTCCAGGCCCGGCAGGGCATTCAGCAGTTAGTGACCGCCCAGACGGAGATCACTGCCCGTTTCAATGCCATGAATTCGGCGGTGGACCAGATCGAGCAAAAGCTTGCCCGTTACCGCTACCAGCATATGGACGCGCACGATCCTCGGATAACGGCCTTGCAGCAACAAGCCGAGACCCTAAAGGCCAAGTTCGCCGAACTGGTCAGCGAGGGGACGAGCAACAAGGAGCAGCAAGCCGGCTATTACGCCCTCTTTAAGACGGCGGACGACAGGGAGAGCAAGATCCTGATCGCCAACATCGTCCGCCTCTACCAGCCCAACCGCATGACCTTTGGGCAGAAGGGCAGGTTCTATGGCGAAAAGCTCATCGAACTCTTCACCGCCAACCCCCGGGAGGCCAACACCGAAGGGGGGTTGTTCCCCGCCATCTTCGGCACCGTCATCCTGGTCTTCCTGATGAGCATCCTCTCCTTCCCCCTGGGGGTCATTGCCGGCATCTACCTGCGGGAGTACGCCCATGAGGGGATCATGGTAAAGATCGTGCGCATCGCAGTCAACAATCTGGCCGGCATCCCCTCCATCGTCTACGGCATCTTCGGACTCGGCTTTTTCGTCTACGGCATCGGCGGCACCATTGACCAGCTCTTTTTTCCGGAACGCTTGCCCTCCCCCACCTTCGGCACCGGTGGCCTGCTGTGGGCCAGCCTGACCTTGGGTCTGTTGACCATCCCCGTGGTCATCGTGGCCACCGAAGAGGCCCTGGGCTCCATCCCGCCCACCATCCGCGAGGGCTCCCTGGCCTTGGGCGCCACCCGCTTCCAGACCTTGACCCGTCTGCTCTTGCCCATGGCCTCACCAGGGATCATGACCGGCTTCATCCTGGCCATGGCCAGGGCCGCCGGCGAAGTCGCGCCGCTGATGATCACCGGGGTGGTCAAACTGGCCCCGGCCCTACCCCTGGACGGCCAGTTCCCCTTTGTGCACCTCAACCGCAAATTCATGCACTTAGGGTTCCATATCTACGACATCGGCTTCCAATCCCCCAATGTCGAGGCGGCCAAGCCCATGGTCTATGTGACCACCCTGCTGTTGATCCTTATCGTCCTCACCCTATGCAGCCTGGCCATCTACTTCAGGAACAAGATGCGGCGACGCTACGCCATCGCCGATGTCTGATGCTCGACACCTAACCCCGAACCGACTCCGGCCTCCAGCCTAAGCAACCTGAACATCGCACCCCAACACTTTAGCCGTAAGGGACCACCAACCGACCATGATCGCCCCCAAAAACTCCATCATGACCATCACCGATGCCATTGCCGAGGTGCATGACCTGCACCTTTACTACGGCGAGAGCCACGCCCTGCGCGGCATCAGCATGAGCATCCCTCGGAAGAAGGTCACCGCCCTGATCGGTCCGTCCGGCTGCGGCAAATCGACCTTCATCCGCTGCTTTAACCGCATGAACGACCTGATCGAATCGATCACCATCCAAGGGCTGATCCAGATCGACGGCCAGGATATCAACGGCAACGACGTGGATGTCATCGAGCTCAGACGGCGGGTGGGCATGGTCTTCCAGAAGTGGAACCCCTTTCCCAAGTCCATCTATGAGAATGTGATCTACGGCTTAAGGATCGCGGGGGTCAAGGAGCGGGCCATCCTGGATGAGACCGTGGAGAAGAGCTTGAAACGGGCGGCCTTGTGGGACGAGGTCAAGGATCGGCTGCAACAATCCGCCATGGGGCTCTCCGGCGGCCAGATGCAGCGCCTGTGCATTGCCCGGGCCATCGCGGTGTCGCCGGAGATCATCCTCATGGACGAACCCTGCTCCGCCCTCGACCCCCGCTCCACGGCAAGGATCGAGGAGTTGATCCGCGAGTTGCAAGGGGACTACACCATCATCATCGTCACCCACAACATGCAGCAGGCAGCCAGGGTCTCCGACTTCACCGCCTACTTCTACCTGGGCGAACTGATCGAATTTGGTCTCACCAAGCGGATCTTCACCAACCCCATCCGCAAGGAGACCGAAGACTACATCACCGGCCGCTTCGGCTGAGCAACTCACCTGCCTGCCCTAAAAGAACCGTGATGGCCCCAATCCCTTGCCGCGCCTCCCAGAGAGACCATTTACCAACCACCAAGCACGTAAGCCGCCGGTACCCCTATGATCAGAAATCTTGCAGTTGAACTGAACAAGTTAAAGAAACGGATCTTGCAGCTGGGCTCCGAAGTCGAGGCCAACTTGACCAAGGCCGAGAGGGCGCTCATCCAATTTGACCAGCACATGGCCAGCGAGATTATCCACACCGATGTCGACATCGATACCCTGGAGATCTCGGTGGAAGAGAGGTGCCTGCGCATCCTGGCCCAGCACACCCCCGTGGCCGGTGACCTGCGGTTGGTGGTGGCCGTCTTGAAGATCAATATCGAGCTGGAGAGGATCGGCGACCTGACCGCCAAGATCGCCGATCGCATCTTGCTGCTGGCGCGAAGAAATTGTATCCCGTTCACCTCCAGCCAGACGACCCAGTTTCCCGAGCAGTTCCATAACATGTTTGCCAAGACCATCACGATGGTAAAGATGAGCCTTGACGCCTTTGTGGAGATGGACGCCGACATGGCCTACAAGATCCTCATCTGGGACGATCAGGTGGATGAGGCCAAGAGGACCATCCGCACCAGGATTGAAGATATCGTCCAAGAGGACGTCAGCCAACAGCAGTATCTCAGCATGCTGCTCAGCGTCTCCAGGAGCCTGGAACGCATCGCCGACCATGCCACCCACATCGCCGAGGACGTCATCTATATGCTGCAAGGCCAAATCGTCCGCCACACCCCGGAGAGCCACGACCGCGATCAAGGGTGAAGGGGGGGGTCATCTCCGGCACGCCCCTCTCCTGGCGGTGTTCATCCCCTTGCAGTAACCTCAGCCCCGTTCTCCTTCCCTCCGCCGAGCTGTTCCCCTCCGCCACGCCTCGCCTTCCCCCCTCGCTGTAGAAAACTCGGTAGGGTGGGCCCAAAAGGTTCACCTTGCCCAGCCCCCCCCTACCCCGCACCTCCTTTTTAATCAGAAATTAATCCCCCCTTAGCGAAAAACTCATCTCCGTGCCCTATCGTGTAAACAGTTGCACCATCCACAACGGTCACTCATTGCCTTCACGCACATAGCGCTCGAACTCTCGACCAACAGGGGATAGCCATGGACTCATGCACTGGTGAATTTACGCGGCAGAGAATTCTCGAACTCATCGACAACCAAGCGCTCACCGCCTGGTTCCAACCCATCTTCTCCCAACGCACGGGCGAGGTCTACGGCTACGAGGCCTTGACCCGTCTCCGCCATCCCCCGCCGCAGAGCTACGATATCGGCACGTTGTTCGCTAGGGCGCAGCAGTTTGATCTGATCTCCGCACTCGATATGCATTGCCGCGAGAACGCCTTCCGGCGGGTGGCGGAACTCGATTTTGCACGGCATGACGCCCTCTTGTATGTCAATATCTGTCCGGCAAGCCTGATGCATCCACGGCACAGGAGCGGTATCACCGATCAGCTGGCCGACGCGTATGGCATTGCCAAGGAGAGGATCGTCCTGGAGATCACCGAGCAGGAGACCATCCGCAACTACGAGTTGTTCAAGCGCTCGGTTGATCACTACCGGCAGCGGGGCTACAAGATCGCCATTGATGACTTCGGTGTCGGTTACGGCGGCTTGAAGATGCTGTCGATCATCGAGCCGGACTACGTCAAGGTGGATCGCCACTTCATCTCCGGCATCGACACCGACACCTTCAAGTACAACCTGGTGGACGCCCTGGTCACGGTCTGCCACAAGTTCGGCATCATCGTCATTGCCGAGGGGATTGAGCGGACCCAGGAGTTGGAGGTGGTGACCGGCTTCGGCATCGAGCTGCTCCAGGGCTTTCTGTTGGCGAGGCCGGCGCCTGATCTGGTAAAGAGCCGCATGCCGATAACGGTTGCGCCGCGAAAGGCCCTCCCCTACCGCCCCGAGGCGGCCATTGACGTGCAAACCATCGGCACCATTGCCAAGTACGTGGCGCCGCTCTCCCCGGATCACCCCTTGCTCACCGCCCATCAACGGTTCATGGCCGACGCGCGCCTCCAGGGGATCCCCATCTGCGACCAAGAGCGCTTGGTGGGCATGCTCTGCCGCAAACGTTTTCTGGAGCAGCAGATGGTCGGTCCCCATGGCTTTGGCTTTGCCCTCTCCACCCACCACACCATCCGGGACGCCCTGGCGCCTGACCTGCTGGTGGTGGAGGCGACCTTGACCATCGAGCAGGCGGTACAGAGGATCCAGTCCCGGCGCGGTCTCGACCTCTGCGACGATCTCGGGGTCTCCAGGAACGGCAAATACCTGGGCACCGTGGCCATCATCGATCTCTTGGCCGCCATCACCCAGAAGAACCTGCAGCTGGCCAAGGGCGCCAACCCACTCTCCGGCCTGCCGGGCAACGACTTCATCCAGCGCACCCTCACCGCGCTCATCCAACAGAAGGTCAGTTTCGCGGCCTGCTATATCGATATCGACAACTTCAAGCCCTACAACGACAACTACAGCTTTGACAAAGGGGACACGGTGATCAAAACGCTGGGGGAGTTGATTGTCGACATCGTCGGTAGCCATGGTGATGACCGCTTGCCCTTTGTCGGCCATATCGGCGGCGATGACTTTATCGTGGTCACCCGGCCCCACGTGGCGAAAAAGATCTGCCAACGGATCATCTCCGAGTTCACCGATCTCCTGATCCATCTCCATGGCCCCCAGGACTATGACGCCGGTTACTATAGTGCCCGGGATCGCCAGGGCGCGGAACGACACATCCCCTTGCTCTCCCTCTCCATCGGCATCGTCAACACCGAGGAGTGCAGGGTAGACTCCTATGGCGCGCTGGCCTTCCTGGTCTCCGGGGTAAAAAAGACGGCCAAGGAAGAGCCGGGCTCCGCCATTGCCTACAATCGACGAAAAAGAGACAAAACAACGGCCAGTCGGTCAGTTACAGAAAAAACATCAAGCATTGTTGAAGGTTGGCTGATGCCACAAGCCACCCTTCATCCTTTGGGCGCGGCCCAGGGCAGCAACCCCATGGAGGGGGCATCATGAAGATCGATCTGCTTCTGAAAATCACTCTCTTTTTTGCCTTCACCATGATCTCGGCCGGTGTTGGCATCGCCTCGCTGCACCGGATCTCCATGGGATCACAAGCGCATCTGGCAGACTCGTTTAATCAGGCGAATGTCACGCTCCAGGCCAGCGGCAGCCAGGCGCTCACCACCCTCCGACGCTCCGCGGACAAGGGGATGGAGACCGTGTTTCTGGTCGCGGATCTGCAGGTGGCCATGCTCGACCTGATGCTGCAGTGGAAAAACCTGTTGGTGCGTGGCCAGTTTAAGGATATGCGGGAGCGGTACCTAGCCCTCATGGACCAAGGGGACCAGCGGGTTACGGAGCAGTTGACCAAGGTGCAAGGGGCGATTGGCGATGACCCGGCGGGCCAGGAGATCCTGGGCCGCATCGTCGCCGAGTACCACAACTTCCAGAAACAGGTGGCAGTGGCCACGGGGATGATCACCTTTGCCGACAGCCACGGCGAAGGGGCGCGGGCGGCGGACCAGTACAGCGGCGACCAGGGGGTGGCTACCATCGCCCTGGTCAGGGAGTTGGCGGTCCACGCCTCGGCGCTGGTGGCCCAGGAGTTTACGGAAACGGTGCAACACACCTCTCGCCAGACGAACGATGCGGTGGCCGCAACGCAGACCGAAATGAGCTCCATTCGCACCCTGGCAGCTCGGAGGTCCTTGCTGATGGCGACTACTTCCGGGCTGGGGGTGTTCCTCATCTTCATCGGCTCGCTCTGCTATCTCGGCCGCCGGGTGATCAGGCCGATCCTGGCTATCAACCAACGGCTGCACGACGTGGCGGCCAAAGTCTCGGTTGAGGCCAGCCAACTTGCCATCGCCAGTCACCTGCTGGCCGAAGGCGCCGGTCAGCAGGCGGCCAGTGTGGCAGAGACCGGGGCCTCCATCGAGCAGCTGGCCAACCAAGCGGCAGCCAACAGCGAGAGCGCCCGCAAGGCCTGCGCGTGTTCCGCCACCAGCCAACAGGTAGTGGTGACGGCAGACAAGCAGATGGACCGGATGATCCGCGCCATGCGGGAGATCGAGCAGGAAGCGGCCGCAGTGATCAACATCGCCAAGGAGATCGATACCATTGCCTTCCAGACCAATCTCCTGGCCCTAAACGCCGCCGTGGAGGCGGCACGGGCGGGTCAGGCCGGGGCGGGATTCAGCGTGGTCGCCGACGAGATCCGCAGACTCTCCGCCCATGTTGCCGCCTTGGCCAGTGATGCCGCCGCCATCAGCCACGGCAGCCTCGGCAAGACCAAGCAGGGGAGCGAACTGTGCGCCTCCCTGGGCCAGGCCATGGCCGCCATCCACCACGGCATGGTCGAAGTCGATACAGAGGTAAAAAGTATTGCCCAGGCCAGCCATGAACAGGCCCTGGGCGTCCGCCAGGTGAATCTGGCCATCAGTGAGATCGACCGGATCACTGCCCATGCCTCGGCCCAGGCCAGCGAGGCTGCCGACACGGCGGCGGAGCTGAAGAGTCAGGCCCAGGAACTGAGCTCGATCTCTGTCACCCTGCTTCGGCTCATCAAGAGCCAAGACCAGCCCGCCGTGCCCGTGGATATCGCCCCGCAACTCGCCCTAACCATGCCATCAACGGTGTGCGGGTAGAGGTCCGCCCATGACCAACAACACGGTATCCCTGGAAAAAGCGGCGAAGTACATCTGCAACACCCTGGACGGCCTATGCCCGATGATGGCGGAAAAGTTTGCCTGTCCCAGGGAGTGCACCCTCGACACCCTCCCCTGGCAGTGCTGGATCTCCTTTTTCAACTCCCAACCGGCCACCCCCAAACAAGAAGAGCAGAGCGATCAGGATCAGGTGCCCGCGTAAGGGAGGGATAAAGGCCTTTCCTTGCTACCGCGTAGGCTCGCCCGTCAGCACCCCTCGAAGACTACCCTGAACAGGGCGCCGGCCCCGGGGGTGCTGACCACCTCTACCGCGCCCCCCAAGGCCTCGGTCAAACGTTTGACCGAGTAGAGCCCAAGGCCGCTCCCCGGATGGCTGTCGCGCACCCCCTCACCGCGAAAAAACGGGGTAAAGATCCGCTCCTGCTCGCTTACCGGGATGCCCGGCCCCTGATCCCGCACCTCAAGAGCACACACCCCGGCGGCCACCGCCACCTGAAGAGAGACCGCGCCTCCGGCTGGCGAGTATTTCACGGCATTCTCCACCAGGCTCGCCAGGATGATCTTCAAGGCCAGGGGATGGAGCGCCACCGGTTCTCGCGGCAGCGGCGAGACCAGGAGATCGACCCCTTTCATCCGCGCCTTGGCCTTGGCCAAGACCATCACTTCGCGGACGATCTCGTCAAGCAGGCAGGCGCTGCGTGGCAGGGTCAGGTCACCGGTGGCTAGCCGGGAGAGGATCAGCACCTCATCGGCCAGATCAGCCACCTGGTTGACACTCGTGCGAATCACTTCCAGATACCCCCCCTCCTTGGCCAGCTTGGAGAGTTGCACCGGGTCCTCCTTCTGCAGCAACCGCTGGCAAAGCCCGCCGATCACCGTGAACTGGGAGCGGAGTTCATGGAAGAGCATCCGTTGCGTCTCCCGAGCCCCCTGCTCCTTCTCCCGCAGGGCATTCACCTCTGCTTGCAGTTGCAGGCGCTGGCGTCGCTCAGCGATTAAGCGCTTGGCGTTCAACACCACCTCGCGGATGGAGTAGGGCTTGGCGAGGTAGACATCGGCCCCGCACTCCAGCCCCTTGATCCTGTTCTCCCCGGTGGCCAAGGCGGTGAGCATGATCACCGGCAGCGAGGAGAGCCGAGGGTCCGGATGGCTGCGCAAGCGCCGGCAGACCCCCCAACCATCCAGGCCGGGCATGAGGATGTCGAGCAGCACCAACTCGATCTCGACCTCGGCCAACAGGCGGCAGGCCTCCGTGCCATCAGCGGCCATGACCGTGGCAAAGCCCTCCTGGCGCAGACGAAATTGCAACAGATCGGCCAGGTCTTCGTCATCCTCGACGATCATGACCGTGGGCAGGGAGGGGTGTCCCCCCTCCGGGCATGGGGGCTTCCCCGCTTCCGCTCTATCGATCTCTTCGCTCACTAAGGCCTCGCCACCCATCTCCGCTCCTCCCTCTTCCTGTCCGTGTTCATTAACCGTGGCGCGCCATGGGAGACCCATGGCGCCATGACGCCAAGAGAACAGAGAGAGATTAAGAACAGATTATCAGGCAGTTAAAATGCAATTAAATTGGGACCGGGAACAGGCGGGGTCCCAAAGGCCGAGACGGCCTTTGGGGCAAGAGGGCAGGGAGAGAGCGGGTCAAGCGGAGAGGGAGGCCACGGCCTGAAGCGCCGCCGCGTAGTTGGGTTCCTCCCCGATCTCCGGCACCAATTGCGTGTAGGCCACCCGCCCCTGGCCATCGATGACCACCACGGCCCGGGCCAACAGAGCGGCCAAGGGGCCATCCTTGATGGTCACCCCGTAGGCCTGGCCGAACTCCGGGCTGCGGAATACCGACAGCGGCACCACCCGCTCCAGCCCCTCCACCTCGCAAAAGCGCTTGTGGGCAAAGGGGAGATCGGCGGAGATGCAGAGGACCACCGTGTTGGCGCAGTTGGCCGCCTCGCTGTTGAAGCGGCGGACCGAGGCCGCGCAGACCCCGGTATCGATGCTGGGGAAGATGTTTAAGACCACCGTCTTGCCCAGGAACTCTTGGTTGGTGACGGACTTGAGGTCGGTGCCGGTCAGGGAAAAGGCCGGGGCGCTGGTGCCGGTGGCCGGGATCTGGCCCACGGTCTCGGTGGGGGTGCCGCGCAGGGTAATGGTTGCCATACTCATCTCCTTTACGTTGGTGGATTGACGTGTGATAAACGATAGCGCCTGGACTCAAACACGTCGCGCCAAGCGCGCAACGATTTCCTCCCCTCAGAATACATGCCCCAGAAGATCGGCACCAGCGTTAGTTGGCAGACGGACCGGCAGGCACTATTCCATTGTGTTTGGGTGGGGGAGGGAGGGAGTGGCTTTGGGGTGGTGTGGGAAGGAGACAGCCGCTGCTTCTCTTGCCGAGCGTTGCGCACCCGGGTGCATGAAGCGGGTTTTAGCCCCTCAGCAACAAAAAGACACAGAATATCTCCATGGCCAAGGCCATACGATGTTCCGGTTTCAGGTCAACGCTGTTCACCCTATAACCGAATCAAGCCGAGTGGTTACCAATTTTTTTATCTCTTGTCTCTGCCCCGGGAATGTGCAAAACTATGGTGCAACGAGACCTCCGGGGGACTCGACTCCGCGACTACTCATCCTCCAGACCGGGAGAAATTCCATGAACAACAAAAAGATACTGATTGTCGATGACGAAGAGGCAGTCCGCTCTCTCTTCAGCGAGGCCTTGAAATTGAGAGGGTATGAGGTCCACACCGCAGCCAACGGGGAAGAGGCCTTAAAGGTGCTGGAGGAGGTCAAATGCCGGGTCATGCTGCTGGACCTCAATCTTCCGGGCATGGATGGCATCGAACTCTGCAAGGAGATCCGGAAAAATCACCCCATCGCCATCATCTTTGCCATTACCGGCTATGCCTCCATGTACCACCTGGTGGACTGCCGAGAGGCCAGGTTCGACAATTTTTTCATCAAGCCGGTGTCGATCCAGACCCTGATGGAGGAGGTGTCGCACGCCTTCAGACAGATCGATCGCTGGGTGGCCAAATAGTGCGCTGCTTCTCCTCCCGACCCCCTTCAGCCGCCATGATGGCGGCAACAGCGCCCCGTTTTTTGGCTGCCCGGCACTCACCCGTCCGCCAACGTGTCCATCGCGCCGTGGACGACGCGTCAGCAACGGTGACCGAGGATTGATGCCACGATCACAAATGCATAACCCACTCAATCAATCGTAACAGTACGAAAACAAATGAAAAATGACGATAGCGACCTGATCTCCAGGTTCAAGGAACAGCTGGAGTTAAAAAACCGCCAACTGGAGGCCCTCAAGCAGATCACCGTTACCCTGGTGGGGCTGGAAGACGAAGAGCTCATGGTCCCCAAGATCATCCCCGTGATCCAGCAGGTCATGGATCTGGGCGGTAAGATCCTGCTCTATGCCGCCACCAATGGCACCGAGATCTGCCACCCGCCGATTCCCAGCCATGATCTCTCCAGGATCAACCACTATCTCCGCGAGCAGACCCAGCTGAGGAAGGAGACCGTGCAGCTTGACTTTTCCGCTTGTCCCCTCCCCCACCCCTTTGCCGGCCTGCAACAGGAGGGATACAGCGGTAGCCTGTTTACCCCGATCTACCACGGCAGCGCCGATATCGGATTTATGGCGGTGCCGCTGAGCGCACAGAGGGCCATCTCCGCAGACAACCTGCTGTTCCTCAACTACCTTGGCGAGACCATCGGCATCTTTTTGGAGAACATCCAACTGCGCAAGGAGTTCTCCCGCAGCAAGGATCAGCTGGAACAGCACTACCATGAGCTGTTTGCGGTCTCCGCGGTCTCCAGCGCCATCAGCGCCGACATGGAGGTGAATGCCATCCTGGAAAAGGCCCTGGAGACCATGCTCGACTACAAGGTCTTGAAGATCGAGGCCAAGGGCGGCATCTTCCTGATCAATGAGGAGACCGGCCGGCTCGACCTGGTCTGCCACAAGGGGATCTCCGACTTTGTGGTCAACCATGAGGCCAGTATCCCCCTGGGCCACTGCCTGTGCGGGATCGCGGCACAGAGCGGCGAGATCATCACCTCGGAGAACTGCTGCGCCGACCCCCGCCACCACACCAGCTATCAAGGGATGCAACCCCACGGCCACATCATCCTGCCGCTGATCGCCAAGGAGAAGGTGATTGGTGTCCTCTTTCTCTACCTGCCTGCCGACTGCCCAGCCACCAAGGGCCAGCTTGAGATGCTCTCCGCCATTGCCAACCAGCTGGCCGTGGCCCTTGAAAATGCCAAGCTCTATGAGCGGGTACGCTATCTCTCCCTGCATGACCCCTTGACCTCGCTGGCCAACCGCAACCTATTCCACACCCGGCTCAAGGATGAGTTGAGCCGCTCCCGACGCTATCAACAACCGCTGACCATAGCCATGGTGGACATCGACCACTTCAAAAAGGTGAACGACACCTATGGCCACCCGGCCGGTGACATCATCCTCAGGGAGCTGGCCCTGTTGCTGGGCAACGAACTGCGGGGGTGCGACGTGATCTCCAGGTTCGGCGGCGAGGAGTTCATCCTGCTGCTGCCGGAGACCGACCGGGCCGGGGCCGACATCGCCACGGAACGGATAAGGAAGAGCGTGGCCCGCTACCCCTTTGCCATCCAGAGCCCCCAACCGATCCACATTACCGTGAGTATCGGCGTTGCCCCCTTCCCGGGCGACAGCACCCTGCCCGGCGACAAACGGATCGACTTGGCGGACAAGGCCCTCTACCAGGCCAAGGAGGCGGGCCGTAATCGCGTGGTCTTCAGCCTGACGGCATGATACGGGCAACTGATCCGGCGTCAAGGCGATTTGGGGCAGAACCGACCGCCCACCTCAACCTCTACCCCACGGGGAAATCCTTCATGAAAAAGAAGACCATGCCGTTGCTGTTGGTCCTGCCCCTGCTCCTGCAAGGCTGTTTTTTGACCAAGATCGCCACCGTGCCCATGAGAGTAGGCGGCGCCTTGCTCTCCGTGATCCCGGTGGTGGGGAACGGCATGGATGCATCCATCGACACAACCGCTGATGCGGTGGATGAGATCCCGTTGTGAGGTAACGGCCGAGAGGGGCGCGGCAAGCAGCAAGGTGCACGGCACGTTTCGCAAAATAGGCGGTTGCACGGGCAAGGTAGGGGGGGTGGTGCGGATGGCAACTGCCACCACTGCCTTGACCTGCCCCTCATTGACATTAGGAGGATACGCATGAAAAACGAACTCCCAGACGAAACTCGGCAACTGCAAGACCAGTTGCATGCCCTCTCCTTGGAACATGAACGCCTGTTAAAGGTCTTTGCCATTGGCGACCGACTTCGTGCCGAAAAAAACCTGGAGCGGCTGTTGCCCCTGATCATGCAGGAGATCTCCGCCTTCCTTGATGCTGAGCGCAGCACCCTGTTTCTGGTGGATTGGGAGAAACGGCAACTGTGGACCAAGTTTGCCGAGGGCATGGAACGGGATCAGATCCATATCGGCCTGAAGATGGGGTTGGTCGGATCGTGCGTGCTCACCCGGACAGTCGTCAATGTCGCCTCTGCCTACGATTCCCCCTATTTCCACAGGGAGGTTGACGAACGGACAGGGTTCCGCACCGAGAGCGTCCTCTGCGCGCCGATGTGCGATCAGCGCCAGGAGATCGTCGGTGCCCTGGAGTTCTTGAACAAGAGGACAGGCACCTTTACCAAGGCCGATGAAGAAAAGGCGAAACATCTCGCCGGAGTGATCGGCAACTTGGATTACACCCTCGAGGCCAGCCGCTCGCAGGCCAGGTCCGCCGTCTCCGACCTGCGCCAGGAGCTGGCCTGCGAGCGTTGCGCCCTATTCCTGGTTGACCGCGCCACGGGTGAGATCCGTTCCGCCTTTGCCGAGAAGATCGAGGGGTGGGACATTCACTTGGATCTCAATCTGGGGATTGCCGGTCTGGTGGCGATAACAGGCGAGGAGATTCATATCCCCGATGTCTATCTGGACTCCCGTTTCGACAGGAGCGTCGATGGCCGCACAGGGTACACCACCCGTTGCCTGCTCTGCGTCCCCTTACAAAATCACGCTGGAGAGATCCTGGGGGTCATCGAAGTGATCAACAAAAGAGGAGACACCTTCACGACAGCGGATATGGACCACTTAAAATCCCTCTCCGCCTATATCAGCATGTTCTTGGAGAATGCCATCCTGTTCAATGAGCAAAACAGCCAATTCCGTAGCGTTTTGGAGGTGCTGGCCGCCTCCATCGATGCCAAGGACTCCCTGACGGCCGGCCACTCCGCCCGTGTGGCCCAGTACGCCGCCGGCATCGCCCACGAGCTTGGCTTCTGCGACGAGGATGTGGATACGCTCAATGTGGCGGCCCTGCTCCATGATTACGGCAAGCTGGGCACGGATGATCGGATCTTGAAAAAGCCTGGAAAATTGACCATTGAGGAGTTCGAACACATCAAACTGCATGTGGTGAAGACCAAAGAGATCCTGAGCAAGATGACCTTTAGCCGCAAGTACAAAGTTGTCCCGCTCTTGGCCGCAAGTCACCACGAACGTCTTGATGGCAGTGGTTACTCATCGGGGCTTGCGGCCGCGGAGATCCCCTTCATGGCCAAGATCCTAGCGGTTGCCGATGTCTTCGAGGCCTTGACCGCCAAGAGGCACTACCGGGACCCCATGCCCCGCGACAAGGCCTTCAGCATCCTGGATCAAGACATCGGCACGAAGTTTGATGAGAATGTGGTTTGGGCGCTCAAAGAGTACTGCCGGAAACAGCCGGTGGCGACAACGTCGTAAGACGGGAGGGAGGAATCGATCACCAATAAATCGATTCCTCCATAAAACAAGGCGACGACCATGGCAGCAATTCACTCTCCTTCAATATTCCCTGTGAAATCGTATTGATAGAGAACTTTTTGCATCCCCAGTCGCTTGACCGTGTTGATCAAGATGGGCGCCCCGATATTTGCCTGAATCCCTTGCTTGGCGTCCCCATCCTTAGCGAGCACAAGAAAGACCTCGATCTCCTCCGGGCGCTCGCTTTGCAGGAGTGCTTGCTCGGCGTCAGT
>CAYSFY010000057.1:20806-21590 GCA_964430285.1 uncultured Desulfobulbia bacterium
AAGGAAAAATTTAGCCCAAAAGTTGCAGGGTCCACCACCAAAAAAGCGATGAGCGGATTCTCCTCGGACTGGAGCCAAAAGACCGTGGTCCGATCCTGCTGTTTGTGGAAAATCTTAAAGGCGTGTAGCTCTTCGAAACCTAAAATCCCATTTGGAAACATGATAGTTCTATCGTGTGACATCTTCCCCTCCCAGTTCGACTTCATTAGTAATCCCGGCCCCCAAGGGCTCTTCCCCTGCCCTGACTGTCGCAACCATTAACGCTTGGGCGGAGGGAGGCGTCCCCCCTTCTCCTGATCCCAAGCTGATCGTTAAGATCAGGTGTATATAATTCCTCGGCGGCAGGCAAGCACAAAAAAAACAGCATGTTAGTATCGCCTATGGGTGGTGAGGTCGAGCAGAGGTGTTTCTGCGATGATGACCACGAAATCACCGTCGACCTCTTGGCGCACTGGGCGACTCCATGCCTGCTGTATTTTGCTTCGTCACCATTGTCACCACCCCTGCCCCAAACCGTGCTTGACTCCTGAGTACCGTGGCGCACGGACTCCGACGGTGGGGGAAACAAGAAGACTATGTGCGTGAGAAGAAGGGAGTGGTGCGACGGCTCTTCGGACAACAAAAAAGGCCTTCAAGATAAATCTTGAAGGCCTTATTGTAGCTGAATGGTGACCCCAACGAGGTTCGAACTCGTGTTACCGGCGTGAGAGGCCAGCGTCCTAGACCGCTAGACGATGGGGCCATGCAGTTATTTTGAAGCGAACTTTTTAAATGATTGTCACTC
>CAYSFY010000058.1:0-9565 GCA_964430285.1 uncultured Desulfobulbia bacterium
CCGGCCTGGGCAAGGAGTTGGCGAGAAGGCTGCGCCTCTCCAACCGCACGGTGTTTAATCTGAAGACGTAGGGGGGCGCAGCCCATGCGCAATAGACCCCCCATCTCCCAGACGGCCATTGTGGTCGTGGTTGCCGCCGTGCAGTTTCTCACCCCCTTCATGTTCTCCGCCGTGGGGGTGGCGCTGCCCGCCATTGGCCGGGAGTTTGCCGCCAGCGCGGTGCACCTGGGGCTGATCGAGATGGTGTACATGCTGGCGGTGGCGCTCTTCCTCCTGCCGGTGGGGCGCTTTGCCGACATCCATGGCCGGCGCAAGGTGTTCATCGCCGGGGCCTCGGTCATCACTTTGGCCACCATGGCCCTGCCCCTGGCCTGGTCTATCGAGACCTTTATCGCCATGCGCTTTTGCCAAGGGGTTGGCGCCGCCATGATCACCTCCACCAGCCTGGCCATCCTCACCTCCGTGATCCCGGCCAACCGGCGCGGCCGAGCCATGGGGATCGTGGTCAGTTGCGTCTACTTGGGGCTCTCCGTGGGACCGACCCTGGCCGGGGTGATGACCACCTACCTCGGCTGGCGGTGGATATTTTACGCGGCCCTGCCGGTGGAGGTCGCCGCCCTCGTTTTGGCGCTGATCAAGCTCGCCGGGGCGGAGTGGGCCGATGCCCACGGTGAACGCTTTGACTGGCAAGGGAGTCTGCTCTACATGCTGGCCTTGCTGGCGCTGATCCTCGGGGTGACCCACCTCAGGGAGTGGGCCATGGCCGGCTGGCTGGCCGGGGCCGGTCTCCTCGGCCTGCTGGGGTTCATGGTGGTGGAGCTGCGCACCCCGTCGCCCCTGCTCCCCATCCGGGTCATTGTCCACAACCGCGTCTTTGCCTTCAGCAATATCGCCACCTGGATCAACTACACCGCCTCCTTTGGGGTGATGTTTTTCTTCAGCCTCTATCTACAGACCATCAAGGGGCTCTCCCCCAAGGATACCGGCCTGTTTTTGGTGATCCAGCCCCTGATCCAGGCCATCGTCTCCCCCCTGGCCGGCCGTTTGGCCGACCGCTACGCCCCGCACAAGCTGGCCACCATGGGCATGGCCGTGGGCACCATCGCCCTGGGGGTGTCGGCAACCATTGCGGCGGACTCCTCCCTGCTCACCGTGCGCCTGGTGCTCGCCCTGTTGGGCTTGGGGTTCGGCCTCTTCTCCTCCCCCAACACCGCTGCGGTCATGGCCAGTGTCGCCCCCCTCAACTACGGCATGGCCGCCAGCCTGCTCGCCACCATGCGCTCCACCGGCATGCTGACCTGCATGACCATCATCACGGTGATCGTCTCCTTGTACCTGGGCGATCTCCCCATCACCCATGCCAGCGGCCCGGCCTTTGTGGCCAGCATGCGCACGGCGTTGCTCTGCTTTGCGCTGTTGAGCTTGGCCGGCATCGGCTTTTCCCTGGGCCGGGTGCCCAGGCGAGGGGGGCGCGGCTGCCCATGAAGCCTAGCCGAAGGCGGTTGACCGGCTGGCAACATGCACGCAGAATTATTTGGATGCGCTAATCCCCCCCCTGCTTGACTTCATCCTCTTTTCATCCCCTTGTATCTCCGTCGTTACGAACCGGGATTGACAGGGTCTGGCGGTTGTTTTCCTTGTATTTTTTCTTGTTGCCATTCGTTTGATTGTTGGCTATGCAGACCTATGTCTGGCCGGGCTGGGCACCGAACCGAGTCGCCTTGAACGTCAGGAATTGAACCTCACAACGGGCGGCTGAGGGTGCAACATCATTATCGGCAAGTTCATGGCCAGGGAACCAGGGAAGAGAGTGGCAAAAAGTTGCGTTGGAATAAATTGGGGATTGCCAAGGAGTGCGGAATTTTGGCTACTGTTTCAATCATTGATGATGTCCAGAAACTGGATATCATGCCCTTTGAGAGGGATATCCAGTTAGTACGGAGACGTCTTGCCTGGGGCGGGGATTTGGTTTTTTCTCCCGAAATGAAGGGTATTCAGAAATCAGATAATAACTTGTTGGCCAGATATTAACTATCATGAATTCCCACTCATAAACGAGAGTTACTTGTGAGTACTGATTTTCCACTACTATTTTTCAGTTACAGCCGAGCGGACGCAGGTTTCGTTATTCGCTTAGCCCGGGACTTACGAGATGCCGGTGTTAATCTATGGATTGATAAATTAGATATTTCCCCAGGCGAACATTGGGACCATGCTGTAGAAAAGGCTCTGCAAACTTCTAGTGCTGTCTTGTTAGTGCTTTCCCCATCATCAGTTGGTTCAACCAATGTAATGGATGAGGTTTCCTTTGCTCTCGATAAGCATAAGCGAGTCGTCCCTGTCTTGTTTCGTTCATGTGACGTTCCATTTCGTCTTCATCGCCTTCAATACATTGACTTCACTGCAGACTATGCACGAGGTCTAATGCAGTTATTACGAGCACTGGATGCAACGGGGCATACAAGCGAGCAAGCTGAACTTGCATTGAACAAGACAAAGAAACCGCCAAATACTGAGTTGACTCGTACAATTCAGAAAAGAGAAGTGCTTGAAGCGTCATCAGTTACGCCTGCGAGGAAGGAGGGGACATTTGTTCCAAAGCAAGAGCCTCCTTTGGAAACAAAGGATACCGCTCAAAAGCGCAATAGTCCCTTGGAAACTTACGCGCAGGATGCAGTCTCAACGAGAGAACAATTCATTTCCTCTCCCCTGACACCAATGAACGCTGGTGTAAACATTCCTGACAGCGATGTGAACTTGTCAAAAGATACGCTGTATCCTCGTACATCACGATCTCAAAAAAAAGGAACTATACCGCATCGTTTACCTTGGCCAACAATTTTCATTATCGCCGCTTTAATTGTTTTTGCGACCATTGTTTTCACAAGGTTCGAGCGAGATGTTTCCCTTAGCAAAATAGACACTCAACAGCCCACCATCCAATTGCCAGGTGAATCCAGGAAAGCGTCACCGCAGAATTCAAGCCCGACAGAGGCTCCGTCACAAGAGGTAAAGCGATTCGCAGTGGTGCAATGTGGCTCTATCCAAGACACAAATATTCGTCTAGAGTGGTATATAGGCCCGGATAAAACGATGAGCTGGGATGAAGCAAAGGCTTGGAGTGAGTCGTTAAAAGAATGTGATGGACATTGGGAAATGCCGACTATTACGCAACTATCTACCCTGTATGATCGTCGATTGACCGCGGGGATTGGTTTCTCTCAGAGTGGAAGAAACTTCCCTGCCCATATCGATCCGGTATTTAACAAGATAGGCGGTGGCTCATGGGTGTGGTCTCGTGAGGCTAAGAATGCGCAAACCGCTCGAGCTTTCAATTTTAATCAGGGTTATGCTGTGGAATATGAAAAGAACAACAGCACTTACACCACGCGCGCGTTTGCCGTGAGGAAAACATCCAATTAATTTCCGTAACGTAATCTTTAGGGGACGCCCTTACCATTTAAATATTCTTGTCAGCGGGTAGTGTGACCGCCAACCCAAGGCGTGTTGCCCACGGGCGTGGGCAGTGCAGCGTTATTGGCAACCAGGACTGGAACAGGATTACAGCGACCTGCTGTAGGTCGCATGCCGCCACGGACCACCCTTCTGCCGGTCACTCTGCCACTATCGGAATGATGATGGTGAACGTGGTTCCTTTGCCGACCTCGCTCGCCACCCGGATCTCGCCGTGGTGTTTCTTGATGATGTCGTAGGCGATGCTGAGACCGAGACCAGTCCCTTTGCCTACCTCCTTGGTCGTGAAAAACGGTTCGAATATCCTGTCCAGTTTGTCCGCCGGTATCCCTGCCCCCGTATCCGCGATGGTGATGGTGATCCGATCGTCATCGCTCGTGGTCTTGACCAGGATCTCCCCTTGGGACTCCATCGCCTGGGCGGCGTTGATCAGGAGATTGACAAAGACCTGGTTCAACTGGCCGAGGTTGCACACGGTGGGCGGGATCTCGCCATACTCCTTTCTGACGGTGGCCTTGTACTTGAGGTCGTTCCAGACAATGTGGAGCGTGCTTTCCAGACCCTCGTTGATATCCGCCAGCTTGACCTCGGACTGGTCAAGACGGGAGAAGCTTTTCAGATCCTGGACGATCTTCCTGACCCGTTCCGCCCCATCCAGGGATTCATCGATCACGTCTCCCAGGTCTGCTTTGATGCGAGCGATCTTTAACGATGTCTTCTGGGCCTGCATCTCGGCCGCGATCGTCTCGGCCTCCGTCCCGGCCTGAGCCGCCAGCCGGTCTACCGCGGCGGCTTGCAGATCCATGAAGCGCACCAGCTTCTCCGTGTATCTCCTGAGCGAGTTCAAGTTACTGATGATAAAGCCCATGGGGTTATTGATCTCGTGGGCGACCCCGGCCGCCAGTTGCCCGATGGAGGCCATCTTCTCCTGCTGCAGGACACGGGATTGGGCGGACTTGAGCTCGCTCAAGGCCTTCTCCAGCTCCCGGGTCACCTGCCGCAGCTCCGCATTGGCACCCTCCAACTCCGTGGTACGGGCAATGACGCGTTGCTCCAGCTGTTCGTTAAGGGCCTGGAGGGACATCTCCGCCCGCTTGCGTTCGCCGATGTCCTGGATCATGCCATCCACGTAAAGGATTTCGCCCTGTTCGTTCAAGACCGGGCGGGTGCTCAGCATGACCCAGCGCTTACTGCCGTCCTTCCTGTAAAACTCCACCTCGAAGTTCTTCGCATCCCGGCCCTGCTGCATCAGTTCGAACATCTCCCGGCGGTGGTGCGGGGTGACGTAGAGCCGATGCTCGATGTCGTTGATGCGGGCGATCACCTCCTCAGGGGTGTCGTAGCCCAGAATGGTGGCCGTGGCCGGGTTGCAGCTGATGAATTGCCCGTCGCGGGTGGTCTGGAAGATGCCTTCGAGGGCGTTCTCGAAGATGCCGCGGTACTTCGCCTCGGCCAGCCTCTCCTGGGCCAGGGCCTGTTCCATGTTGCCATAGAAGATGTGCTTCGCCACCGCCGAGACGAGCAGGCCCACCAGGTTGCCCATGCTCAAGGGGGCGCCCTGGGCATGGTTTATCCGTTGATAAAACTCGGCGTTCCCCGCCGAGTTGCCGACCGCCAGCAGGGCATGGGGCCGCGGGTGGGAGCAGAGGGGGTAGACCAGGAACTCGTCCATGCCTAGTTTGGCGCGGTACCCCGTAAGCTCCTCCTGGTCCGAGTCCGGCCCGCAGATGAGGTATTCTTCCCCCTGCCGCAGGGAGTTCAAGAAGGGGGCGTCCTCCTGGATGACGAGAGTAAGGACAGCCTCCCTCTCCTCCTGGTGGTAGTAGCCATCACAGGCGCAGACTGTGAAACGGCCGGCATAGTGGAATTGTTCGAGAAAGATGACCCGCTCATATTCGAGATGGTAGATGAGGTATTTGCCGGCCAGGGCAAAGATCTCCCGGATATCAAAGGTGGCGCTGATCTTGCGGCTCAACTCATAGAGCTGTTGATACTCCTTGAGTTGGCTATCCAGTTTCTCCTGAAACTCGTAGAGCTTGCCCTCCGCTTTGATCAACTGCTTGACCTGCTGGGCGAGGGTCTCTTTTTCCTGCTGCAATTCCGCAATAGAGAAGGGCTTGGGCGAGGCGCCAGGGGGGAGGGTGTCTTTGGTCAAGTTGGTTCACGAGGGGCTATTGTTCGCAAAAAGTTCGCCACTCAGTAGATGGCAGCCACCACCGAGGTGAAGTTGTGGAAGCAGTCGTGGCGTGCGATCGGTCCAATCTCGCCATAGGTGTAAAAACCGAGCCAGGGGATATCCCCGCCGAGGTCCTGCTGGAGGGATCGGATCAGCTCCACCTTCTCCTGCTCCCGGAAGACCACCTTCCCCCGCCCCACGCATTCGAATTGCAGGACGAACTTCGGTTTCCCGGTCCCCGCCTGGTCCCGGATCTGGCGGGAGATCTCCTTAAGCCCGTTTCTGATCAACTCCTTGTCGCGGCGGACTATCCACAGATCGCCGCCCTCCTGGGCATCGGACTGGATGGTCACCGTGCCCTGTTGGTCGTCCTTGGCCATCATATAGCGGACAATATACGCTTCGTAGGCCTCCCGGATATGCGCGGGCGTTTTGAAACCGAGGCAGAGGTTGAGGGAGGTCTTGTTCCACTGGCTCTGCCAGTCCTCTGCAAAATAGTCCTTAAGGGCCTCAAGGGCCGGAACTCCGTCAATCTCGCGGATGATGTTCCCCTCACTGCGGGTGATGGTGCGTTTGCTGCCGATCGGGACACAGCCGTGGTTGATCCCCCAGGCGATAGTCCCCGTGCCGGACATGACGATACAGGAGATGCCTTCGGAGAAGACCTCGTCATTGTGATACTGATAGGTCTTGCGGGCCGCCCAGTTATCCGCTGCCAAGCCGCCGAAAATGGGCAAGGGGGAGATGCGGCCCAGGGTCTTTTCGAAGGAGGCCAAAAAAGGGTCGAAATTCAGGGTCAGGCCATCAGCCAGCAGGAAGCAGGCGAGGCTGTCCTCGCGCAAGAAGGGGCGAATCGAGGCGGCCAACTCCTCGCCGGCGAGACCGGCCCCCCGGCCAAGGGCCTTGACGCAGGCGTTGTTGAACCGGAGTTCATCGGAGCGGAGCACCATAACCGAGACGCCGAAGTTGCTCTCAACCACGGTCTCCTGGGTGATGATCCCTTCGCCGGAACAGCCGCTCAAGGGCGCCCCCGAGGTTGCTTCCCGTATGGCGCGGATGAGGAGCCCTTGATTGTAGCCCACGGTAGCGAAGACCATGACAAAGTCGGGCTTCTCTATCCCCGCCTGGCCCATGGCCTTCCGGGCCGCCTCCTGCCCCGCCTCTGCCGGATTTCTGTGGACACTGTGTCCCACGCCCACCGCTGTTCCCATCTCGTCGCCTCCATTCGTGATCAACTCCAATAATTCGGCCACCACCGGTCCATCAACGGGTTGATGCCGACGGAGTGCGAGGACCACGCGGACGTATCGGCGAGGGTCTTCACGGTGCTTTGCGTTCAAAGTTTGTCGTTGCCGACGACAGCCTTACTTGATCTCGAAGGTGATCGTGCCGAATCCGCCATAGTCGGCAACATACCTGCCCGGCTTGCCCGGGACCATCTTGCCCAGCACCCCGGTGATCAGGATCTGGCCGGGCTGGATTTGCCACCCCTGGGCGGTCATGGTGTTGACCAGCCAGAGCGCGGTCTGCCACTGATCGCCCATGGCGTCGGTACCCTGGCCGCGATTGATCTCCTTCCCGTCCGCGGCAAGCGTTACGGCAATGGCGTTGAGGTCAGGGGGAGGGCCAGCTTTTTCGGTGCCGGTGATGAATTGGGCGGCAGCCACATCGGCGGCAATGAGGTCGATCCCGGTTACGGCCTTCATGTCGGCAAAGCCGAGGTCCGGCAGCTCAATCACGGGCATGAACCCTCGAATAGAGGCGCGCAGTTGGGCCAGGTCATGGATGGGGCCGGAGATGGGTTTGCCGATCACCATGCCGATTTCCGTCTCCAGCATCAGGTTCTTAAAGGCGGATCGGTCAAGCACCGCGTCGCTGAGCCGCTTGCCGGAGCCGAACAAGACCCCGGCCAGGGGTGCGCTCACGCCAAATTTCTTCTGCCCGGCCATGGAGGTGAGGCCGGCCTTATATCCGGCAATCGTATCCGTGGCCAGCCGTTTGCGCACATAGGCCTTTTGCACCGCATAGGCCGCCGGCACGTCCATCCGCGGATGCTGAGCGGAGAGGATCGGGATCAGTGCCCCTGTTGCATGGGCCTTAAGCAAGATGTCCGCCCCTGGGGGCGGTTCCCCCCAGGACGATGGCGCCAGCAGGGAGAGGACAAATAGGGTTAGGCAGGCAGCGGCACTCTTTCTCATGTCAATCTCTCCTGGTCGGTCAATCATGTGGTCTGGTTATGCCTCAGGGCCTCAACCTCAGCCTGGAGACGCTTGATCTCCAGGTCGGCCTCGCTCTTGATCTCGCTTACGATCTTCGAGCCCTTTTGGGCGAGTTCGCTCTTCTTGTTCTTGAGTTCGTTCACCATGGTGAAGCCCGCCATCATCTTATTGAAGCGGACCGCCATCTCGGGGCTGGAAAACGGTTTGATGATAAACTCCATGGCCCCGGCCTTGATGGCGGACTCCGAGCTGTATTGATCGGGATAGCCGGTGATGACCATGATCGGCAGATCGCCGTAGCGGGCGAGAATCTCCTGGGTCAAGGTGATGCCGTCCATCTCGGGCATGCAGATGTCGGTGATTACCGCATCAAAGGCGTGGAGATCCATCAGTTCCAAGGCCTCTCGGCCATTAGCCACCGCTATGGCCTGGTGTCCGGCGATGGTCAGGATTTGGGCGATCATCTCGCGCACCATCACCTCATCATCGACCACCAACACCTTGTACCCGTTATTATCGGCTCCCATCTTTTCCCCTCCCTTAGGTGATGTGATCACGGCATGGCATTCACCGGCATCGTCAATCGCGTGTCCTGCTGCAGTCATCTTAGTTGACAAGCCTTCGCCTTGTCAATGAGGGGGCATTCACCCCTTGCCAGCGTTGAACAAGTGGCCGGTATCCCGTTTACCAGGGAACGCGTGCCCGCGAGTTCAGGGTCTGTGCGCGAATATGGAGGGAAAATCCATATTCCCCTCCATGATCATAAATTTGCTTTCGCCTGCGCCATCCCATAAAAGGTAAGGGGGCGACCGCCTCGATCAAGCTGCCCCTGCCGCAAGCCGCCACCACCGTGGGGAACAGAGAAATGGAGCTAAGAGATAGGGTGCCCGCCGAATCTTTTATCCTGGCCTTACAAAAAAATGCTTGAAAAAGGGGGCGAGGCGTGCAAGACTATTTCAGTCTTTAATGATTTACTTAAATTGAGTCCGGTCACGGATCAATCAACCTCGGGAGGAGAGATGGGCACCGCTGCCGCCAATCAGTTGTTGGCCAATACCTACCGCTTTTTGGCCCAGGCCTTGGCCTACCCTGATCAGGAGTGGCTGGCGGCAGGGTACCCCGCGGCCTTGGGCGGCTTGCTCGCCGAACTGGGCTGGGAGGAGGCCCGCCAGGACCTGGCCCGGCTCCCAGCCGATGCCGCGTCCCTCCTCGAAGCCCTCCGCGTCGAACACACCCGCCTGTTCATCAACGCCTTTCCCGCCACGGTGGCACCGCCCTATGGCTCGGTGCACCTGCCCGGCGGCGGCATGCTCAACACCGCTTTCACCGAAAAGACCCGCGAATTTTATCGTTGCCACGGCTTTGAACTGGCCGTGTCCACGGACCTGGCCGACTACCTGCCCCTGGAGCTGGAGTTTCTCGCCCTGTTGGCCGAGGCCGGGGAAGAGGCGGCGAGCGCGGAGTTTTTAAACGAGTGTTTTCGCCCTTGGTTCGGGCAGTTTCGTAACCGGGTAGTGGCGGGCGCCGATCTCCCTGTCTATCGGATTTGCGTCGAACTGATCAATTTTTTCACCACAGAGGAGGATGCACATGGGTATTAAGGTTACCAGACGGAAATTTCTGCAGACCGCTTCCCTGGCCGCGGCGGCGTTGCCCCTGTCCCGCTTGGCTAGGGCCGAGGGGGGGCTGGTCAAGA
>CAYSFY010000058.1:9614-10283 GCA_964430285.1 uncultured Desulfobulbia bacterium
GGCGCCGGGCAGTTTCACCGGCACCGAGACCCGCTACGGAGGGGTATGTGAGATGTGCTTCTGGCGATGCCAGCTGACGGGCAAGGTGCGTGACGGCCGCTTGGTCAAGCTGGAGGGCAATGCCAAGAGCATCGATAACGGTGCCGCCATCTGCGCCCGCGGCAACGCCGGCATGCAACTGCTCTACGATCCGGACCGCCTCAAGTACCCCATGAAGAACGTTGGCGAGCGCGGGGCGCCCAAGTGGAAGCGGATCAGTTGGCAGGAGGCCCTGGACGAGACGGCCGAGCGGCTCACGGCCATCCAAAAGAAGCATGGTCCCCACGCGGTGGCGCTCTTTCCCCACGGGGCCTCGGCCTTCTACCCCCTGCAGTACTTCGAGTTCACCGGCACCCCCAACATCAGCGAGGCCTCGTTCTACCAGTGCCGCGGGGTGCGCGACATGGCCTACATGTCCACCTTCGGCTTCGCCCCCAACGAAGACGTGGACATGGCCAACGCCAAGGTGATGCTGCTGGTGGGCACCCACCTGGGGGAGAATGTCCATGTCTCCCACCTCAAACAGTACCTGAAGGGGCTTCAGAACGGCGCCAAGCTGGTGGTCCTGGACCCGCGCTTTTCGGCAGCGGCCAGCAAGGCCGATATCTGGGTGGCCATCAAACCCGGCAC
>CAYSFY010000058.1:10293-10580 GCA_964430285.1 uncultured Desulfobulbia bacterium
ATGGCCGGCATGGCCCACCTGTGGCTGCGCCAAAAACCCGGCACCGATACCGCCTTTCTCCAGGCGGTGATGAAGCGCTTGCTGGACAGCGGCATGTACGACAGGGAGTTCGTGGCCAAGAGCTGCACCGGTCTGGAAGAACTGCGGAACTCCCTGGTCCATGCCACCCCGGAGTGGGCGGCCAAAACCTGCGACGTCCCCCGGGAGCAAGTGCTGCAGGTGGCCGATCTCCTGGGCGCCAACCTCCCCAACGTGGCCATTCACCCCGGCCGGCACACCACCTGGTA
>CAYSFY010000058.1:10590-21465 GCA_964430285.1 uncultured Desulfobulbia bacterium
GCACATGCAGTTCGAATTGCAGAATGGATAGACCACCTGGTACGGCAATGACTTCCAGCGTTCGCGGGCCCAGGCCTGTCTCACCGCCATCCTTGGGGCCTATGCGGTGCCAGGCGGTCTGATCCGGCCCAAGGGGGTCAAGTTGGGCACCGCCTCCTGGGGCCACGGCGTCTTTGCCCAGGACTGCGACCTCTCCAAGTTCTGGCCCTTCCACCCGCCAGGCACCCCCACCGAGGCCATCCGCGACACCACCTTGACCGCCAAGCCCTATGCCATCAAGGCCTGGATCGCCTGGGGGCAGAACCCCCTCCAGACCATCCCCGATCAGCAGCGGACCATCGCCGCTTTGAAAAAGGTGGATTTCGTGATGGTCACCGACATCATGCCCAT
The DNA here is from genome assembly GCA_964430285.1 of uncultured Desulfobulbia bacterium. GTDB lineage: Bacteria > Desulfobacterota > Desulfobulbia > Desulfobulbales > VMSU01 > VMSU01. The sequence continues at coordinate 10,981 of CAYSFY010000058.1, forward strand.
GGACATCACCATGTACGCCGACATCCTGCTGCCGGAGAAGATCTATCTGGAGCGTCACGATTTCGTCAAGACCGGCATGCAGTGGGACCCGGCCGAGAAGGCGCAACAGTACGTGGCCGCCCGCATGCCCTTGGTGGAGCCGATGTTCGAGGGTAAGGACTCGGTGTGGATCGTCAACGAACTGGCCAAAAGAATGGGGTATGGCGACAAGATCCCGGTGGCCTCCATTGAAGAGCATGTGGAGAAGCGGCTGGCGCCGGCGGGGCTCTCCCTGGCCAAGTTGCGGGAGCTCCAGGGGATCTTTATCCAGGAGGGCAAATCCCCTTACGCCCCGGCGGGGCAGAGGGAGTTCGAGTTTGAAACCGAAAGCGGCAAGGTGGAGCTCTATTCCGAGCAGATCGCGGGCAACGATTTCGCGGGCAGTCCGGCCTACGAGCCCACGGCCGAGGTGCCGCCGGGCTTTGCCCGCTTGGTCTACGGCCGCTCGCCGGTCCACAGCTTCAGCCGCACCCAGAACAACAGCTGGCTCCATCACGAGATGCCGGAAAACCCCCTGTGGGTCAACGATCGGGTGGCGGCCAAGGCCGGGCTCCAGGAGGGCGATCGAATCACCTTGGTGAATCAGGACGGGGTGAAGTCGCGGACCAGCACGGTGCTCAAGGTCACCCCGGGCATCCGGCCGGACACCGTCTACATGGCCCACGGCTTTGGCTCGATGAACCCGGCCCTGAGCGTGGGTAGGGACCAGGGCATCGACGACCAGAGCTTGATCAGCAAGTTCGGCATCGATAAGGAGACCGGGGCCACCGGCATGCGCACCAACTTCGTCAAGGTGGTCAAGGACGGCAAGGTGCTGGAGTTGTCGGTCTGATGGCAAGGGTATGGGCTGTCGCTGCTGAGCCTGTAGGGAATCGCACAACACGATAGGGACGACGTCTTGAGGGCTATCTGGTGGCCGTTCCGTTTGCCGACAGTCTATAGCCTAAACCACCTAACAATAACAGGGAGGAACGACCTTGACACAATATGGGATGATCATCGATTTGGAGAAGTGCATCGGCTGCCACGCCTGCGCGGTGGCCTGCAAGGCGGAGTGGGAGGTGCCGGCCGATAAGGGCCGTAACTGGGTGAAAAGGTTGGGGCCGACCGCCACCAACGAGGGGCTTGCCTCCACCTACTATCCCGGACTCTGCAACCACTGCGACCAACCGGCCTGCGTGGCTGCCTGCCCGGCGGATCGGCTAGAGAGGGAGTTTAAGGACGCGAAGAGCGGCGCCGCTAAGGTGATGGAGGTGGCCGCCACCTGGAAGGACCCCTTTGACGGCACTGTGCAGATCGACAAGGAGCGCTGCCTGGGGTGCGGGGCCTGTGCCGAGGCCTGTCCGTATCAGGCGCGCTATGTCAACCCGGATCTGGGCGAGGATGGCAAGGCCGACAAGTGCACCTTCTGCGTGGAGCGGAGGGCAGTGGGGCTGGAGCCGGCCTGCGTGCAGACCTGTCTGGCCGGGGCGCGGATCTTCGGGGATCTCCATGACCCCGCCTCCGCGGTCGCCAAGTACGTCAAACAGGGGGCGATCCGCCTGGAGTCGGACGCGGTCAAGATCGGCACGAATGTCCGCTACCACGGCAAAAAGCGTGACCTGGCCTTGCTGGCCGCCAGCTGCGCGCCAAAGAGCATGCCCCAGGCCTCGTTGCGGCGGACCATGCTGGCCCGGATGGTCCGGCCGTTGATCAAAATGACCCAAACGAAACCCTTGTTCGATCTGCTGGGGTGAATTTAGTGCGGTATTGCAAAAAAATAACTTGACAACAAATCGATATTCAATCATTTTACTTCGCTTTGCTGAGAGCATCAGGGCCCATAGCTCAGTTGGCTAGAGCCACCGGCTCATAACCGGTCTGTCCCTGGTTCGAGTCCAGGTGGGCCCACCATGCTTGCCAGCAACCGATTGATTCTTGCCATGACCACGAAGAGGCGACAGTGATACGCATATCCATCGCACGCTATAAAATTTTTGTCAGGGTTCAGATCTATCTGAGCGCCTAAGCCAAAAAGGTGCAACCAGACCAGGTTGCACCTTTTTTTATTTACCCAGGCCCGTCCCAACCCTCTATGCGTCCTGCTGATATCACGATCGACCGCATCCTGAACGTACTCAACACCATCGCCCCCTTCTCCCTCGCCGAGGAGTGGGATAATGTCGGACTCCTGATCGGAGACCCGGGCCAAGCGGTTAGCGGTATCTTGATTGGGCTTGACCCCACCGTCGAACTCCTTGACCAGGCCCACGCCCTGGGGGCCAATCTGGTGATCACCCACCACCCCATCATCTTCCAGCCCCTCAAAGCCATCCGTACCGATCACCCTACCGGTGCCTTCATTGCCAAGGCCATCACCGCCCGGATCGCCGTCATTGCCTGCCATACCAACCTGGATGTGGTGGCGCATGGCGTGAGTCACAGCCTTGCCCACTGCCTGGGCCTGACCGAACTCGCCCCCCTCATTGCCACCCCCGGGGGCAGCGACCTCGGTTTTGGTAAGCTTGGTACCCTTGACCCTCCGCTTGGCGGTCAGGCCTTTCTTGCGCGGCTGTGCGCAGCCATTGGTGTCGCCGGAGTCTCCGTGGCTGGTCCGTTGCCGGCAATGGTGCAGCGGGTGGCCCTCTGTGGTGGCAGTGGCGCGGAGTTTGCGACCCAGGCCCGGGCGCAAGGGGCGGAGATCTTCATCACCGCCGAGGTCAAGCACCATATCGCCCGCTGGGCCGAAGAGGCCGGCTTCTGCGTGGTTGACGCCGGCCACTTCGCCACCGAGCACCCCATGGCCAAGGCCCTGGCCTCCATGCTCAGGGAACACTTGGCCGACCTTGTTCCGACTATCCCTGTCCTTTGGGCAGAAAAAGAAAAAAACCCATTTTCCATCTTCGTGGCGGAAAACGATCAGCAACCAAACTAAGAGAGGAACGGACATTGAAAGAGGCAATCAAAAATTTAATGGACCTGCAGGCCATTGATCTGGAGGTCCAAAAAATTGACGAGCAGATGGCCAACGGCCATGGCGAACTGTCGGCCAAAAAGATGCAGATTGAGCAGGGTCTGGCCGCCATCACCGACTATAAGGAGCAGTTTGAACTGGGTGAAAAGCGCCGTCGTGAACTGGAGGCCACCATTGCCGACGAAAGCGAGCGCATCAAGGATCGGCAGACCAAACTGATGAGCATCCAGACCAACCGCGAGTACCAGAGTATCTTGAAGGAGATCGAAGATACCAAACAGGCCAACCAGCAGCGGGAGGAGGAGTTGACCCTGCTCATGGAGCAGTCGGAGCTGATCCAGAAAAAGATCGAGGAGATCACCAAGAGATGCGCCGAGCAGGAGTCCCAGCTGGCCGAGGATAGCAAGCTGGTCGCCGACGAGACCGCCAAGCTTGATGCCGATAAGCAGAAGATCACCAAGTCCCGCGAGGCCCAGGCCAAAAAGGTGGACAGCAAGTATCTCGTCCGCTACGAGATGCTTCGGGCCAAACGGAACGGGCTGGCCGTTACCGGCGTCACCCGTGGCGTCTGCCGGGGGTGCAACATGAACATCCCGCCCCAGATGTTCAATCAGCTGTTGAAGGAGCAGGATCTCTTGACCTGTCCCACCTGCAACCGGATGATGTACCACCTCCCCGAAATCGAGGAGCGATAAGCCGAGGCCCGCCGCGGGCGGCGGCGCTGGCGCGGAACTTGGCCACCGCCCTACCCGGGAATTGCTTGGCCCGCTGTTTTCCCTGGCGCGGCGGCCAGGAGTCCCGCCGGGGTTCGACTGCGAGCGCGGTGGTTACAGGCACACAATGGAAAAGCATCTTTTAGGAGTGGGTGCATGATCGCTGGTCCTTCGGGGCCAGAGGAAAGTCCGAACTCCGCAGGGCAAGGTGGTTCGTAACGCGAACTGGGGGCGACCTCGAGGAAAGTGCCACAGAAAATAGACCGCCAGGGCTCACGCCCTGGTAAGGGTGAAACGGCGAGGTAAGAGCTCACCGCTTCCATGGTGACATGGAAGGCACGGCAAACCCCACTTGGAGCAAAATCAAATAGGGAGACATTGAAGGGCGGCCCGTCCGACGTCTCCGGGTAGATCGCTAGAGGCGCCAGGCGACTGGCGTCCCAGAGAAATGATCATGACCCGTGGCGGATCCCTGCAAGGGGGTGCGCTACGGGAACAGAATTCGGCTTATAGCCCACTCCTTTTTTTTATTTATCGGTAGCGAGGTCGGATGCCAAAGGCGATGGGGGTGGCCCCGTCACCTTCGGCCCTTGACCTTCACCCCTTGCACCGCCAGATCATCCTATGCCCATGACCTCATCTCCCCCGGCCGCCGCCATCATCACCGCCGGCGGCATCGGCCGCCGCATGGGGGGGGTGACGCCCAAGCAGTTTCTTCCCCTGTGCGGCATCCCCATCCTGGTCCGCACCGTTCGCGCCTTCCATACCGCGGCTTGCTGCCGGACGATCATTGTCACCCTCCCCGCGCCCCATCTCGCCCAGGCGACCGCCATCCTGGCCGATCATGGCTTGGCCCATGCCTGTCGGCTGGTGGCCGGCGGCGAGACCAGGCAGGAGTCGGTGCTGGCCGGCCTTAACGCCCTGCCGGCAGAGATCGAGGTGGTCCTGGTCCACGACGGGGTCCGGCCCCTGGTTAGCCGCGAGATCATCGCCAGCTGCCTGGAGGCCGCCTGCCGCACCGGGGCGGCCATCTGCGCCATTCCTGTCAAGGATACCCTGAAAGAGGTGGGGGATGGGGTCATCCACGGCACCGTTGACCGTGCCCGGCTGTGGCGGGCCCAGACCCCCCAGGCCGCACGGATCGCCCTGCTGCGCCAGGCCTACCAGGCCGCTGCCCGGGAGGGGTTTGCCGGCACCGACGAGGCCTCCCTGCTGGAACGCATCGGCTGCCCGGTCACCATTGTCTTGGGCTCCGAGACCAACCTCAAGATCACCCTGCCGGAGGATATTGCCATGGCCGAGGCCCTGTTGGCAACGCACGCGCAAACGCCACCCCCCTTGGCCATCGGTCATGGCTACGACGCCCACCGGCTGGTGGCGGATCGCCCCCTGATCCTGGGTGGGGTGACCATCCCCCACACCCTGGGCCTCCTCGGTCACTCGGACGCCGATTGCCTGACCCATGCCCTCTGCGACGCCCTGCTGGGGGCCATTGGCCAAGGGGACCTGGGGCGCCACTTCCCCGATAGCGACCCCCAGTATCGGGGGATCTCCAGCCTGAAGCTCCTGGCCCGGGTGGTGGAGTTGGCTGCCATGCGGGGTCAGGCCCTGGCCAACGCCGACCTGACGATTATTGCCCAGCGGCCCAAGCTCGCCCCTTTCATCCCCGCCATGCAACAGCATCTGGCCGAGGTCTGTCAGGTCCTGCCCGCTGCCATTAACATCAAGGCCACCACCACCGAGACCATGGGCTTCACCGGCCGCGAAGAGGGGATTGCCTGTCATGCCGTGGTCCTGCTGAGAGCCAGGAGGCCATAACCCGTGGGAGGGTGGGCAGTGCCCACCCTACGTGCCATCTCCTAGAAACACGAAAAGGCCTTTGCAGGCCTTTTCGTGTTTCTAAACCGGAGCTGTTGCCGCTGGTCTTTAGGTCGCCTTGGCCGCCGTGGCGAATTGGGTGTCGATGAACTTCTCCAGGTCGATCTTCTCCTTCATGATCCCCATCCGGTCGTGCATGTAGTCCTGGATGGTGGCCAGGTCATCAATGACCGGGAAGAGGTTGGCGGTGGTGATGCGGTCGGGGGGTTCGGTCAATACCCGCTTGATCACCTCGGCCTTCTGGCCCAGGAACCCACCCGGGCGGCGGTGGTGGTGGAGGTGGCGATGAATTTACCCGACTTGACCAGGCTCGTGGTCAACTCGTGGACCGCGTCGGGGTTGCGCTCGATCACCTCATCGCGGACCACCAGCACGCAGCAGGGGTGCTCCGGCCAGATGTCCTTGGAGAGGGAGAACTCCTCGCCATACCCCTCGGTGACGGCCTGGGAGGCGAAGGGCTCGGCCACGATGAAACCGGCGATCTCGCCCTCATCGTCATACTGCAGGGCCTCCACCATCTGCGAGGGGGCCATCACCTCAAGCTGCACATCCTTGCCCGCCCCGGGCTCAATCCCCGCCTCGCTGCACAACTTGTGGAGCAGCATGTTATGGACCGAGAGCTGGTAGGGGATGATCACCACCTTGCCCTTGAAGTCGTTGATGGTCTTGATATGGGCCTTCTTGTTGGCGATGAGCACACTGCCCGAGCGGTGGCTGAAGAGGATGAGCTTTGCCTTGAGCCCGGCCTTGTAGAGGTCCATGGCCGTGGGGGCCAGGATGAAGGCCGCGTCCACCTGACCCGCGGTCAAGGCCCCGGCGACCTGTTGCCAGCCCATCATCGGTTGACTGGTCAGATTGAGATACTTGAACTCTTCCGCCCCCTTTTTGACCTTATCCTGGGTGATGCCCAACACCAGATGATCGGTGATCTTCAGATGCGCTATCTTGATATCGATTTTTTCCGCCATTAAAATTCTCCGCGCTTAAAGTGAGATTTGTCCGTACACAGGCCTTTCTCGCGATGCTGTCTACGAATATATGATTATTGGGTCAGTGTGCCGCAAAGTCAAGGAAGAATTCGTTGGCGCGAAAATGGCGGGGGCCCTTCACCTGTTGACAACAGAGGCGCTATGGAATAGTTTTGGCCCCACTTGCGGCAACGCCTTGAGGTCCGTGGGGGCAGGATGACCTCTCCGCTAGCCTAACCGCCTAAAGTTCAAACCAAACCTAACCATTGTGGCCACTCCCATGCAAACCAGCACCCCCAACCCCTGTAAGATCTGTGTCTCCCTCTCCGGCGCCACCAGCGAGGAGATCCTGGCCCAGGCCCGGGCGGCGGCGGACCAAGCCGATCTCCTGGAGATCCGCCTGGACACCATGACCACCCCGGCCGTCGCCCCCTTTATCGGGGCCGTGGCCACGCCGTTGTTGTTCACCAACCGGGCGGCCTGGGAGGGGGGGCGGTTTGCGGGCAGCGAGGAGGAACGGGTCGAACTCCTGCGGCAAGCGCTCATGGCCGGGGTCGCCTTTGTCGATATCGAGCTGAAGAGCGAGGCGACCCTGAGGGATGGAGTGATTCGCGAGGCCAAGGCCCAGGGGAGCCGCACCATTGTCTCGTGGCACAACTTCACCTCCACCCCTTCCAGCCAGGGGCTGCGCACCATCCTCCAGGAGCAGTACCGCAGTAGCGCCGACATCGGCAAGATCGTCACCATGGCCCACACCTACCATGACGTGCTGCGGGTCCTTGACCTGCAAAACGAGGCCGCCGACATCGGTCTGCCGCTCATCGCCTTCTGCATGGGCACGGTGGGGGTGATCAGCCGGGTTGCCACCCTGGGCTTGGGGGGATTCATGACCTATGCCGCACCCCCCGGCAGCCAGGGCACGGCCCCGGGCCAATTGACCATCACCGCGCTACGTGCCATCACCCGGGAGCTGGACCATGCCCATTAACGGCGCCACCGAACTCTACGGCATCATCGGCAATCCGGTGAGCCATACCCTGAGCCCGGCCATGCACAACGCCGCCTTCCGCCACCTGGGGCTGAACAAGGTCTACCTGCCGTTCCCGGTAAGGGAGGTCGGTGCCGCCATCATCGGCTTGAAGGCCCTGGGGGTGAAGGGGGTGAGTGTCACCATCCCCCACAAGCAGGCGGTGATCGACCACCTGGAGCGTATCGATCCGGTGGCGGCCAAGATCGGCGCGGTCAACACCCTGGTGATCGCGGGGGATACCGTCACCGGGCTCAATACCGACTGGTTGGGGGCCAACACCGCCCTCAAGGCGTTCACCGGCCTTGCCGGCAAGCGGGTGCTGCTTCTGGGGGCCGGCGGCTCGGCCCGGGCCATTGGCTTTGGTCTGTTGGAAGAGGGGGCGCGGTTGACCTTGGCGAGCCGGACACCGAGCAAGGGGATGGCCTTGGCCCAGGCCTTGGCTTGCCCCTGGGTGGCCATGGAGAGTGCCGCCGAGCTAACGGCAGACATCCTGATCAATGCCACCTCGGTGGGCATGGGTCAGCTGCGGGACGAATCGCCCATGCCGGCGGAGGCCCTGGGCCGCTTCAGGCTGGTGATGGATATTGTCTACGCCCCGCTGGAGACCAGACTGCTCCGTGAGGCCAAGGCGGCCGGCTGTCAGACCATCAACGGCCTGGCCATGCTCCTCTATCAGGGGGTGGCCCAGTTCGAGCTGTGGACCGGCGCTCCGGCCCCGGTGGAGGTCATGCGCCAAGAGCTTCTGGCCGGGATGGCGGGGGAGTGAAGGTAGTTGAGTAGTAGGTTTGGGTAAGGCGCGGTATTTGCGCTGTAACCCAACACCCATGCTTCGTCAGCAGAGACCTTCGCCCATAAAAAAAGGGGCTGGACCATCAGGCCCAACCCCTTGATTTTTTACTGGAGGCGGCGATCGGAGTCGAACCGATGAATAAAGGTTTTGCAGACCTCTGCCTTAGCCACTTGGCTACGCCGCCACACCATCATAAAAAGTGTGGGGCATATTATCCGTTGCCATCCACTTTGACAAGGGAAAAATGCACATGAACGACCAAACTCTTTCCTCCTCCGCGCAGGGGGAAATCCAAGAGCTACAGGCCATGATCGGCTATCGCTTTAAGGCCTTGTCCCTGTTGACCCGGGCCGTGACCCATCGCTCCTTTCAGGTGGAACACCCGGAGGAGGGCAAGGGGGACAATGAGACCCTGGAGTTTCTGGGCGACGCCGTCCTCGATCTGGTCATCGGCGCCTTGCTGTTCACCACCTTTCCGGCCATGGCCGAGGGTGAGTTGACCAAGCTGCGCTCGGCCCTGGTCCAGGAGCATCATCTGGCCGTGGTGGCGCGGGATCTTCTCCTGGGGCGGTTTCTCCGGCTGGGCAAGGGGGAAGACCAGAGTGGCGGCAGGGAGAAGGCCTCCATCCTCGCCTCCGCCTATGAGGCGGTGATTGGCGCCCTGTTTGTGGATAGCGGCTACGCCACCGTGCAACGGATCGTCGAAGCGCACTTCCAGGAGCGCGTGCAACCGATGCAACACGCCGTCCAGGCCGGTGATGCCAAGAGCGCCTTGCAGGAGCTCACCCAGGAGCAGTACAATGTGGCCCCTCTCTATCTCCTGGACAAGGCGGAGGGGCCGGACCACGCCAAGACCTTTACCGTCTCGGTGCAGCTCCAGGGGCAACTCTTGGCCACCGCCTCGGCCCACAACAAAAAGGCGGCGGAGCAGAAAGCGGCGGGCCTGGCCCTGGCCATGCTGCGCCAACCGTGAACCGCCCCCCCTCCCCCTTGGTCATCCCCATCTTCATCGCCCACCAGGGGTGTCCGCATCGCTGTCTCTTCTGTAACCAAATGCCCATCACCGGCAGTGGCGAACAGGTTGGTTCCCCCGACGCGGCAGCGGTTGGGGCGGAGATCGGCACTTGGCTTGGGCGCTCACCCAGAAACGGCCGCCGGGTGCAGGTGGCCTTTTACGGCGGCAGCTTTACCGGCCTGCCCCTGGCCCGTCAGCAGGAACTCCTGGGCGCGGTGCAACCCTTTATCCGTAAGGGAGAGGTGGATGGCATCAGGCTCTCCACCCGGCCCGACTATATCCGGGCCGAGACCCCGGCCTGGCTCCTGGGGTTTGGGGTAGAGACGGTGGAGTTGGGGGTCCAGTCCATGGAGCAGGCGGTGCTGGATCGGAACTTGCGGGGACACAGCGTGGCTCAGGCGGAGGAGGCCATGGGGCTATTGCAGGGGGCGGGGCTTGAGACCGGGGCCCAGCTCATGGTGGGGCTACCCGGGGAGACCACGGCCGGGGCCCTGGCCGGGGCAAGACGGTTGGCCAGCCTGAAGCCCACCGTTGCCCGCATCTACCCGGCCTTGGTGATCAAGGGCAGCGGCCTTGAGACCCTCTACCAACAGGGGCGCTATCGGCCTCTCTCCCTCTCCCGGGCCGTGGTCCTGGCCGCCAGGATCTCGACTATCCTGGAGCGGGCCGGGGTGCGGGTAATCAGGACCGGGTTGCAACCATCGCCGGAACTGGAGGCCAGTCTGGTGGCGGGCCCCTATCACCCGGCCATGGGCGAGCTGGTCAAGGCCAGGGGCTTCTTTAAGGCCATCCGCCGCCAACTTCTCCCCTATCGTGGGCGCCCCTGCCGCCTGACCATCGCGGCCCGGGATCGCTCCTTGTTGAGCGGCCCCCAGCAGTGCACCCTGCGCCGGCTTGCGGCCTTGGGCCTTATGGCGCAGACCTCGATTGTGGTGAGCGATGCGCCCGAGTTGCGGGGGCTGGTCCGGGTGGAGGCGTTACCTTAGGGCCTCGGCAAGAAATAATCATCCGATCTTGCTTGTCTTCCGGCCCGTCTTCTGCGTTGCAGCAAGGGTTACATAGCGCTGCTATGCGCCCCTTGCTACGCCTTGAATACGAA
>CAYSFY010000059.1:0-5247 GCA_964430285.1 uncultured Desulfobulbia bacterium
GGTCGGACGAAAAATTACAGATGGTGAACACTTTCGCTCCGACAGGCTCCTAGAGGATGAAACGGCTCAGATCCTCGTCCTTGGCGATGTCGGCCAGCTGCTCACGGACATAGGCGGCAGTGACCACAAAAGCGCGCTCCGCCCGGTCCGGGGCGTTGAAGGAGAGATCCTCCAGAAGCCGCTCCATGATGGTGTGCAGACGTCGGGCGCCGATGTTGTCGGTCTTCTTGTTGACCAGGGCGCAGATCCTGGCCATCTCGCGGATGGCAGGCTCCTCGAAGGAGAGTTCAATGCCCTCGGTGGCCAACAGGGCAACATACTGCTTGACCAGGGCGTTCTGGGGCTCGGTGAGGATGCGGTAGAAGTCCTCCTCGGACAGCGAGCCCAGCTCCACGCGGATGGGGAAGCGGCCCTGCAACTCGGGGATCAGATCCGAGGGTTTGCAGGTGTGGAAGGCGCCGCTGGCGATGAACAGGACGTGGTCGGTGCGCACCATGCCGTACTTGGTGTTGACGATGGAGCCTTCGACAATGGGCAAGAGGTCGCGCTGCACCCCCTCCCGGGAGACCTCGGCCCCGCGCTGACCCTCCCCCTGGCGGGAGACGATCTTGTCGATCTCATCCAGGAAGATAATCCCGGACTGCTCGGTGCGCTGGATGGCCAGCTTAGTCACCTTCTCCTCGTCGATCAACTTTTCGGCCTCTTCCCGCTGCAACAGGCGCAGGGCCTCATCCACCGCCACCTTGCGTTTCTTGCTCTTCTTGGGGAAGATCTTGCCAAAGACATCCTTGAGCCCGGAACTCATGTCCTCCATGCCGGAGTTGGAGAAGACCTCGATCATGGGCATGGACTGGGCCTGGGTGATATCGAGCTCCACCTGCCGCTCAGTGAGCTTGCCCTCGCGCAGCATCTCCCGGAATCGCTCCCGGGTACGGTTCTCCGGGGGCGGCAGGGGCTCCCCGCCATCGGGGGAGGGCGGGGTCTGGACCGTTGCGGGAGAAGGTGGCACCAAGAGGTCCAGCAGACGCTCCTCGGCCAAGGCCGCGGCCTTCTCCTCCACCTCCTGCTTGGCCTCGGCCCGCACCATGGTGATGGCGATCTCGGTGAGGTCACGCACCATGGACTCCACATCCCGGCCCACATAGCCCACCTCGGTGAACTTGGAGGCCTCGATCTTCAGAAACGGGGATTGGGCCAGGCCCGCCAAGCGCCGGGCGATCTCGGTCTTACCCACGCCGGTGGGTCCGATCATGATGATATTCTTGGGGGCGATCTCGTCCCGCAGGGGCAACTCCACCTGCTGCCGCCGCCAGCGGCTGCGCAGGGCCACCGCCACAAAGCGTTTGGCATCGGCCTGACCGATGATGTAGTGGTCCAGCTGTTCGACAATCTCTTTGGGGGTCAAATGGGACATGGTATCTTCAACAGGGTAATTTGGCTATTGGTATAGACGCAGATGGAGCTCGCGATCTCCATGGCGGAGCGGCAGATCTGTTCGGCGTCCAAGTCGCTATGCTGGATCAGGGCCTTGGCCGCCGCCTGGGCGTAGGGGCCGCCGGAACCGATGGCCAAGATGCCGTCGTCGGGTTCGATGACGTCGCCGGTGCCGGAGAGCAGGAAGGAGTGCTCCCTGTCCACGCAGACCAGGAAGGCCTCCAGCTTGCGCAGCAGCTTGTCGGTGCGCCAGTCCTTGGCCAACTCCACTGCCGAGCGCATCAGGTTGCCGTCGTACTGCTCCAGTTTCTTCTCCAGCCGCTCAAAGAGGGTGAAGGCATCGGCCGTGGAGCCGGCAAAGCCGCACACCACCTTGCCCTCGTACAGTTTACGCACCTTCTGGGCGTTATGCTTCATGATGGTGGGTCCCAACGAGACCTGCCCGTCGCCCGCCACCACCACCTCACCCCCCCGGCGTACCGAGATGATTGTTGTTGATCGTATCTTCATGCAACTCCTCTATTTTTTTAGCCTCCCCCCGTTTGTGGGCCTGGGGGTGGGCCTGATCATAGACCGCCATCAGGTGGTCCATGTTCAGATGGGTGTAACGCTGGGTGGTGGACAGGCTGGCATGGCCCAACAGCTCCTGGACCAGCCGGAGGTCTGCCCCCATCTCTAAAAGGTGGGTGGCAAAGGAGTGGCGCAGGGCATGGGGAGTCACCCGGCTCAACAGGCCTACCCGCTCGGCGTACATGGCAACCAAGCGCTCGACACTGCGGGTGGTCAAGCGCCCGCCCCGGTGGTTGACGAACAGGCCATCGGCATCAACCGCCGCCTTGCCTGTGGCACCACAGGCCAGCAGGGTCTGGCGCTGGGGGAAATAGCGGTGCAGGGCATCGATGGCCGGACGGCCCACCGGGACTAGGCGCTGCCGATTTCCTTTGCCGGTCACCGTAACCATTTCTCCCTCAAAATCAAGGGAATTCATGCGCAGACCCACCAATTCCGCCACCCGCATACCGGTGCTGTACAGCAACTCCAGCATCGCCTGGTCCCGGGCCGCAAAGGGGTCTTGGGGGCCCGGGGCCTCCAGCAGCCGGAAGACCTCATCGACGGAGAGGAAGACCGGGATATAGCGCCCCTGTTTGGGACGGGCCACCCCGATCAGGGGGTTGCGGTCGATGGCCTGGGCGTGGACCAGGAAACGAAAGAAGGTCTGCAGGGCGGAGAGCTTGCGGGCCACGGAGGAGGGTTTGTTGACGCCGTGCAGGGCGTAGACAAAGGCCCGGATCTCCTTGGGGCCGATGTCGGCCAAGCGCGTCTCGGCACTGACCGTGGCGGCAAAGCCGTTGATATCGCGCAGGTAGTTGTCAACGGTGTGGTCGGAATACCCCTTCTCAACGGTGAGCCAGCGCGCAAAGCGATCCGTATACGGCGCCAGCTCTTTTTTGAATTGCCCGATCATGGATATTCTTTTATCATGATTGGCATTCTGCATCAATTTGATTATGGTGCATCTCACTGCTCAGGTTGACGGTTAGCGGTTGACGCTTCATCCATATATGATGGATAGAAACCGAGATCATCCCGTCCTCGACCCTTCCCCTGACCGTAAACCGTTACCTAATAATCCGGTTAGGCAAAGTGCTGACGGCACATTCCGTAGCCGACGTAACCATTCCCCAACGATACCCATCATGGCCAAACAGACCTTTGAAGAGTCCCTGGAGCGGCTGGAGGAGATCACCCGCGAGATGGAGCGAGGTGACATGTCCCTGGAGAGCTCGCTAAAAAAATTTGACGAGGGCATGAAGCTCGCGGAGTTCTGCGGCAAACGCCTGGATGATGCCCAAAAGCGCACCGACATCCTGATAAACAAGGAAGCGGTGATGACCAGAGATCAAGAGCTACCTTAGCCACCAGCGGTTGTTGGTCGACGAGACCCTGGCCTCCCTGTTGCCGCCACCGGACAACGCGCTGGCCCCCCACTTCGCGGCCCTGAACTACAGCCTCACTGCCGGCGGCAAGCGGGTACGGCCGATCCTCTGCCTGGCCACGGCCGAGGCCCTGGGCCACGCCATCCCGCCCCGGCTCATGCCCCTGGTCTGCGCCCTGGAGTGCATCCACACCTACTCCCTGATCCATGACGACCTGCCGGCCATGGATGACGACGCCCTCCGGCGCGGCAAGCCCACCAACCACATGATCTATGGCGAGGCCGGCGCCATCCTGGCCGGCGATGGCCTGTTGACCTTTGCCTTTGAACTCCTAAGCCGCCCGGAGCTGGGCGACCTGCTGTTGCCCACGGAGCAGCTGCGCATCATCCAGCTCGTTGCCCAGGCCATCGGCTCCCAGGGCATGGTGGGTGGTCAGGCCCTGGACATGGCCGCCGAGGAGCAGGCCATCTCGCTGCAAGCCCTACAGATGATCCACCGTTGCAAGACCGGGGCGCTGATCACCGCCTCGGTGCAGACCGGCGCCATCCTCGGCCGGGCCAGCGAGGCACAATTCCAGGCCCTGACCGCCTACGGCAACCACATCGGCCTGGCCTTCCAGATCGTCGACGACCTGCTGGATGTCCTGGGGACCACCGAACAACTGGGCAAGGCCTCCGGGGCCGACGCCAAACACAGCAAGGCCACCTACCCCGCCTTTTTCGGGGTGGAAGAGACCCGAAGCAAGGCCCGGGAGACCGTGCAGGCCGCCATCGAGTGCCTCTCCATCTTCGATGAGGCCGCCGACCCGTTACGGGAACTGGCCCGCTACATTTACAGCCGCACCCACTAAGCGCCGAGGCCTGCCCTCGTTGGACAAGGAAAGCAAAGCAACCATGACTCTACCCCCTACCCTGCTCTCGACCATCGATTCACCCGCCGATCTCAAACGGCTCCCTGCGGAGCGGCTCCCCGAGTTGGCCGCCGAACTCCGCAAGGAGATCATCGAGACCGTGGCCAAGGTCGGCGGCCATCTGACCCCCTCGTTGGGGGTGGTGGAACTGACCCTGGCCATCCACTACGTCTTCAACACCCCGGAGGACAAACTCATCTGGGATGTGGGTCACCAGTGCTATGCCCACAAGCTCTTGACCGGACGGCGGCAGCAGTTCAAGACCATCCGCCAGTACAAGGGATTGAGCGGCTTTCCCAAACGGAGCGAGAGTCCCTACGATACCTTTGACACCGGCCACAGCAGCACCTCCATCTCCGCCGGCCTGGGCATTGCCTGCGCCAAGGCCCTGCAGCGCTGCCCCCACAAGGTGATCTCGGTGATCGGCGACGGCTCCATGACCGGCGGCATGGCCTTCGAGGCCTTGAATCAGGCCGGGCACCTGGGCCGGGACCTGATCGTCATCCTAAACGACAACGAGATGTCCATCTCCCCCAATGTCGGGGCACTCTCCAGCTTCCTGAGCCGCAAGATGACCGGCGCCACGGTCACCAAGCTGCGCAAGGAGATGGAGCACTTTTTGAAATCCTTCTCCCATGTGGGGGAGAACATCCTCCAGGTGCTGAAGAAGAGCGAGGGGAGTTTCAAGGGCTTCTTCACCCCGGGCATGCTGTTCGAAGCCTTGAAGTTCGACTACATCGGTCCCATCCCGGGCCACGACCTGGAGGCCCTGGTGGCCACCCTGCGCAATGTCAACGACTTCTCCAGCGGCCCCACCCTGATCCACGTCATCACCAGCAAGGGCAAGGGGTACAAACCGGCCGAGGCGCGGCCCGACGACTACCATGGCCTGGGGCCATTTGACCTGGCCACCGGCAAGCCCACCCCCCCCCCCCCGGGGCCGCCCTCCTACACCGCCATCTTTGG
>CAYSFY010000059.1:5257-13782 GCA_964430285.1 uncultured Desulfobulbia bacterium
CGCTCAATCCCTTGTACTGGCGGATGGTCTTGAACTGCTGCCGCCGCCAACCAGAAGGTGGTGGCCATCACCGCCGCCATGCCGGCCGGCACCGGGCTCACCGCCTTTGCCAAGCGCTTTCCGGAGCGTTTCTTCGACGTGGGCATTGCCGAGCCCCACGCCGTCACCTTTGCCGCCGGGCTGGCCACCGAGGGGATCCACCCGGTGGTGGCCATCTACTCCACCTTCCTGCAGCGCTCCCTGGACCAGCTGATCCACGATGTCTGTCTCCCCAACCTCGGGGTGACCTTCATCCTCGATCGGGCAGGGCTGGTGGGCGACGATGGTCCCACTCACCACGGGGTCTTCGACCTCTCCTTCCTGCGCATGATCCCCAACATGGTGGTCATGGCACCCAAGGACGAGAACGAGCTGTGCCGGATGCTCTACACCGCCATTCTCCACCCCGGCCCGGTGGCCATCCGTTACCCGCGCGGCCAGGGGCTCGGCGTGCACATCGATCACGAACCGCACGCGATTGAGATCGGCAAGGGAGAGCTGCTGCGGGAGGGGGGGGATGTGCTGCTGTTGGCAGTAGGCAATCGCCTGCACGAGGCCATGAAGGCGGCGGAAGACCTGGAAAAAATCGGCATCAACGCGGCGGTGATCAACCCGCGTTTCGTCGCCCCCTTGGACCGGGAGCTGATCCTGACCTGGGCCGCGAAGTGCGGCCGGGTGATCACCATCGAAGAAAATGTCAAGAAGGGTGGTTTTGGCAGCGCGGTTTTGGAACTCATGAGCAGCGAGCCTGAGCTCGCGGTGAAGGTCCGGCTCCTCGGGCTGCCCGACAGCTTTGTGGAACAAGGGCCCCAGGAGACCCTGCGCCACTTGGCCGGCATCGACGCCCCGGCCATCAGCCAAGCCGCCATGGCCATGGTGGAGCGGAAGGCGAAAGAGTAGCAGGCTATAGGGGATTGCCGGCGATGGACTCCCCTTGCGCCTTACCGCGCCAACCTGTTCCTCACGCCTCTTCCGCTTGGGCAAAGGCCCGGGCAAAGGTATCCCGCGCGGCATCAGGGAGGTGGACAAATTTGAGCCCCATGCGGATGCGCTTGGGGGTTTGGTCGCCATGCCGCGTGATCACGAGCATATTGGTCGCCACCACGGTAAGGTCCGAGACCGTCTCCTGCCCGTCATCACCGCTAAATTGAACCGACATGGTCATGGGAAAGGCGCCATTGAGGTTCGGGTCCAACTCGAACTCGCAGAGGGATCCACCGGCACTGAGGTTCATGACCTGGGCCTCCACCTGGACCTGACGCTGCGCAATGATGGCCCGGGTATCGCTGATGCTGTAGCGCTTGGTCTGCCTGAGTTTGACCGGGCTGCACACCCGATCGATGGCGCTGGCCACTGCCTCCGCCGTGCAGGGCATGACCAGGTACGAGTTGCCCACCAGATCTGCGGCCATGGCCACATGCTCTTCCTTATCGTTGATCAGAAAGAGGAAGGGGGTCGGGGCGCCATTTCTGCCCTCCTCGCTCTCCTTACAAAATTGCAGCCCCATCTCATCTTGGATATCCCAACTGTAGAGGATGAGATGCACCGTGCTGGTATCCATGATCTGGGTCGCCTGAGCAATGCCGCTGGCCTCGGAGATCACCGCATCGTCAATCGTGGATAGAATCCTGGCCTGTAGGACTCGGCGCATCATGCCTGACTCCTCAACAATCAAAATATGTCTGGCCATCACATCCTCCTGTTATGTGTTTCTCTGTAACGCATTAGGCGGGCTAGGGGGTAGGCGGATGCCAACCGTCTAAAACACCTACACCCCATGGACCTCAGTAGTCGCGTTTCTCGTTTCCGCTACACCGGATAGTAATCTCCTTCATGGTCGCAAAAATTTGTTTTTTTGGCCACTGTTTTTCAAATACAGATGTGAAAAAGGTCCCCTCCATGCCGACGGCCGCGCCTGCAAAGCAAAAATTCACCCGATACCTGTGGACCTTTTCCACCTACTTTGCCGAAGGGTTCCCCTACACCATCATCCGCACCGTCTCCTCCCTCTTCTTCCGCGACCGGGGGATGAGCCTGGAGGCCCTGGGTGTCACCTCGGTCTTTGGTCTGGCCTGGGTCCTCAAGTTTCTGTGGGGACCACAGGTGGATGCCTATGCCACCAAACGCCAATGGCTGTTGGGCTCGGAGGCCCTGCTTTGCCTCATTATCCTGTTGGCCGCCCTCTTCTCCCCCTTGACCAACGCCACCACCGTCATCGTCACCCTGTTCTTTATAGGCAGTTTCATCGCCGCCACCCATGACATCGCCATCGACGGCTTTTACATGGAGGCGCTCAGCGAGGCCGATCAGGCCAAATATCTCGGCTTGCGGGTGATGGCCTATCGCATCGCCATGATGACCGGCACCGGCGTGATCGTCACCCTGGGCGCGGTGGCGGGGTGGCCCATGGCCTTTGCCGCGGCGACCATCCTCATGGCAATTCTCCTCTGCCTCCACTGGGCTTGGTTGCCGCGCAGCGAGGTGCAGCAACGCCCCATCCCCAGGCCATCACGGACCTTGTTCAGTAAGCACTATGGCAAGATCTCCATGGCCGCGCTCCTCGTCATCGGCGGTCGGCTCCTCGGCCAGAGCCCCTATGGCGCCGCCGTGGCCAAACGGGCCCCAGCCATGATTACCATTGCCCTGTTTGCCGGCTTGATCCTCCTCTGGGCCATGCGCCATCGCCTCCACCGCCTGCTGCGGGATAACCCGGAGAGCTATTACGGCAAGGCATTTCTCTCCTTCATGGACCGGCCGGGGATCGGCGCCATCCTCGGTTTTATCGTCCTCATCAGGAGCGGGGAGTATATGCTCTCTAGCATGTACTCTCCCTTCATGGTGGATTTGGGGTTGAAGACCCATTATGGCTGGATCTCCGCGGGCGTTGGGCTCCCCGCTTCCATTGTCGGGGCCATGGTCGGCGGCTGGTTGATCAGCCGCGCCGGGCTCAAACGGGTGATCTGGCCCTTTCTGCTCCTGCAGAACCTAACCAATGTCATCTATATGGTACTGGCCCTGCACTTTGCCGGCGTCATCGCCATCAACACCGGCAATGCCAACCCGGAAGCGGCAAGCCTCGCCCTCTTGGCGAGCGTGGCCTCGGTCCATGGTTTCGACCAATTTGCCGGGGGATTGGGCACGGCGGTACTGATGACCTTTCTCATGCGGATCTGTCGGCCGGAGTTCAAGGCCTCGCACTACGCCATCGGCACCGGGCTGATGAGCGTCAGTGGCCTCTACGCCGGGGTGGTCAGCGGCTTTCTTACCGCCTGGCTGGGGTATGGACTATTTTTTGGGATCAGCTTTTTGGTCTCCATCCCGGGCATGGCGATGGTCTTTTTTATTCCGATCCAGGAGGGAACTGCGGCGGGTGCGGGGGAGACCCCCTAAGAAGAGAAAAATGGGCGGGCAAAAAAAAGAGTGCCCAGCAAACCCCCGGAACGGTGAGGTGTTTGCTGGGCAGGGTGTCTAGCCTATGCTCATAAAACCTTACTTACTCATCTTGGCATCAAGGGCCTTGGTGACCCTGTCACTGATATCCAGGGAGTCTGCCGCGTAGATCAGACCGGCGCTGCGGGTCTTTTCAAAGATCAAGGTATAGCCCTCGGACTGACCAATTTCATTGATGACCGCCTGCAACTCCTTGAAAAAAGGATCCAGGACCTTTTTCTCCAATTGTTTCAGTTCAAACTTGGCGTCTTCCACCTTGAGCTGAAACTCGCGCATCTTCTTCTGCTGATCCCTCTCCTTCCCCGCCTTCACCTCATCACTCCAGGCCGATCCCTTCTTTTCGATCTCATCGGCCTGGGCCTTCAAGGACTCCTGCTCACCCTTGAATTTCGCTTGCAACTCGCTATTCTTCGCATCCATCACCTTCCTGGCCTCGGCGCCGGCCTTGGACTTCTCCACGATCTCCTGGAGATTAAAGGTGGCGATTTTCAGGGGTGCCGCGGCAAACGAGGAGACGGCAGTGGTCAATATCAATACGAGCATGACGCTCAGGGCAATACGTAACGATTTCATCATGATTCCTCCTGGTTGGTTGTTTTTTACATGCATAAAAAAAACCGTGGGGTATCTTCACTTGAAGATACCCCACGGTTTTTGATACTAACGTGGCGCTTACGCCATCATCAAAACAGATTACTGATTTTGCACAAAGTCATCACGACGGTTCTGGGACCATGCCAACTCATCATGACCGAAGTTCAACGGCTTCTCCTCGCCATAGCTGATGGTGTTGAGACGACTGGCGTCAACACCCATGTTGGCGAGATACTTCTTGGCGGTGAGTGCTCTTCTCTCGCCCAGGGCCATATTGTATTCGTTGGTGCCGCGCTCGTCGCAATTGCCTTCAATGGCGATGGTGGCGCTTGGGTTGTCCTTCAAATAGGTGGCGTTGGTCTCCATGCGGCTCTTCTGATCGGCGCGAACGTTTGACTTGTCGAAGTCAAAATAGATCGGCAGCATCGGACCAGTGGTCCGGCCTTCGAGGATCGTGAAGGCTGATTTGTTGTCAGCGGGGGCTGAGTCCAGACCCTCACCCTGAAACGCAGGGGCCTCGGCAGCCGGTGAAGAGGTAACACCCGCATCAGCAGGGGCAACCTTTTTCGTGGTACAACCACTGGTCATGAACACCGCACCCATCATCACACCTACCGCAACCAACTTCAAGTAACTCTTAACCATTTTTTCTCCTCCCAATTATGATATGCTTTGATTTCCCTGCCCCCAACTCAGCAGAGTACAATGATATAGAAACCAATCCCAAAACTCAATACAAATTTAATGCTTACGACAAAATACAAACCTACGTACTTCTGGAGCCGCTCCCCTCTGGGGAAACGGTCCGGTACTGCTACCATTTGATTCTTTCAATAGTATTTATTTTTACCATCACCCGAAATGATGAATTGACAGACCTCCTTTTTTTTGAGAATTTAAGCAAGAAATTATTTTGCTGAGCCGTTGCCTTGGAGGTAACCTTGCGTTGCTCGGGATATCCACAACACGCCTGAGTTATATCAGCTAGGCATCCGTCTCTATGCTACCAAAATGGTAGCGAATATAACGCATCCCCCAGAATTCGCAAATAGAATCGTGAGGGGATTACAAAAAATAATCGAGAGGCTATGGACAACAATACAATCCTGGAAAAAATGATCTCCAAAAATAAATTCGGTACTTTTTTTGGTGTAAAGCAAGAGGTTCTCGACACGGTGTGGGCAAACCTGACCTCGCCCGAAGGTAATTCCGTTACCTATGTCAGCATGGAGATCGGTGCCGACAATGACGCCTTCAATCCGGTGAAGGAGCGCTTGGAGAAGCTCCCCTACACCAGCAAGGATCCCAGCCTCAAATATTTCACCTCCAAATTCCTCCACGACCCGGGCAAGATCCCCAACTACAGCGGCGGACTCGGGGTGCTGGCCGGTGACACCCTAAAGAGTTATGCCGATTGCAACATCCCGGCCCTGGCCATCTCACTGCTCTACCGCAAAGGGTACTTCTCCCAACTGATCGACTCCCGGGCAGGCCAGATCGCCTACTCCACCCAGTGGCGGCCGGAGGAGACCTCCAATCTCTACCAACTCAAGGATCCGAGCAACCCGGACATCCCGTTGCAGATCGAGATCCCTTTCTACGAGCGAGG
This sequence comes from uncultured Desulfobulbia bacterium, assembly GCA_964430285.1. GTDB lineage: Bacteria > Desulfobacterota > Desulfobulbia > Desulfobulbales > VMSU01 > VMSU01. The sequence continues at coordinate 10,950 of CAYSFY010000059.1, forward strand.
CGACAAGAAGGTCTCCGCCTACGCTAATCTATGGATGAAGATGGAGGTCAACAGCACCCTGGACTTCTTCGTGCCCGAGATCCTGCTCGATTACAGCGTCGTCAACTCCCCTGCCTGGATCTGCAAGGCGGCGGAGCATCTCTACGACAGCAGGAGCGAACGCTCCAAGATCATCCAGCGCCGCCTCTTGGGGGCCGGGGTCATTCCGGTGATGCAGGCCCTGGGGGTCACCTCGAAGACCATCCATCTCAATGAACAACACGGCGTGGTGGTGGTCCTCCACCTGATTGCCGAGCACCTGCGCCGGAAACTGGGTGAAGACTATCCCATCCTGGCCGACGATGAAGATATCCTGGAGGCTGCCAACAAGGCTGGCGAGCGGATGGTCTATACCATCCACACCCCGGTCAAGGCAGGCCACGACCGCTTCAGCAAGGAACTCTCCGCCGAGATCGGCCACTCCTTCTGCCAACGGATTCTAGGGCTCTTGGCCCAGGATGAAGAGAGCCCCCACCTGTTCAACTTCACCAATCTGGCCATGAAGGTCAACCGGGCCACCAACAGTGTCAGCCGCATCCACCAGGAGGTCACCAAGAAGCAGTTTCCCAAGCACACGGAGAAGATCAAGGCGGTCACCAACGGTGTCCACCACCTGACCTGGATCAGCAAGGCCAAGGCCGAGCTCTACGACAGCTTCAAGGAGTTGAATCACTGGCGCCAAGACCCGGGGGTCTTTGCCAATGCCGCGCACCTGCTGGAGAACAACAAGTTCCGCACCTATCTGGAGCAGGCCTGGTTCACCGACACCTCCCGCCTGACCAGCTACATCAACCAGATGCTGATCCTGCATCGCAGTCAGATGCACGAGACCTGGATCGACCCCCCGAACTTCATCTCCCACCTGGATGAAAAGGCCCGGGACCTCGACCCGCACACCCTGACCATCGGCTTTGCCCGCCGCTTCTCCACCTACAAGCGCGCCGATCTGATCTTCGACAATATCGAGACCCTGGCCCGGATCGTGGTGGAACTGGACTGTCCGGTCAACTTTGTCTTTGCCGGCAAGGCCCACCCCTCGGATGAACCCGGCAAGGGGATCATCAAGCTGTTGATCGACCGCCAGAAGGACCTCTTCGAGCAGAGCAACGGTCTGGCCAAGCTGGTCTTCATCCCCGGCTACGACATGGCCATTGCCAAACTGATGGTGGCCGGGGTCCACGCCTGGCTCAACACCCCCAAGCGCCCGCTGGAGGCCAGCGGCACCAGCGGCATGAAGGCCGCCCTGAACGCCGTGCCCAATCTCAGCACCATGGACGGCTGGTGGGTGGAGGGGTACCACAACGGCCAGACCGGCTGGAAGTTCGGGGTGGAGACCACGGTCACCGAGGCCAACCTCAGTGAGGATGCCGCCTTAATGCTCTACGAAGAGGACTCCATCTCGTTCTACAAACTCTTCCCCGAGATCCTGAAGAGCTTCTACGACCCGACCCTGCGCCATCAGTTCATTGACAAGTGCGTCAACAATATCGCCTTAAACGCCCCCATCTTCAACACCCACCGGGTCACCGCCGAATACATGCGCCTCTACGGCATGCCCCTGGCCACCCCGGTGGAGAAGCGCATGCAGAGACTGGCGGCACTCTATGACAGCAACCACCAGTAGGCGGGAGAGAGCAAGCGGAATTCAGTTCAGATTACCCACACCCCCAGGAGATCACCATGGGTGATATTGTTCGTTTCGGCATTTCCATCAAGGATGACCTGCTTCTCCGTTTTGACCGCCTGATCGCCGACAAGGGTTACGACAACCGCTCCGAGGCCATCAGGGACCTGATCCGCAACGCCCTGGTGGAAGACGACTTGAGCCATGGCGAGGAAGAGGCCATCGGCACCATCTCCATGGTCTACGATCACCACACCCGGGACCTGGCGGACAAACTGACCGAGCACCAACACTCCCACCACAAGGAGATCATCTCCGCCCTCCACATTCACCTGGACCACCACCACTGCCTGGAGGTGGTGGTGGCCAAGGGCTCAGCCACCGAGATCAAGAGACTGGCCGACGAACTGATCGGCACCAAGGGGGTCAAGCACGGCAGACTGATGATGACCACCACCGGCAAGCATCTGGGGTGAACTTCAGCCGCGGCTGGCTATCGTGGGGTTGAAGGGGGGGGGCCGGAGATGCCGGCCGGGGCAGGATCCGCCTTATGGAGCGGTGGTGGCAGGGAGAGCCGGCGGCGCGGTCTGCTCCAGGGCCTGGCGGATGGCCTCCAGATCAGAGGCCGGGGTAGGCGGTGTCCCTGGCTGACCGGCCAGATCGAGGGCTTGACGGTAGACCGTGCGGGCTGCCTCCTGATCACCAAGGGCCGCATGGGCCAAACCGAGATGATAATGGGCCATGACATCCCGGGGGTTAGCCTTGATGGCGGCCCGGAATTGACCAATCGCTTCGGCGACTCGGCCGGTCCGGGTCATGACCAGGCCCAGACCATCCAAGGCATCATAATTGGCGGGTTCCGCCGCGAGTATGGTGCGCAACTCCTTCTCTGCCTCGACGTACTTCTTTTTACGCAACAGGACCATGGCCAGCTTGTTGCGGACTTCACTCCTTCCCGGTTCAAATTCCAACAGAATCTGATACTCCGTCTCCGCCACCGCATCCGGCATGTTGGCCTCGGTGACGTGTGCCCGGGCCGGGAGCGGGCCGGACAGGATGACCAACGCCGCGGCCAGCAACAGGGTCGCCCCGGTCCATTGCCAGGAGGAGGGAGACAACAGAGTCTCCATCAGCCGCCGTGCTTCAACACCCTTACGCCTCTGTGTCCTG
>CAYSFY010000059.1:13792-16106 GCA_964430285.1 uncultured Desulfobulbia bacterium
CAGGCCGGCCAGACCACGGACGGAGTGAAACAGGGTGTAGGCCCCAAGCACGGTGATCACCACCGCGCTTACAATCCCCATCCGCCGGCTGAACTCCTGGTTGGCCCCAATCTGTTCGGTCAGGCGCCCCGCATGGGAGAGCAGCACGCCGATGGCCATCATCACCACCCCCAAGCCCAAGGAGAAACAGAGGGCCATGGTCAACCCCTGGGCAATGCGGCCGGCGGCGATGGCGGCCAGCAAGGTGGCCGGAGATACCAAGGACCAACAGGTTCCATTTGCTGTAAGGGGCCTTGGTTGCCCCCCCTGGCGCGGCGGCTACCGGCTCGTGTCCATGGGCGACCGGGGCGCCATGGTCGTGATCATGGTGGTCGTGGTCGTGATGGTGATGGTCATGATCGTGATCATGGGCCGGGGCATGGGTGTGGCCATGATCATGGGCAGGCCCGTGGTCATGCGTTGCCGGCCCGTGGTCATGGCCGTGGCCGAAGAGGTGAAAGTGGTGATGCCCGCCATGGCCACCGAGGCGCTGTTTCAACATCCACACCCCCACCGCCAGGATCAGGATGGATGAACCAAGACCCAGCCAGGCATGGAGTTGGGTCTCTGAATAGGTGTGGGAGAGGAGTTGGGCAATGATCCCCAGGAGGATGACACTGAAGGTGTGGGTAAAGGTGACGATGAACCCCAGCAGCACCCCGTCCATGGCCCGCCCACGGGTACCGATCATATAGGCGGCGATCAGGGTCTTGCCGTGTCCCGGTTCAAAGGCGTGCAAGGCGCCCAGGGCAATGGCGCCAAAGTAAAGCATGAGGTCTTGTGGCATCTGCGAGGTCTCCGGAAGGGGTGAAGGGCTACGAGTTTCTTATGTACCATACTTAGCCCGCATGCAAAACCCACCAACAAAAAAAATTCATGGTCACCAACAACCGCCAACACCCCCAGCCAGCGGCTTCCCGGCTAGGGTGGCAAACGTCACCCCTGGCCAGCGGATGCGGATCTAGATCGCGAAAAAACCCTTTCCGCCCCGGAACAACCAACTACCGATCAAGCCCGGGTCAGCAGGGCGATGGTCTCAAGGTGCGCGGTCTGGGGGAACATGTCCACACCCCGCACCTTGGCCACGCGAAAGCCCTGCTCTTGCAGTTGCCGCAGGTCGCGGACCAGGGTGGCGGGATCGCAGGAGATGTAGATCAATTTTTTTGCCCCCAAATCGGCAAGCAGGGGGATGAGGTCGCGGCACCCGGAACGTGGGGGGTCCAGGAGGATGAGGTCGAAGCGCTCGTTTGCCTGCCGCAATTCACGGCAAGCGGCCACGGCCTCGGTGCGCAGGAAGCGGCAGTTCGCCAGCTGATTGGCCTGGGCGTTGGCCTGGGCGCAACGGATGGAGGAGCGCTGCAGGTCCGTCCCCACCACCAGGCGGGCGGCAAGGGCCAAGGGCAAGGAGAAGTTCCCCATGCCGCAGAAGAGATCCAGCACCGCATCGTTGGCACCGACCTGAGCCCAGGCCAAGAGTTGCCGAACCAGCCCCTCATTCTGCGCCAGATTGACCTGACAGAAGCCACCCGCCTGTAACCCCAGCAGCAGCTGACGGCCGCCCAGCTCCGCCGGCAAGGCAAAGGCGATCCGGTCCCCCCCCTCCCCTTCCTCACCCCCCACGCCATGGGGGCCATCCATGGCAAAACCCTCCCCGGCCAGCCACACCGCCTGCACCGGCCCGATAGCGGCGGCCACCGCCGCCGCTGCCCGCTGGTCCGCCGCCCTGGGCTTGCGGCTCAGGTGAAAAATCACCACCACCTGCCCGGCCACGGGATTGAGCAGCAACTCCACGGCCACCGCGTGGCTGGCCAGGGTGCGGAAGGCAGGGAGGGGGCGCAGGTCAGCCAGGACTTGGTTCAACTCCTCCTTGGCCAGGGGGCATGAGGTGATCTCGATCACCTCATGGGAGCGGGTGGCGAAGAACCCCAGCCGCCCCCGGTCATCGATCTGCAAACGGATCCGCTGCCGGTAGTGCCAAGGGGTAGGGCTGGGGAGGATCGGTTCGTAACAGGAGGCGATCTCCTCGCCTGACCACTGGCCCTGGCGGGCCAACAGGTCGCGCAGGATGGCCTCCTTGATGGCCAACTGCAGCGGGTAGTCGCCGTGCTGAAGATGGCATCCGCCACAGGCCTGAAAGCGGGGGCAAGGAGGTGCGACCCGCTGCGGCGAGGGCTCCAGGAGCTCCAGCAACGAGGCCTCGGCAAACCCCTTATGCCCCTTGCCCAGCCGCACCACCACCCGCCACCAGCAAGTAGGTCAAGGTATAAGTGCAACC
>CAYSFY010000059.1:16116-17145 GCA_964430285.1 uncultured Desulfobulbia bacterium
CCACCCGCCCCCCGGGCAGGACAAAGGGGACCATCACCACCAGGCCACTGGCCAGCCGGCCCAAGCCGTGGCCGCCGGTGACCACCTTGTCGATGGTGAGGGTGTGGTGGTTGGTTTGCGGCATCACCCCTGCCGCTCTTTAAAGTACTGATACGCGGCGTTGATCTCCTTCATCTTCTCCTCGGCGACCCGCTTGAACTCCTCGCCCAGGTGGCTGACCTTGTCCGGGTGGTACTGCATGGAAAGCGTGCGATAGGCCTTCTTGATCTCCTCGGGGGTGGCGCCCCGGCTGACCCCCAAGATCTCATAGCTGCGATCCTCTTGCGAGGCCTGCTGGCGGAAGCGCTGGGTATAGCGTGACTGGATGGTCTGTAGATCGTGGGCGCTGATCTCAAGGAAAATGGCGATGCGGCGGGCCACCTCGATCTCGGGCGCCACCGCCTTGGCCCCGGAATGGATGACCTGGAAGATCAACTCCAGCAAGATGAGACGCGGTTCGTAGGCGAACTGGGCCTTGAAGCGGGTGAGCAACTCCACCAGATCGCTGGGGGTGCGGCTGGCCTCCTTGATCAGCTCCTTGACCCACAGCAACTGGTCGGCCGTATAGCGCAGACTGACCCGGAAGAAGTTCTCAATGGTGTGCAACTCTTCCCGGGTCACCTGGCCATCGATCTTGGCAATATGGACCAGGATCCGGACCAGGAGGAAAACGAACTCGTTGTGGCTCGCGGTCTGGCTGCGCTCATAGCCGCTGATCCGGGATTTTATCCAATAGGAAAAAATCCACACCGCGGCCACCCCCAGCACCAGCAGGAACAGGCCGCTGATCAGGAGGAAGCCGAGAAACTCGAAGAGCAGCGGCGCCCCGCCGGCCATGAGCAGCAAGAGGGCGAGCCACAGGAAGCAGCCGCCGCAGCCGGGCCGGTTGTGATAGGTGTACTGGTACTGGCTCATGCGGCGAACATGGCCTCGACAAACTCGGCCGGGTCAAAGTCCAGCAGGTCCTCCATCTTCTCGCCCACCCCGATG
>CAYSFY010000059.1:17155-21173 GCA_964430285.1 uncultured Desulfobulbia bacterium
ACCCCGATGAAGCGGATGGGGAGATTGAACTCCCGGCTGATGTTGACCACGATGCCGCCCTTGGCCGTGCCGTCCAGTTTGGTCAAGGTCAGGCCGGTGAGTTCCGCCACCTCGTGGAACTGCCGGGCCTGGGAGAGGGCGTTCTGGCCGGTGGTGGCGTCCAACACCAGCATCACCTCATGGGGGGCGCCGGGACACTTCTTGCCGATCACCCGTTTGATCTTGCGCAACTCCTCCATCAGATTGACCTTGGTGTGCAGACGACCGGCGGTATCGATAATGATGACGTCGAAGTTGCGGTTGTTGGCGTACTCCAGGGCGTCAAAGACCACGGAGGAGGGATCGGCCCCCGGCTGCTGGGCCGAGACCTCCACCCCGATGCGCCCGCCCCAGATCTTGAGCTGGTCAATGGCCGCGGCGCGAAAGGTATCCGCCGCCACCATGAGCACCTTATTGCCGGCGGCCTTAAACTTGTGGGCCAGCTTGCCGATGGTGGTGGTCTTGCCCACCCCATTGACCCCCAGCACCAGGATGACAAACGGACCTGACTCCGGCAGCACCAGTTCGGCGGGCCGGTTGATCTGCTGCAGATAGGAGAGCAGACGGGCCTTCAGGAAGCGCTTCAGGGCCTCGGGGTCGGCCAACTCCTGACGGCTCACCTGTCGCCTGGCCTCGTCCAGGAGGTCCTGCACCGTGCGAAAACCGAGATCCGAGGTAATCAGCACCTCTTCCAACTCGTCGAGCAGTTGGGCATCAATCACCTTCTTGCCCAGGAAGACCGCGTCCACCTTGCTGAGGAAGGCCTCCCGGGTCTTGGCCAGACCCGATTTCAGGCGTTGGAAGAGTCCCTCCTTGGTGGGCGTGGGCCTTTCGACCTCCGGCTTGGTCGGCACCGGGGGCGCCACCACCGCCGGGCTCACGGCAGGTGGTGGCAGGGCGTGTTCCGGCTCCTCCGGCAAGGCTTGCGCCTCTCCCTTCGTCAACGGCTCAACCTGTACCGGTGGTTCCGGCTCCGGCAGCCGTGCCTCCGCGGCAAGCACCTCCTGCTCCGCAGTCGCCACCACTGGCGTCTCGGGGGTGGTACTCTCCTGCTCCTTGCCCTTGCCTATCTTTTTTCTAAACCAGCTTAACATCGTCTATCGGTCTCCAACGGTAAGAACGGGGTGCACACCCGCCGATCACGAGAGGGAGGGGCGAGTCAAAAGCCGCCCCTCATAAGTACTGCATGGCCGCGCTGGCCCAGACCGCGACGGCAATAATAATAAAGGTGGTCTCCAGGGCGAACTCCAGTTTCACCCCCGGGCTCCAATACCCCCTGCTGTATAAAACGGTAAACCCGGCCAGATAGAGGAGCCCCGGCAACAGACCATAGGCCGCCGGCGTCACCATCAGGCCCAGGGCGGGCAGGAGCAAGAGCATGCCGAGCAGCACCCCCATGATGCCGTGCAGGACCACGATGGTCCGCTGGGCGCCGATCCACACCGGCAGGGTCTCCTTGCCCACGATGCGGTCCCCCTGGACCTGAAAGACATCGAACAGGGCGTTGCGCACAAAGACCAACAGCAGGATAAAGGCCATGAGCGCCGAGGTCCTACCGGTCTGGCCGCCGTCGCCCACCGCCGGCAACAGGACCACCACCATGGCCCAGGCCAAGGCCACAAAGAAGGTCTTGGAGCCCGGGATCTCCTTGAGCCGGGAGACCTTGATCCTGGTGGCCAGGAACCGGGGGATGAAGTGGATGCGGTAGAGGACGCCGAAGATGCTCATCACCAGCAGCAACAGCAAGGAGGGCAAACCGTCCAGGGCGGTGATCAGCAGCGCCCCCACCAGAAAAACGGTGGCCAGCCCCATCATGGTCTTGCGGTATTTGCGGCTGAAGCGCAGGTAGACCGGGTCATCGAAGATCTTGGACTGCTGCTCGGTCAGGCGGTTGATGTTGTGCATGGCAAAGAGGTAACAGAAGGCGACCACCCCCTGCTCCGGCCGCGGCCGAATCCCCTGGAGCAGACTACAGGCCAAGGCCAGGAGACCGCCGCCCAGGGCCACGTAGAGGTTGGAGACCATGAGCAGCCGGGCCAGGCGGAAGAGCCCATTGCCCAAGCGGTTGTCGTTGCGGCCGGGGATGGCCTCCAAGGCCCGCACCACGCGGTTGATCATCCAGGTGGGGGTGGAGGCCCCGGCGGTGATGCCCACGCAATCGAACTTTCTTAGGGCCGCCACCTCCAACTCCTCCTCCTCTTCGATCAAAAAGACCGGGCGGCCAAGACCTGCGGCGATCTCGGCCAGACGGGTGGTATTGGCGCTGGTCTTGCCGCCCACCACCACCACCGCCTCCACCTGCTCGCAGAGCTTGCGCACCTCCTCCTGGCGGAGGTGGGTGGAGTCGCAGATGGTATTATAGACCTCGCCGCCGGGAGAGCGGCTGGTGATGATGGCGGTGATGGCCTCGAACACCCGCTCGTCCTGGGTGGTCTGGCTGACGATGATGTAGGGCCGGGTCAAGGTCAGGGCCATGGCCTCGGCCTCGTTGGAGACCACGTGGCACTCCGGCCCGGCATAGCCCATCAGCCCATCCACCTCGGCGTGGTTCTTGTCGCCGATGATCACCGTGGTCTTACCGAGCTTCCGGTGTTTGCCGATGATGGCCTGGACCTTCAGCACCCGAGGGCAGGTGGCGTCCTTGACCATGAGGCCGGAGAGTTTCAGCGCCTCTTTTTGGGCCGGTGGCACCCCGTGGGCGCGGATGATCACCGTGCCGGTGGCGGATTGCGGGATCTAGCGCAGGATGCCCACTCCCTTGTCCTACAGGACCTCCAGGACCTGGGGGTTATGGATCAGGGGGCCGAAGGTGGAGATCCTCTCCTCCTCCTTGTTGACCAGGTCCAGGGTCAGGTCCACGGCCCGCCGCACCCCCATGCAGAAGCCGGCCTTTTTGGCGATCACTACCTTCATGACAGCACCCTACCCCTCACCCTTGCCGACCGAAGTCGTCATCGAAGCGGACGATGTCGTCCTCGCCCAGGTAGCTGCCGTTCTGGACCTCGATCAACTCCAGGGGGATGACCCCCGGGTTCTCCAAACGATGGCGCTCGCCGCAGGGGATGTAGGTGGATTGGTTCTCCAGGACCAGGAAGACTCGCTCGCCACAGGTGACCCGGGCCGTGCCCTTGACCACCACCCAGTGCTCGGAGCGGTGGTGGTGCATCTGCAAGGAGAGCTTGACCTTGGGCTGCACGGTGATGCGCTTGATTTTGAACTTCTCCTGCTCCTCCAGGATGGTGTAGCTGCCCCAGGGGCGGAAGACGGTCTGGTGCACCTTGTACTGATCGCGGTTCTCCCGCTTCAGGCGGTCCACCACCTTTTTCACCTCCTGGGCACGGGAGAGGGGGGCCACCAACACCGCGTCGCTGGTCTCGATGACCATGGTATCGGTGAGGCCCACTGCCGCCACCAGACTGTGTTCCGCCCGGATCAGGCAGTTCTCCACCCCCTCCAGGATGACGTCACCACTGACCACGTTGCCATCCCGGTCCTTGGCCGCCACCTCCCACAAGGCCTGCCAGGAGCCGATATCGCTCCATCCCAGATCCGCCGGCACCACCGCCACCCGCGCCGACTTCTCCAGCAGCGCATAGTCGATGGAGTCGGAGGGTGAGCTTGCCATGGCCGCCGCCTGCAGGCGGAAAAAGGTGCCGTCCGAGCTGCCGCCATCCACGGCCTGCTTCATGGCATGGATGATCTCCGGGCAGTGCTCGGCCATCTGCTCCAACAGCACCTGGTTACTAAAGGCGAACATGCCGGAGTTCCAGAAGTAGTCGCCCGAGGCGAGATACCCCTTGGCCGTCTCCAGGTCCGGTTTCTCCACAAAGGAGCTGACCGTGTTGCCCTCGCCCTTCTGGATATAGCCATAGCCGGTCTCGGGCGCGGTGGGCTGCACCCCGAAGGTGACCAAGCGGCCGGCCTCGGCCAGGATCACGGCCTCGGCCTTTTTTTCTACGAAGAAACGGATGATCTTCCG
>CAYSFY010000060.1:0-11050 GCA_964430285.1 uncultured Desulfobulbia bacterium
GGTTGAGAAGTAGTGGAGGTGCTCGGCCTTGAAGTGGCTCCAGCGTTGCCCCATCAGACGCGCGGAGAGGCTCGCGGCGTTGGGGGTGACGATCATCACCCTGCCACCCGGCACCAGGATCCTCCGCACCTCCTTGAGAAAGGCGCCGGGGCAGGGGATGTGCTCCAGGATATCCGAGAGGGTGACCAGATCAAGGGAGTGGTCGCTAAAACCCGCCTCCTCCAAGGTACCGTTAAAGACCCGCTCGCCAAACAGGCGCCTGGCCTCGGCTGCCGCGTAAGAAGACAACTCGACCCCATGGACCTGCCAGCCGGCCCTCTCCGCCACCTCCAGGAAGAAGCCGGTGGCGCACCCCACATCCAGTACCCTCCCCGGTTCCATCACCTCGGCCAGGCGTTTGAGGCGCAGGCCAAATGTCGCCTGCTTCATCAGCCGAGTGGCCTCCCCTGCCTCCTCTCCGGCATCTTTTCTGTCCAGCCCCCAACTGCGGTAGTAATCATTCTGGTAGATGTGGTGCAGTTCATCGGCCGCGGGCTGCGGATGGAGAAAGAGCATGCCGCAGGGGCAGCGCCGGATGGGCAGGGGTTCTGCCCCATAGAGGAGAGGGGGCAGCTGCCCCCCACAGAGAGGACAGCAGGGTTCATGGGACATGGGGGGGCTCCCGGAGATGGGCAAGGTGTTCCCGGACGGCGTGCAGGGCCGACTCGGGGGAGATCCCTTGCATGCAGAGGTTTTGGCCCCGGCAGGGGGCGGTCTTGACGTTGAAGACATTGAGGCAGGGGCTGCAGTAGATCCCCTGATAAAAGACCTGGTCCCTTTCACCGCGAGGCCCGTAGAGCATGGGGGTCTCTGGGCCGAAGAAGGAGACGGTGGCCACCCCCAGGGCGCAGGCCAGGTGCAAGGGGCCGCTGTCGTTGGTGACCAGCAGCCGGCACCGTTTCAGGACCCCCAGCAGTTCGGCGAAACGGGTCTTGCCAGCGAGGTTGATCACCCGGCCATCGTGAGGGAGCTGGTCGACGGTCGCCGCCACATAGGGGGCCTCGGCGGGGCTGCCGATGAAGAGGAGGCGCACCCCGGGTTCGGCCAGCACCTCCCGGGCCAGGGTGAGGAAGTTCTCTTGGGACCAGCGCCGTTCCAAGGAAAGGTCGCTGACATTGACGTTAAAGACGATGACCGTATGGTGAGGAGTAATGCCCTCCTTGGCCAAGAGGGTACAGGCCCCCTCCTCCTCGTTAGGGGTGAGCCTGGGCTGTTGCAGGCGATAGTCCCGGATGGTCACCCCCAAGGGGACGGCCAGGGCGCCGAAGACCTCGGTGATGTGCTTGTAGTGGTTGTAGTAGACCGCCTCGGTGAGCAGGTGGCCGCGCCACATCTGGCGCAGGAAGTAGCCGATGCGCACCGGGCTGTGGGTCAGGTAGGTGACGATGGTGGAGAACTTGGAGAAGAACTCCATGTCGATGGTGGCGTCGTAACGCTCTTGCCGTATCTGACCCAGGGCGAGGATCAGGTCCCGGGCAAAGTGGGGGAGGCTATCGGTGCGCAGGGTATAGATGGTATCGGTGAGTTCCAGACGTTCGACCATCTCCCGGTTGGCGGCAAAGGTGAGAAAGCCGATGCGGGCCTCGGGGTATTGCTCCTTGATGGCGCGCAGCATGGGGGAGGCCAGTAGGATGCTGCCGATGCCGAAGAACTTCATGACCAGGATGCGGCAAAACGGCCGCGGCCGGTCCCGGCGGCAGAGCTGACGCAGCAGCTGATAACCATCCAGCAGCAGGCAGAGGGGGATGCCGACAAAGTGGTCCAAGGCCTTCATGGTACGAATATTCATGGCCTAGCTTTAGCATTGTAGGCCGCATCCGTCAAGGCTACGCGGGGGATTGGGGGCGGAAAAGGTAGGGGGGAGGACTGTCGGTCTGGGAATAAATGGGGCAGGCCCTGATCATTCGTAATTCGTAATTTCTAATTCAGCATTCCAACCACCAGCAGCGGCTCCAGCTCCCATGGTCCCCGGCGGTCGGGGCGGAGGATGGCCTGTTGCAGCATGGAGAAGAACTGGTCGCCCGCCATTTCTTGGGCGCCCAGGGAGAGGAGGTGGTCGGTGCGCATCTGGCAGTCGATGCAGGCGAACCGCCAGAGGGTGAGCTGGCGGGCCAGGACGGCTAGGGAGGCCTTGGAGCTGTTGGCCACCCGGCTGAACATGGACTCACCAAAGAAGATCCCGCCCACCGCCACCCCGTACAGCCCGCCCACCAGTTCATCTCCTTGCCAACACTCAAGGGAGTGGGCATAGCCCAAGGCATGCAGGCGGCAGTAAGCGGCGATCATCTCCTCATTGATCCAGGTGGGCTCGCCGCACGTGGTGCGGACCTCGGCGCAGGCGCGGATCACTGCTGGGAAGGCGGTGTCCATGGTAAAGGTGAAGGTGCCCCGTCGCAGCTCCCGCCCCAGGCTGCGGGAGAGGTGAAACTCCTCTGGGCGCAGGATCAGGCGCGGGGTCGGGGCCCACCAGAGGATGGGGTCACCTTCCGCGTACCAGGGGAAGATCCCCATCTGGTACGCCACCAGCAGCCGCTCCGGGGAGAGGTCGCCACCCACGGCCAGCAGTCCGTCCTCCCGGGCCAGCTGCGGGGGCGGGAAAAAGATGGTGTCGCTGAGTTGGAAGACAGGCATGGAAAGGGTGCAGGGTGAAGGGAAAAAAAAGGCCATGCCGGGTGTGCCCGGCATGGCCTTGCTGTTGAGCGGGTAGGGGGGATGCATGGCTGGCGTTACCAGCGTGCCGGGCGGTGCCGGAAAAGTTTAGGCCACGGTCTTGGACCAGCCGTTGGACTGGAGGGCGTGGGTATCCCGGCCAATGATGAAACACTCATTGGCTTTCTGGCTGTTGATCAAGCGGAGACCCTCCTGGGGGGCCATGACCATGAGGCCGGTGGCCAGGGCGTCGGCGGCCATGACGGTGCTGGCGGTGGTGGTGACGCTGGTGGCCAGGGTTGGCGAGTGACCGCTACGCGGGGAGACGATGTGGTGGAAGGTCCGCTCCTGGTCGTAGTAGATCTCGTAGCTGCCGGAGGTGGAGATGGCGCCGCTGGCCATGGTCACCACGTCGGGATAGGCCTGCTGGTGGTTGGGGTCCTGGATGGCCACGGTCCAGGGTGCCCCTTTTTCCGCCACCCCCGAGGTGCGGATGTCGCCGCTGCAGTTGATCAGGTGGTTCTTGACCCCGAGGCGGCTAAGCAGGGTGGAAACCCGGTCAACGATGTAGCCGGGGGCGATGCCGTCCAGGGTGATGCCCATCCGCGGACGGGCAAAGCTGATGGTATCCCCCTCGACCCTGAGGTGCTCGGAGCCTACCCGGGGCAAGAGGTCGCTGATCTCGCCCTCCGTGGGCCGGTGACCGGCGGCAAAACGCTCTTTGAACAGATCCACCACCGGTTGAACCGTGACGTCGAAGGCGCCGTTGGTCAGGCGGTGGTAGTGGCGGGAGGCATTGACCACCTCCACCAACTCGGGCGGGGCCGAGGTCAGGGTGCCGGTGCGGTTCAGGTGGGCAAGGGGGGTGGCGCCATCGTGGCGGCTCAGCAGCCGGCTTAAGCGGTCCACCTCGTCAAAGGCGAGGCCAATGGCCGTTTCCGCCTCATCCTGGGAGGGGTGGAAGGCGGTGATGGCAAAAAACGACCCCATGGCCAGCCGGGTCTTGGTGACCTTGTACTCCCGTTTGCCAAAGAGCAGCGCCTCGGCCCGCTCGGCAGGGAGGAGGGCGGCGCCGGCCGAGCCTAGGCCCACGAGGCCGCACATCTTTAAAAAGGAGCGGCGTTTCTGATCACAGGGGGTGGCGGTGGCGATTTTCATTCTCTTCATCTGGTATCCTCGATGCTGAAGGCGGGAGATAGGCGGGTTAGGAAGCCATGCGCAGGCCTTCCGCCTGGCGGGCAATGACCTTTCTGCCGTCATACTTTTTCATGATCTTGCGCGGGCACTTCTCCACGCAGACCTCTTGGCACTCCGGGCCATAGGCGATGCACTTGGCGTGGTCAACCTTGATCAGGCCCTCCGCGTAGGTCACCGCCTCGGCAGGGCACTTCTTCACGCACATCTGGCAGGAGATGCAACCCACTTCGCACACCTTGCGTACATCCTTACCCAGGTCCTTAGTGCTGCACGGACAGTGGACCCGGGCGGTCAGAGGCATCAGTTCCATGACCCGCTTGGGACAGACCCTGACGCAGGTGCCGCACCCCACGCAGCGGTCGGGGTTGACCTGGGGGAAGCTCTCCACCATGGTGATGGCGTCAAAGGGGCAGCTGGCCTTGCACTCACCCAAGCCGATGCAGGAGTAGTTGCAGGCCGACGGCCCGCCAAAGGCCAAGCTCGCCGCGGTGCAGGAGGCAAAGCCGATGTACTCGTGCTTGTGGCTGACACGGCCCTCCTTGCGGGAGCAGCGGACCACGGCGATGACATCGTCCACGGCCGCCATCTTCTTGCCGGTGAGGGTGGCCACCCGCTCCGCCACCTTCTCCTTGCCGGGGAAGCAGAGGTTGGGGGGGACCTCGGGGTCATTGACCACGGCGATGGCATACCCCTCGCAGCCCGCATAGCCACAGCCGCCGCACTGGGCGCCGGCCAAGGACTCCAGCACCTCGTGGACCAGGGGGTTGACCTCCACGGCGAATTTGTGGGCGGCCAGGGCCAGACCGATACCAAAGAAGAGGCCGATGCAGCCGAGAAGGGCGATGCCGCCCAGGGCAAGTTTGATGAGTGCGGGATCCATAACTAACACCTAGCCCCGTGCAGAGAGGCTCTTTGCAGGCCCTCCTCCCGGGGAGATACTCCTGTGGGGAGGAGAGACGATTTTATTAAGTAATTCAAATTTGCTATCATTGCCATGTTTGTCAAGGGGCCGAGCCAAGGGCTAAATTAATGATGGAATCGCAAATGCGAAACCGTCAAAAAAAGGTCAAGCCGGAGAAGCCGAGAAAGGCCAGGGCGAACTGACCGGCCACCACAAAGGCGATGGGCACCCCCTTAAAGGTGGGTGGGATGCGGGCCAGCTCCATGCGCTCGCGTACCGAACTCATCATGTACAGGGCGAGCAGGAAGCCGCCACCGGCGCCCAGGGCCAGCATGAAGGACTCCAGAAAGTTGTACTCGTTGTCGGCCAGGATCAGGGGCACGGCGATGATCACGCAGTTGGCGATCACCAGCACCAGGTAGACCCCAAAGGCGTTGAACAGGGCAGGGTTGACCTTGCGCAGCACGGTGTCCACCGCCTGCACGGTGAGCGACACCAGGCCGATAAAGATGACGATCTGCAGGAAGTTCAAGTGGTAGGGCTTCAAGATGAACTGGTAGAAGAACCAACTCATGATGGCGCTCACCACCATGACCATGGTGAAGGTGAGCCCCATGCCCTTGGCCGTATCCTTGCGTTTCGAGGTGCCGAAGAAGACGCAGAGGCCCAGGTACTTGGTGAACACAAAGTTGTTGATCAACAGGGCGCTGATCAGGATGGAGAAGAGATACCCTAGGTAGGACTTGGTCACCCGAAACGAGGTGGCGGCGCCGGTGGCGCCCTCCGGCGAGAAGGTGACGATGTGGGGGAGCCGCGTATTCAGCGGCTGGGCAAAGGTCAGGGTGGCGCTGGCGTGGTCGGGACTTACCTGGACCGCGGTCACCTGTAAACGGATGTCCGGGTCCTGCTCCTCGTAGACCCGGTAGCTGGCCGGGTTGGCGATCACCCCCTCCGCTTGCGGGGCCACAAAGGTCAGGATGATCTCATTGGCCTTGCCAAAGCTCTTGCCGTGGATCAACCCCTCCGCCCCGGCCAGGGCAGGCAGGGCAAGGGCGAGGATGACCACCAGCAGCAGTCGTCGGTAGAGATGGGTGATATTCATGACTTTACGCCTGTTTCCCTCGTTTGTAGACGAGTTCGATGTAGTTGAAAAAGGCCATCATCAGCCCCACGCAGAAGAAGCCGGCAAAGGGGAGGACGAAGAAGAGCAGCGGCTTGAAGCCCAGGACATCGTAGCCGAGGATAGTCCCCATGCCTAAGAGTTCGCGCACCAGACCCAGGGACATCATGCCGAGCATGAACCCTAGGCCCATGCCGATGCCGTCCCAGAACGAGGCGTTGACGCTCTCCTTGCAGGCAAACATCTCCAGGCGCATGGTGATGATGGCAAAGGCCACGATCAACTTGATGAAGATCCCCATCTTGGCGTAGGCCTCGGGCAGGTAGGCGGCCAACACCATGTCGATCACCGTCACCCAAGTGGCGATGGTCAGGGTGTAGGTGGGGATCCTAATGCGGGGGTGGATGACGTTCTTAAACAGCGAGATGGTGCAACTGGAGAAGACCTGGACAAAGAGCACGGCGATGCCGAGCATGAAGCCGTTCATCACCGTGGTGCTGATCCCCACGGCCGGGCACATGGAGAGCACCAGGCGGAAGATCGGGTTCTCGTTGAGGATGCCGTTAACGACCAGTTGTAGGCTTGTTTTGTCAGTTGCCACGATACATGCTCCGCGTGTGAGTGCTTACTGTTGGCGGTTTGGTGAAAGGAGTTCGCCCTGCCGGCTGCTACTTCATTAAAACGGGGTGGCGATCTTTTGTTCGCTGATCACCCGGTTCAGGATCTCCAGGCGGTAGGCGAATTTCTGGGCAATCCCCTTAACGCCGTTGGTGACCGAGCGGCTGGAGATGGTGGCGCCGGTCAAGGCGTAGATATCCTTGTCCTGATACCGGGCCTCGATGGCGGCTACCTCTGCCGCCCCCATGCGCTCACCCTCCTTTGCCTCCAGGGCCTGGCGGTACTCTTCCGGCAGGGGGGTCTTCACCACCTCGATCTTTTTTATCGCAGCAATGGTCTTGCCGATGAACTGGTTTTTGAAGTAGCGCTGCACGATCTCGCCGCCCAGACCCGGGTCCTCTTCATGCTCCATGATCTCCAGCCCGCGGATGGTCAGCTGCTGATCCAGGGCGAGGATGACACTGACAAAGGTCTTAAAGCCGGGAAACTTGCCGGGCAGCAGATAGGCCAAGCGTTGATGCTCCTGGGTGACGATAATGGTCTGGTCGGCATAGCTTAAGCCCTTGCCCGCACCCACGGCGCTCTGGATGGCGGCAGTACGCTCCGCCTCCTCGGTCACCTTGTCCGGGGCGATGGTCACCGGGGTCTGGCTGATGAACTTGCCGTCCAGGTCGATGGCGAGAAAGTTGTACTCACCATGACCCTCGCCCACGGGCAGCAGGTAGCCCATGGACTGCACCCCCTGGTCGCTGACCAGGTAGCGATAGAGCTCGTGCATGGCCAGGGTGGCCGGGGCCGGGTGGTTGGCGGAGAAGCCCAACAGGCTCAGCATGACCTTCTGCTCGTTGACGTGCAGGTTGTGCTTCTTGGCCTTGCTGGTGAGGACAAAGGTGATACCCATGACCAGGCCGGCCAGCAGGCAGGCCACGGTTAGGCGGAAGATGATGGTGAGGATATTCTTCAGTTGCCACCTCCCTGGAGAGGCGCAATGGGCGGGGCAAAGCGTTGGGGCTTGAACCACTCATCCAGCACCGAACTCAAGGGGTTCATGAGCAGGATGGCGTAACAGATCCCTTCCGGATAGCCGCCCTTCAGGCGGATGAGCACGGTGATCAGGCCAATGCCCACCCCGTAGATGAGTTGGGCCTTCTTGCTGATCGGGCAGGTGACATAGTCGTTGGCCATGAACAAAGCCCCCAACAGCGCGCCGCCGGAGAGGATGGCCAGCAGCGGATCGCCGCTGAAGTAGGTCGGGCCGCCGAAGCACCACGAGGCCAAGGCGATGGTGGCCAGCACCGACACCGGGATGTGCCAGGTGATGTAGCCCCGGTAGAGGAGGTAGATGCCGCCCAGGACAATAAGCAGGCCCGAAGTCTCGCCGATGCAGCCGGGCCGCCAGCCCAGGAAGAAGGTGGCGTAGATGCCGGGGGTAGCGCCGAACTGTTCCAGTACCGACGCCATCCCTTGGCTCTTCATCACCGCCAGCGGGGTGGCGGTGGCCACGGCGTCGATGGTGCGGCCCAGGTGGGAGAAGATCGCCATCTCCTTTAAGGGTGGCAGCCAGGAGGAGGTCATGGCCACCGGGAAGGTGGCTAGAAGAAAGGCCCGGGCCAAGAGGGCCGGGTTAAAGATGTTGTAGCCGATGCCGCCTAACAGGTGCTTGCCGATATAGATGGCCATCACCGCGCCCAGTACCGGCAGCAGATAGGGGACACCCGGCGGGATGACAAAGGCGATGAGCATGCCGGTGATCACGGCACTGCCGTCGCTCACCGTGATGGTTCGCCCCAAGGCCCGTTGGCTGATATACTCCACCGCGCAGCAGCTGATCACGCTGACGGCGGTGATGATCAAGGAGGGGACCAGACAGGCCACCACGGTCCACATGATTCTGGGGACCGATTCGGGGCTGCGCACATGGGGGGAGATGGAAACCTTCCACAGCTTGGAGCTGGAAGCGGACAACCGGGTATCTGGTGCTTGCTCGTTAATGGCCTTTCTCCTTGATAGTTATTATCGTTTGGCCTTCATCTTGGCCAGGCGCATGAACTGGACCAAGGGACGCTTGGCTGGGCAGACATAGGCGCAGCAGCCGCACTCGAAACACTCGAACACCCCAAACCGGGCGGTGTCCTGGGAGCGGCCCGCCTCCACATGGATGGCCACCTCCTTGGCCTCGACCCCCATGGGGCAGGCCTCCACGCACCAGCCGCAGCGAATGCACTGGGAGTGGGGCCGGGTGTCGATCTCCTCTTCGGCGAGGAAGAGGACCGACGAGGTGGTCTTGGTCACCGGGATGTCCAGGGTGGAGATGGCAAAGCCCATCATCGGCCCGCCCATGACGATCTTGGCAAGGGCCGGGGTCACCCCGCCCAGATAGGCGACAATGTCGCTGACCCGGGTGCCGACCTTGACCAGCAGGTTGGCCGGCCGGGTAATGCCGCGTCCGGAGAAGGTCATCACCTTCTCGTACAGGGGCTTGCCCATGACCACGGCATCGAAGATGGCCTTGGTGGTGCTGACGTTGTGGACCACCACCCCCACTGCCGAGGGCAGGGCAAAGGCCGGCACCTTGCGGCCGGTGATCGACTGGATCAGCTGTTTCTCCGAGCCCTGGGGGTACTTGACCTTCAAGGGGCGGACCTGGATTTTGTATTCCGCGGTGGAGCCGGCAGCCGCGGCGCGGGTCATGGCGGCGATGGCGTCTGGCTTGTTGTTTTCGATGCCGATGTGGCAATCTTTGATCCCCAGGATCTTCAAGATGACCTTGGCCCCTTCGACGATCTCGTTGCTCTGCTCCAGCATCTGGCGGTGGTCGGCGGTGATGAAGGGCTCGCACTCGGCGCCATTCAAGATCAGGGTGTCCACCGGATTGTCGGCCGGGGGATTCAACTTGACGTGGGAGGGGAAACCGGCGCCGCCGATGCCGATGATGCCGGCACCATGGACCTTGTGCAACAACTCCTTTTTGTCCAACAGCTGCCAGTCGCAACGGCTGTACACCGGGGGTGGAAGCTCGCGGTTGGTTTGCAAGATGAGGGCAGGGGCCGTGACCCGCATGGGGTGGGCCGCCTGTTGCACCCCCTTGATGGTGCCCCCAGTTGGCGCGTGCAGCGGTACACCCAAGCCCTTGGTCACTTCGCCAATGATGTCGCCCTCGCGGACCTCGTCCTTGGCCTTGACCGTGGGGGTGCAGGGGGCACCGATGTGCTGGCCGAGGATGATTTCGAGTTCATCGGCGACCGGCATGACCTCGATGGGCAGGTGGGCGGTCAGCCCCTTGGCTTCCGGGGGGTGAACACCACCCTTGGGGAAGGTGAGTAGTGATGTCATGGCAAACAGCTATTTCCCTTATTGAGGTATGCGCAACGGGGCCGTCCGGGAGCTTGGCAAGGGGCGGTTTCGGCATCCCCTCCCGCACCGGCGGACCGTTGCAAACCCTGGATGGAGAGAGGAGTTTCTCCTCAGCCATCATTCATTGAAGTCCGTTTAATTATTCGATTTGGCCCTTTTTGTAAAGGGAAAATGGCCCTTGGGCTGATTTATGGGCAACGCCTTGGATTTGCATGACAATTATGAATGGATGAGGTGGGGCGTGAACCTGCGTCAAGGGGTTGGCGAGGGGGGAGGAGACCCTTCGGGGGTAAGCGCGTCAGGGCTATATTCCAGATTTCCAGACGGCTTTCCGTAATTCTGGAAATTGGGGGGGGCGGGAGCTCCTGCCCGTGATGGCCCAGGGGGGCCCTCTTCGCCCAAGTTTATTGGCGCGTGATCAAGGCAGCCAACGTGGAGCGGCTCTTGCATTCACACAAGGCAGAATCTTGCCAGACCCTTTGGTGATCGACGGTTAGCCCCTCTTTTAGCAGGAGACCCGGCCATGACCCCTAGACAGTGTATCCGTCAGGCGATCAATGTCTTGATGAGAAGCCCCCTCTATTTCCGTATGGACTTACCGACCCGGCAGCAGTTGGTCAGAGAGTTCTGTCAGTCCTATTTCGCCGTAAACATCTGGAGTTGACCTGCTCTCGGTAGGCAGCGGGCGCCTCTCCTGGCTGATGGGTGTCCGGCACCCAAAGCGTGGCCCCTCTGCCGCTGATCCCGACTCTCCCCCTTTCGCCTCCCGCCCTTGTCTTGGCGCAATCCTCTCTCCCCACACTGTACACTCCCTCCCCGCGGCTGACCGACCCTCATTTTGTCCGTTCTCTCGAAAATACAATTGCCCATTGGCCAGGCCCTGGGTATGGTAACGCCGCTCGGCCGCGCTTCTCTTTACCCCTTCTTCACCACGGTCTTGAGGGTGAAACTGCGGCACTCCATGCCGGAGCTGATGTAGACCGTGCGCGAGGGCATCTCCCGGGACTTAAAACCCAAGGCCCGACAGCCGTAAGGGTGGTTGGGTTCGTAGGTGACATAGAAAAAGCGGCAGGCCATGCAGTTGACCTTGGTGGTTGCGTTGGTCATCCCGTTCACCCCGTGTAACGGGCCAGACCGGTGAGCAGGAGGAAGCGGCCCAAGGGCACCACCTC
>CAYSFY010000060.1:11060-12877 GCA_964430285.1 uncultured Desulfobulbia bacterium
AGGGGAGGCTGCCGACGAACACCGGGTTGGCGCACAGGCCGCCGGAGAGGTAGAGCTTTTGGGGCGAGCCGCAGAAGCGGTAGGCGTTGATGGCAATCCCCTTGATGAAGCTGGCCACGGCCTCGGAGACCGGCACCCCGTTGATCACCGCATCGAAGATATGGCTCATGCCCAGGACCCCGCAGGTGACGGCAAAGGTGTGGCTGGGGGGTGTCATCTCCCGGTAGTCCAGGTCATAGTAGCGTTCCAAGAGTTCGATGGTGAAGCCCATGGAGGCGCCGCATTCGGTGTTCCAGCCCATGTCCTTCAATTTGCCGCCCGCAAAGGCCACGAACTTGATATCCCGGCTGCCGCAGTCCAAGAGCACATAGTCCGGCTCGGTAATCACCGCCTCGCCCCCCCGGGCCAGGGCGATCAACTCGTTGACATAGCGGTCGGCGAAGCGCTGACCGTTGTGGCCGGTGGCCAGATCGCAGCGCAGGTTGCCGGGCAACTCCTTGGTGGGCAGGATGGTGGGTTGGCCCGACTCCTCGCCGAGGTTCAGGAACTTGCAGTAGGAGGTGCCGAAGTCGCCCAGGATCATGCGAGGGCCCCCGAGAGTTCGAGAAAGGCCTGGACCTTGGCCCGGGCGCTGCTGGAGGCGGTAAAGTCCACATCCAGGTAGAGGGCCAGGGGGTGACGGTCGGCCAGGAATTTGGCCAGCGCGGTCTTGGCGCAGAAGGACTGGGCAAAGAAGACGGTGGGTACCGCGGGGTTGCAGTAAGCCTCCAGCGCCTCGTCGGCCGGGGTCTTGTTCTCCAGACAGCGGCTCCAACCATAGATATGGGTGGTGGCCGGGAAGGGGGCGAGGATGGAGAAATCCCGGGGCGGCACCCCCCAGAAGCCGGCCTTGGGCCGACAGGCCTTAAAGGTACAGGGGGCGGGTTCAGCGGTCTTGACCCCGTCGGTGATGGCCAGAAATTTTTCGGTGAGGTTTAAGCGCGCCTTGCAGAAGGGGGTGCCCAGGCCCTGGTCATCCAGGTTCCTGGTGCGGATCACCGGGATGGGGAGGATGGCCTGCAAAATGGTGGAGACGTGGAGGGCGCTGTCGCATTTGCCTGGCCCCACATCGATAAGGATGGCGTCGAGCTTAAGGTGGATGGCGTTTAAAACCACGGTGCGCAGGATGGCGCAGTAGACCTTGGGCAACAGCGGCGAGACTCCGTCGATACTGGCGGTCACCAGCCGGGCATCCAGGTCGTGGATGGTGATCCGGGCCTCGTTTAAGGCCCGGATCACGGCCCGGGGCGGTACCCCGACGATGCCGACCTGCTGGTAGAGGGTGAAGTCGATTTGGTTCATTTGCTGAAAAATTACGAATTAAGAATTACGAATTGGACGTAGGGGGGCATGAACAGACCATGCCACCCTACACGATTTGCTTTTGCCGTCAACCGGAAATTCATCCATGGCTATTGTCCTTGCACTCCCTGTAATCGCCCCGCTGCCAGCCCTTACCGACAATACGGGGGATGTCGATCGCCTGAAGCGTGCCCTCTCCTCTACCCTGGGCGATGCCCCCGTGGTGGTGCCCTGGCGGCAGGCGGCCCGGGTGGCCAGGCAATTCAGGGCGGCCGGTTTCCGCGGGGTGGCGGTGATCAACCGCATGGAGGGGCGCTATGAGGTGGTGGATTTCTTGGCCCAGGCACCCGCCGTGCTCCCTGGCCTGGCCTTGGACCTGGGCACCACCTATCTTGAGGCCTCGCTCATCGATCTCGCCACCGGCGGCCAGCTGGCCCAGGGTGAGATGGGTCCCGAGCTCCTTCTCCCTGTTGGCG
>CAYSFY010000060.1:12887-20944 GCA_964430285.1 uncultured Desulfobulbia bacterium
TCCCAACGGCCAGATCCGTTTTGGTGACGATATCCTCTCCCGTATCCACTGGGCGGCCAAGGAGGGGGGGCTGGCCGCCTTGCAGGCCGCGGTGATGGCCTCGATCAACGACCTCGCTGTCGAGTTGGCCCGTCAGGTCGGCATGGCGCCCGGGGAGATTCGGGCCATGAGCGTCTCCGGTAACCCGACCATGGTCCACCTCTTTCTGGGGCAGGACCCCTTTCATCTCTGCCGGGAGCCTTACATCCCCCAGGTCAATGCCCCGGACCTGGTCGTGGCCCACGAACTCGGTCTGGCCATCCATCCGTCAGCCCCGGTCTTTGTGCTGCCCGGGGTAGGCAGCTACTTTGGCGGCGATCTGATCGCCGGTATCCTGGCCAGTGGCCTGGACCAGCAGGAAGAGACCTCCATGCTGATTGACGTGGGCACCAACGCCGAGGTGGTGGTCGGCAACCGGGAGTGGTTGATTGCCTGCGCCGGGGCCGCCGGTCCCGCCTTGGAGGGCGGGGTGGCCCGCATGGGGATGCGGGCCGGTCCCGGGGCCATCGAGCATGTGACCATTGACCCCGAGAGCCGGGAGGTCCGCTGGCGGACTATCGACCAACACCCCCCCCGCGGTCTCTGCGGTTCCGGGATCATTGACCTGGTGGCGGGGCTCTATCTCGCCCGGATCATCGACCGCCGGGGGAAATTTCGGCCCGGCTCCGATCCCGTCCGTCTTGTGGACGGCGAGGAGGGGCTGCTCTACACCGTGGTCCCGGCTACGGAGGCCGAAGGCGGCCGGCCGGTGGTCCTGGGCCAGGTGGACCTGGACGCCCTGATGCGCTCCAAGGCGGCCATGTACGCCATCCTCTCCACCCTCACCTCCCAGGTGGGGGTCGGTTTTGACGAGCTGCGGCGGATCTATGTGGCCGGGGCCTTTGGCCGCCATATCGACCCACGCCAGGCCGTCACCCTGGGCATGCTCCCCGATCTGCCGCTCACGGTCTACCACCCCATCGGCAACAGCTCGCTTGCCGGGGCAGAGATGGTGCTGAGGGATGACCTGGCCCGGGAGCGCTGTGGCCGGATCACCAAGGCCATCACCTATGTGGAACTCAATGTCAACCAGGAGTTCATGTTGCGTTTTTCGGGGGCCAAGTTTATCCCCCACACCAATCAAGGGCTCTTCCCTTCGGTGCCGGTGTTTGATTAGCTGTTAATTCCATTGCGTTGGCAGGCCGGACTGTGTTACAAATACACGTTTTTTGGAGAGTCGTACCCACCCGGGATGGTTGCTGACCAACGCCCTTGACCTGGCCTTTAATGGCCGTGGTGATTGCAATGAGTGTCAAGAAGACCAAGATGAGCGGCCGTAAGGCAGCGGTGGAGAAGGTCCCCAAGAAGACGGCCAAGGAGCGCTTGGAGGAGTTCTGGGGGATCTTTGCCAAGGATGACGATGTCCTGGTGGTGATCAATGCCGATCCCGATGCCTTGGCCTGTGCCTTGGCAATCAAGCGCTTGCTGCGCTATAAGGTCAAGAGCGTCACCATCGGCTACCCCAATGAAATCAGACGGTTGAGCAACGTTTCCATGGTTGATCTGTTGAAGATCCCGGCCGAGCGTCTGCACACCCTGAAGCTCAAGGAGTTCTCCAAGAAGGTGATGGTGGACTCCCAACCCCCGCACCTCCCCGCCTTTGAGAGTATCACCTTTGATGCCGTCATCGACCACCACCCCCTGACCAGCGGCTGGCAGGCCCGCTATGTGGATATCCGGCCGGAGTATGGGGCCGCCTCCTCCATGCTGGTGGAGTACCTGCGGGCCGCGGCCATGAAACCGTCGGTGGCCCTGGCCACGGCCATGTTCTACGCCATCAAGGTCGACACCAATAATTTCGAGAAGGCCTCCCTGCTCGCCGACATCATCTCCTTCCGCTACCTCTTCAGTCTGGCCAACCACAATCTGGTGCGCAAGATTGAACTCTCCGAACTCAGACCATCCGAACTCAATTATTTCCGCACCGCCCTGACCGAGATGAAGATCAGCGAGCGCCGCCTCTATGTCCATGTGGGCAGGGTCAGGAATCCGGACATCCTGGTGATCATCGCCGACTTCTTCAACCAGGTCAATCAGGTCTCCTGGGTCTTTGTCTCCGGCATCCACTGCGAGAAACTGGTGGTCATCTTCCGTTGCGACGGCTATAAAAAGAATGCCGGCACCCTGGCCCACAAGATCTATGGCCAGTTGGGTTCGGCGGGCGGCCACCGTCAGGCGGCCCGGGCCGAGGTGCCCTTGAAGAATCTCGCCAAGCAGGACAAGGACTTTGACACCAAGACCCTGATCCGGCTGACCAAACGTCATATCGATGGCGTGGCCAAGAGCGCGCCCGCGCCGACCAAGGAGACACGAACAAAGGCGGGGTGATCGGATCGGTACGGCTTTATTGACAACTTCCTGGAGCGCATGATGAAACTGAAACCGAAAATTCTCGCCATGGTCCTGGCCGGGGGACGGGTCGACGAACTGAACGTCCTCACCTACTACCGGCCGAAATCGGCGGTGCCCTTTGGCGGCTTTGCCCGGGTCATCGATTTCCCCTTGAGCAACCTGATGCAGTCCGGCCTGGAGCAGGTGGCCATCCTCTCCCAGTTCCGCAGCTTCTCCCTCATCAATCACATCGGCAGTGGCGCCGCCTGGGATATGATCGGCCGCTACCGGGGGATCTCCATCCTCCCCCCCTCCACCGGCCACGCCAGCTCCAACTGGTACCGGGGCTCGGCCGATTCGGTCTTCCAAAACCTGGACTTCATCCGCTACCACGACCCGGAGGTGGTGCTGATCCTCTCCGGCGACCACATCTACAACATGAACTACCAGGGGATGATCGACTACCACAAGGCCAAGGGGGCCGACCTGACCATGGCCTGCCTCAAGGTGCCGGTGGAACGGGCCCAACGTTTCGGGGTGGCGGATATCGATGACGAGGATGGCGAGGTGGGGGGCCGGGTGCTGCACTATAAGGAAAAACCCCTGCAGCCCAAGTTCAACTGGGCCTCCATGACCATCTTCTGTTTCCGGCCCCAGGCCCTGTTTGCCGCCCTGGAGGCCAACGCCCGGGAAGACACCACCTTCGAGTTCGGCAAGGACATCATCCCCAGGATGATGGCCGCCGAGGCCAAGGTCTATGGCTATAAGTTCCACGGCTACTGGGGCTACACCCGCACCATCGACGAGTATTGGCAGACCTCCATGGACCTGCTGGGCCCGACCCCGCCCATCGATCTGGAGAACTGGGGGATCCGCACCAACCTCGAACACCGCGGCGTCCGCGACTATCAGCCGCTTAAGGTCGGCTCCCGGGCCTCGATCCACGACAGCCTGATCTATAACGGCTGCGTCATCGAAGGAGAGGTGGAACGCTCGGTCCTCTTCCCCGGGGTCCATGTGGCGGCCGGGGCCGTGGTCCGCGACTCGGTCCTCTTCTTCAACAACCGGGTGGAGTCAGGGGCCCGACTCACCAAGGTGGTGAGTGACGTCAACACCACCTTCGGCGCCGGCGCCCTGGTCGGCGGCCAGGGCGCCGACCAGGAGGTGACGGTGCTGGGCTGGAACAACCAGATCCCGGCCGGTACCGTCATTGGCAGCGACTGCACCATCTACCCGCACCTGCAGCCCGAGAAGTTTGGGCGCGTGATCAAGCATGGGGAGATCATCCGATGAACAACCCAATCAACAAGACCCTGGTCCTGCTCCTGGCCGGCGGTGTCGGCAGCCGTTTGAATATCCTGGTCCAGAACCGGGCCAAGCCCGCGGTCCCCTTTGGCGGCCTCTACCGCATCATCGATTTTTCCTTGAGCAACGTCATGAACTCCGGTCTCACCCAGGTCGGGGTCCTCACCCAGTACAAGCCTCTCTCCTTGATGAACCACCTGGGCACCGGCGCCGCCTGGGACCTGGCCGGCCGGAGCCGGGGGGTGAAGATCCTCCCCCCCCGCACCGGCTCCCAGGACTCGGACTGGTACAAGGGCACCGCCGATGCCGTGCGCCAGAACATCGATTTTATCAAGGCCCACCCCTCCCGCGAAGTGCTGATCCTCTCCGGCGACCACATCTATCAGATGGATTTCGATCAGATGATCCAGGCCCATCGCGAGAAAAAGGCGGACATCACCATCGGCATGATGGTGGTGCCCAAGGAGGAGATCCACCAGTTCGGCACCGGCATCACCGACGGGGAGGGACGCATCGTCGAGTGGGAGGAGAAGCCCAAGCTCCCCCGCACCGACCTGGCCTCCATGGGCATCTATGTCTTCGACACCCAGTACCTGTTGGCTCTGCTTGCCGAAAACCGGGAGGAGGTGGATTTCGGCATGCACCTCATCCCCAAGGCCATCCAGCGGGACAATGTCTACGCCTTCCGCTTCAACAGCTACTGGCGGGACGTGGGCACCATTCAGGCTTACTGGCAGGCCAACATGGACATCCTGCGCCCAGACTCCGGCATCTCCCCCGAGGCCTGGGGGATCAGGCCCAACGTCGAGGCCGGGGGCCGCATGGCGGACCGCTGCCCTGCCCGTTTCGGGGCCTCATGCCGGGTGGAGAACTCCATGATCTCCGCCGGTTGCGTCATCCACGGCGAGGTGGTGAACTCCGTGCTCTCCCCCGGGGTGAAGGTGGCCAAGGGGGCCGTGGTCCGTGATTCGGTGTTGATCGATGACTGCGAGGTGGGGGCAGGGGCCTTGGTGGATCTGGTGATCATGGACAAACGGGTGCGCATCGGCCGCAATGCCGTGGTCGGCACGGGCGACAAGCAGCAGGTCAATGCCGAGTTCCCCTCTCACCTCTACACCGGCATCACCCTCCTGGGCAACGGGGCCACCGTCCCGGACGGCGCGGTCATCGGCCGTAACTGCATCGTCAACTCCATGCGTCAGGCCCACGACTTCCCCTCGCTGCACATCCCTTCCGGGGCCACGGTCTAGCAGCGGGGGGCTCGTCGCCAGCAGTCATGGTGCTTTTCTCACGGCGCCAGCGGCAGGCAACCCGTGGGAGCCGAGGGTGCCGAGTGCACCCTGCCGGCACCGTGGCCATCTCCCGCAGCTCCTCACAGCACCGTAATTCTGCCTATCTTCAATGAGATAACACGACGGTGATGCAGTTCCTGGTAAAAAATGCTTGACCGTTCCCGCCCCTTCAAGCAACATGGCATATACGGGCCTGGGCTGATGGGCTCAACCTTGCATGGCAATGACGCCTGATAATTTAAGCAACTGGTCCGTGAGGGCCAAGGAGGAGAGAGCATGAAGCTGTGGAGACATTGTTTGACTGCCGGATTGGTACTGATGAGCGCGGGGAGCTGTTTTGCCGAGGCCCCCAAGGTGGTGGCCGACGCCATGGTCACTGCCCCGACCCTGGACGGCAAGGCCGATGAGTGGGCCGCCATTGCCCCGGTTACAGTTGCGGTGACCCCTGCTGTTGAAGGTGACCCCAAGGCCTATCAGGGGAAGGTTGACCTGCAACTGCGGGCGGCGGTCAACGGCGATATGATCTATATCCTGGCCCAGTGGCCGGACGCCACCAAGGACGTGACCCACAAGACCCTGACCTGGAACAAGGAGAAGGACGGTTACGAAGAGGGCAAGGACCGCGAGGACCGGATGGCCTTAAACTTCCCGATCAGCGGCGATTTTACCGCCTGCATGCTCTCCGGCAAGAGCTTTGTCTCTGATGTCTGGCACTGGAAGTCGGTGCGCAGCCAAGCGGCGGGTCTGGCCGAGGACCAGTCCAACATCTTCTCCGTGGACAAGCTGGAGAAGGCCAAGGAGCACCCCACCCGCGTCCGCCGATCCCGGCACGGCCCTGGTGACCAGTCAGAAGCCCATCGACAATATCGGCGACGTCATCCCCCAGTACCTGCCCGCCAAGGAGGTCTCCGGCAGCATCGCCGACATCAAGGCGGCGGCGGTATGGGCCGACGGCAAGTGGACCCTGGAGATGGCCCGCAAGCTTGATACCGGCAACGCCAAGGAGGACACCCCCTTTGCCCACGGCAAGAGCTATGCCGCCGGGGCCGCGGTCTTCGACCATACCGGCGATGACCACCACAGCTTCGGGGAGTGGACCCTGGAGGTTAAGTAACACGGAGCTTGGCACGAGGAGGAGTGCGGCGACCGCTCTCTCCTCTTCGTGCCAAGCTTGATCGATCCCGAGGCCTTGCCTCTCCTCGTGAGACACTACGGCGGATACCCCTATGCAGAAACCTTTCGCGCAAGCAGCAGCCATGGCGGGCAATCCCCTTGCCAATTTGGGACTGCGGACCAAAATCTTTATCGCCATGGGCATGCTCTGTGTGCTCATCGCCCTAATCGCCGGGCTGTCGCTGATGATCATCACCGAGAATCTGGAGGTGAGCAAAAAGCTGGTGGAACGTGGCCGGGCTCTCTCTGGGCGGGTGGAGGCGGTGGGCGCCACCATCAAACAGACCCTGGCGGACCAGCATGAGCGGCAGGTGGAGTCCGCCGGCGAGCGGGAGGTGCTCTTTCAGGAGCGGCTGACCAAACAGGTGGGGCTCTACCAACTGTTGTTGAGCGTGGAGTCGGCCATGGCAGCGGTGGACCGCAATGCCAACAAGATCATTATCGACTCCGCCCCCTATGCCGTGGTGGCCAAGGAGATCGACACCCTACGGGCGGCCACCGAGCGCTTTTTCGCCCTCCCCGATCTCGCCACCTTGGAGGAGAAGAAGGTCAAGGGGGCCAGCCGGGCGGTACGGGCCTACCTCGGCACCTACGATGAGGTCAAGGCCTTGGACGCGGAGAATGTCTCCATGACCCAGCAGATCGACAAGGTCAAGAGGGCCCAGGAGATGGGGACCACCGTCCGCGAACGGGTCGCGGCGCTGGTCGAGGAGATTAAAGTACAGGCGGAGGAGACCATCGCCAAGGAGAACCGGGAGGCGGAGGTCAAGATGGAACAGGCCCAGGAGCAGGACCAGCAGACCTTGGCCGCCATCCTCAAGAGCCAGGATGAGATCCGCCAAACCGTGGCCGCCGACGTCCAGGCCAACAGTAGCCTGGAAGAGTTCCTGCTGGCCAAGCGCCGCCATCTGGTGGTGATGGCCCTGGTTGCCTTGACCCTGGGGGTGGTCTTCTCTCTGGCCATCGTCACCATGATCACCCGCCCGGTGATGCGGGCGGTGGCCATTGCCAAGGGGATCGCCGAAGGGGATCTGGAGCAGACGGTGGATATCACCGGCAACGACGAGATCGGTCAGCTGGGCCACTCCATGACCATCATGATCGAAAACCTGCGCCGCAACCGGGAGGAGATCGAGAGCAGTGTCCGCTCCCTGGACGAGGTGGCGAGTACGGTCTCCTCATCCATGGAGGAGATCAGCGCCTCCATGTCCGAGATCAACGGCACCACCCATCTGAATGTGCAGAAGGCCCAGCTGGCCAATGAGATGTCGGTGGAGGCAAAGGTGACTACCGAGGAGGGGAAGGTGACCATGGGTGAGATGGTCAGGACCATCAACGACATCAAGAGCGCCTCCCAGGAGATCGCCAAGACCATCAAGACCATCAACGACATCGCCTTTCAGACCAATCTGTTGGCCTTAAACGCGGCGGTGGAGGCCGCCCATGCCGGAGAACAGGGGTTGGGTTTCGCGGTGGTGGCCGAAGAGGTGCGGCGCTTGGCCGGCAGGTGTTCGGAAGCGGCCAACGACACCACCCTCCTCTTGGAAGGACCGCTCAAGAAGATCGGCCGTGCCGTGGTGGTAGCCGGCGACACCGCCGCCGCCCTGGACACCATCTACGATAAGGTGAGCGCCATGGGCGCCCTGGTGGATGATATCGTGACCGGCAGTGAGATGCAGGCCGCCGGCATCAGGCAGATCCACAACGGCATGACCCAGATCGACAGCGCGGCCCAAGGCTTGGCCAGCCAGACCGACTATCTCACCGCCACCATGGACCGCTTCAAGAAACCGAAAGCGAGCGACGGCCAACTGCAATTGCCCGCCTAGGGCATGGCCTCTGGGCGGAGGGGGCCGCGTCTCCGCCGTTAGGGGTAGG
>CAYSFY010000061.1:0-5764 GCA_964430285.1 uncultured Desulfobulbia bacterium
CCATTACCTGAACGTGCCCTTCGACCTCTCCAAGGTCATGTTCATCACCACGGCCAACTATATCGAGAACATCCCCGGCCCCTTACGGGATCGGATGGAGATCATCGAGCTCTCCAGTTATACCGAGGACGAGAAGTTGATGATCGCCAAGCGCCATCTGGTCGCCAAGCAGCTGGCGGCCCATGCCCTGACCGATCACCATGTGACCTTCCGCGATGCGGCCATCCGCATGGTGATTCGCTCCTACACCCGGGAGGCCGGGGTGCGCAGCCTGGAGCGGCGCTTGGGTGCCATCTGCCGCGGCATCGCCAAGGATTTGGTTGCCGGCGACATCAAGACCCATGTGGTGACGGAAAAATCGGTGCTGAAGTACCTGGGACCCATCGATTTCTTCCCAGAGTCCGCGGCCAGGAATTGGGGGCCGGGGCTCGCCACCGGTCTGGCCTGGACCCCGGTGGGCGGGGTGCTCCTCTTTATCGAGGCGGCCAAGATGAAGGGGAAGGGGGGCTTGATCCTCACCGGCACCTTGGGTGATGTGATGAAGGAGTCGGCCACTGCGGCCTTGACCTATATCCGCTCCCACGCCAAGGCCCTGGAGATTGACGAAGATAAATTTGCCCAGGAGGACATCCATGTCCATGTGCCGGCAGGCGGCACCCCCAAGGACGGACCGTCGGCGGGAGTGGCCATGGTGGTGGCCCTGACCTCGTTGTTGACCGGCAAGGCGGTGCGTAAGGATATTGCCATGACTGGCGAGATTACCCTGCGGGGGGATGTGCTGCCGGTGGGCGGCGTCAAGGAGAAGGTCCTGGCTGCGGCCCGGGCCGATATCAAGGAGGTCATCCTCCCCCTGCACAACGAAAAGGATGTCCTTGATATCCCGGCCCATGCCAAGAAAGGGGTGCGCTTCCACTTTGTCCAGGAGATCGGCGAGGTCCTGGACAAGGTGTTTGTCAGCGAGTAGACACGCGCATAATCTAACAGGGGCGGGGATCACCTGCCGGCATGGTTGCTACCACGAAGGCCACGAGGCACGCGAAGTTGAAAAATCTTCGTGTTCTTCGTGGCCTTCGTGGTTTACGCTACATTGTAGCTTACTTGGTAGCTTACTTGCATGACGGACGGAGTCACTAACGGTCACTTCATCAGATCCGTGCTTAGGTAGCGTTCGCCGGTGTCGGGCAGGATCACCACGATCTTCTTGCCCGCGTTTTCCGGTCGCCTGGCGACCTCCAGGGCGGCAAAGGTGGCGGCCCCGCAAGAGATACCGGCCAGGATCCCTTCCGAGGTGGCCAGCTCCTTGGCGCAGGCAACCGCCTGCTCGTTGGTAACGGTGATGATCTCGTCAATGATGGCGGTGTTGAGGATGGCGGGTACGAAGCCGGCGCCGATCCCCTGAATCTTGTGGGGGCCGGGTTGCCCTCCCGAGAGCACAGGGGAGGCGGCGGGCTCAACCGCCACCGCCTGGAAACCAGGCCTTAATTTCTTGATCACCTCCGCCACGCCGGTGATGGTGCCGCCAGTACCCACCCCTGCCACCAAAAAGTCCACCTCTCCCGCAGTATCTTCCCATATCTCCATGGCCGTGGTCTGCCGGTGAATCTCCGGATTGGCCGGGTTGGTGAACTGATTGGGCATGTAGGAGTTCGGGGTCTCCGCGATCAGCTCCTCGGCCTTGACAATGGCACCCTTCATCCCCTGCGGCCCGGGGGTGAGGACCAGTTCTGCCCCCAGATGCTTGAGCAACATGCGACGCTCCAGGCTCATGGTCTCCGGCATGGTCAGAATCAATCGGTACCCCTTGGCCGCGCAGACGAAGGCCAGGGCGATGCCGGTGTTGCCGCTGGTCGGCTCGATGATGGTGGTGTCCGGAAGGATCAGGCCTTGCTCCTCGCCGGCCTTGATCATGGCGGCGCCGATGCGGTCCTTGACCGAGAAGAGGGGGTTTTTCGATTCCAGCTTGGCGAGGATCTGGGCCGTGCCGTGCTGGTTGATCCGGTTTAGGCGGACCAGGGGGGTGTTGCCGATGGTCTGGGTCAGGTCGGAGAAGATGGTGGTCATGGCTGTGCTCCTTTGTTGGTATGGAGGGGCAACGAGTGCGGGTTGTCCCGCGATCAAGCGTATCTATGGGTAACTATTCAGGTCGGTGGCCGACTGGCGGGGAGATCGCCCGTGGAGACGCTGAGGAGATTGGCGAACAAGAACGAATCCTTCTCTCCGCCTCCCTGCGTCTCGGCCTAAACACTTACGCTGAATAGTTACCCTCTCTTTTCTGTTTCCTGCCGATAAAGGTCAGCTCCGGCCTTTTCAGCAGCACCTTGGTGTCGCAAGGGACGCTCTCGGTCAGCCAGATATTGCCGCCGATGACCGAGCGGGCGCCGATGGTGGTCTCGCCGCCGAGGATGGTGGTGTTGGCGTAGATGATGACATCGTCTTCGATGGTCGGGTGCCGTTGTTGATTGCGGAAGCGTTCGCCGGCGTCATGGGGTAGGGAGAGGGCGCCCAGGGTCACACCCTGATAGAGGCGGACCCGGTTGCCGATGGTGGTGGTCTCTCCTATCACCACGCCAGTGCCGTGGTCGATGAAAAAGCTCTCGCCAATGGTGGCCCCGGGGTGGATATCAATGCCGGTCAGGCTGTGGGCGTGTTCGGTCATGATCCGCGGCAGGGTAGGGACGTGCAGGCGATGGAGGATATTGGCCATGCGGTAGATGGAGATGGCCAACAGACCGGGGTAACTGAAGATGACCTCGTCCGGCCCCTTGGCTGCCGGGTCGCCATCAAGGGCGGCCTTGATGTCGGTGGAGAGCACCGCCTCGATGCGGGGCAACTCCTTGATAAAGGCAAGGGCGATCTGGTGGCCGCGGTATTGGCATTTGATGCAGGGCATCTTGGTGCGGAAACACTCATGCTGCAGGGCCAGGATGATCTGTTTGCTGAGGTCGGCATAGAGTTCCGTGGTCTCTTGGCCGATGTTGTACTCCAGGTTGCAACGGTTGAGGATGGAGGAGGAGAAGTAGCCGGGAAAGAGGATGCAGCGGATCTTGTGGATCAACTGCACCACGGACTCGTGGGAGGGCATGGGGATCGGCCCCAACTGCTCGGTGGCCTCCTTGCTCCGCCAGGCCTTGACCAGATGCTGGACAATCTGCGGGATCTCCTGATAGGAGCGGCAGATCTCTTCTTCTTCGTCAATACAGATGTTGGTGGTGATGGGTTTGTTCATGATGGTTGCGTGGGTGTTGGTGTTGCCGGAGCCGTTACCTCTCTCCGATCAGAAAGATACCATAGGTGGCGCGGATGGTGGGGAGGAGCTTGATGATGCCCCCTTGCCGCTCTTCATTGTCCGTGTTGATGGCGACCTCCTTGAGGATGGTGAACCCGGCCTGGGCCGCGAACTGCCTGAAGTCCTTGATGGTGATCACCCGGATGTTGGGGCTGTTGTACCAGGTGTAGGGGAGCTGGCTGGTGGTGGGGGCCTGCCCCAAAAAAAAGAGTTGGCAACGGCAGCGCCAGTGGCTGAAGTTGGGGAAACTGACCACCACCTTGCGGCCGATCCTGAGCAGGGTCTTGATCAGGGCCTGGGGTTCGAAGACCTGCTGTAGGGTCTGGCTCAGGACCACGTAGTCAAAGGCCTGGTCACCGTAGTCGTTGACCTCCTCGTTGATGTCACCTTGAATCACGGTGAGCCCCTTAGCGATGCACTGCTGAATGTTCTCCTCGCTGAAGTCGATGCCGGTGCACAGCGCCCCCTTGTGGTCCCGCAGGTAGCTTAAAAGATCACCTGGGCCGCAACCGAGGTCCAGGACCTTGGCCCCGGGGGTGATCCAGGTGGCGATGACTTCGAGATCAAAACGCATCAGGGTTCGTACTCCTTGCTCATCCTCTCCAGAAAGCCGCTGAGCATGTCGGCCAGACGTGGATTGGGGAGGAGGAAGGCGTCGTGGCCCCACTCCGCCTCGATCTCGCAGAAGCTGACGTTGATGTCGTGCTTCTTCATGGCCTTGACCATGGCCTTTGATTTGCGGGTGGGGTAGAGCCAGTCCGAGGTGAAGGAGACCACCAGGTAGCGAGCTTGCGCATGGGAAAAGGCCGGCTGGTGGTCAGCGGTCCGTTTGGCGGTGAGGTCGAAGTAGTCCGCCGCCTTGGTGATGTAGAGGAAGGAGTTGGCGTCAAAGCGGTTGACGAACTTGCTCCCCTGGTGGCGCAGGTAGCTCTCCACCTGAAAGTCGGCGTCAAAGTTGAAGGAGAAGGCATCCTTGTCCTGGAGGCGGCGGCCGAACTTGTTGCGCATGGCGGTGTCGGAGAGGTAGGTGATGTGACCGATCATCCTGGCCACCGCGAGCCCCAGGTCCGGCTTCTGGCCGTTGTAGTAAGCGCCGTGCTGCCAATGGGGGTCGGCCATGATCGCCTGGCGCGCCACCTCGTTGAAGGCGATGGCGAGCGCCGAGTGGCGTTGGGTGGTGGCCAGGGGGATGGCGGAGAAGACCCGCTCCGGGTAGCTGATGCTCCACTCCAGGGTCTGCATGCCGCCGATGGAGCCGCCGATCACGGCCAACAGCTTTTTGATCCCCAGGTGGTCGATCAGCCCCTTTTGGGCCTTGACCATGTCGCCGATGGTGACCACCGGGAAGGCCAGACCATAAGCTCTGCCGGTTTTGGGGTTGATCGAGGAGGGCCCGGTTGAGCCCATGCAGCTGCCCAGGATGTTGGAGCAGACCACGAAGTAACGGTTGGTGTCGATGGCCTTGCCCGGTCCCACCATGATCTCCCACCACCCCTCCTTGTCCGCCCCGGGGTGGAAGCCTGCCACATGGGCGTCGCCGGAGAGGGCATGGCAGATGAGGATGGCGTTGCTCCGATCTTGATTGAGCACCCCGTAGGTCTCGTAGGCCAGGGTGATCTCCTCCAGGCGTTCACCACTCTCCAGGGCCAGGGGGCCGGGGAGGAGGAAGGAGCGTTTGTCAACAAGGCCGATGGTTTGCTTGGTCATAGGGGAAAAACGGAGAGTTGGGATATTGACTGTCTCTGTCCAATAAAAATGGTGATGGCCTCCTGCTGGAGGCCATCACCAGTATGCGGGAGCTTGCTGCTGGAATGCAAGCTCTTAATTCCTTGCTGGGTATGGCTGAGAGCGACAAACGGCCCTCACCCTTCATCGGTTAGCTTCGTCCGTTACCCTGTTACCTCAACGCCTGTTTCAGATCGGCAAGGATGTCCTCGATATTTTCAATACCGACGGACAAGCGGATAAACGAGGCGGAGACCCCGGCTGCCAGCTGTTGCTCCTCTGTCAGTTGGGAGTGGGTGGTGCTGGCCGGGTGGATGGCCAAGGACTTGGCATCGCCGACATTGGCCAGGTGGGAGAAGAGCTTAAGCCCTTCGATAAATTGGCGGCCGGCCGCCCCCCCCCCTTTGATCTCAAAGCCCACCATGCCGCCAAAGCCATTTTTGAGATATTTGTCGGCAAAGGCGTGGGTGGGGTGATCGGCTAGGCCGGGATAGATGACCTTGTCGACCTGGGGGTGCTCTTTTAAGAAATTGGCAACCGCCGCGGCGTTTTGCGAGTGCCGCTCCATCCGCAGGGCCAGGGTCTCCAGCCCTTGCAGGAACAAGAAGGCGTTGAACGGACTCATGCATGGGCCCAGGTCACGGGTAAAGCGTGATTTGAGCTTGACGATGTAGGCGAAGTTGCCGAACTCCTGCAAGTAGTTGAGGCCGCCCCGGTAGGAGGGGTCATCCTCGCTGAGTTCCGGGAACTTGC
>CAYSFY010000061.1:5774-20819 GCA_964430285.1 uncultured Desulfobulbia bacterium
GTTGAATGTCCCCGAATCCACCACCAGGCCGCCGATGGAGGTGCCATGGCCGCCGATCCACTTGGTGGCGGAGTGGATGATGATGTCGGCCCCGAAGGCAAAGGGCTGACAGAGGTAGGGGGTGGCAAAGGTATTGTCGACGATGAGCGGGATGCCGGCCGCGTGGGCCACCTTGGCTACCCCTTCCAGGTCAATGACATTCAGTTTGGGGTTGCCGATGGTCTCGACAAAGATGGCCTTGGTGTTGGCGTCAATGGCCTTTGCGAAATTTTCAGGCTCCGGGTCGACAAAACGGACGCCGATGCCGAACTTCTTGGGAAAGGTAAGGTCAAAGAGGGTATAGGTGCCGCCATAGAGGGTATTGGCGGCAATGATGTTGTCGCCGCAGCTGGCAATGGTCAACAGGGCCATGAAGGTGGCTGATTGACCGGAGGCCAGGGCTGCCGCGGCTAGCCCTCCCTCCAGGGCGGCGATGCGCGCCTCCAAGGCCTCGTAAGTGGGGTTGGTGAAACGGTTGTAGATCTCGCCGGGGAAATCCGGTGGCTTCAAGGCAAAGAGATTGGCCGCCTGCTCGGTGCTATTAAAGACATAGGCGGCGGTCTGGTAGATCGGGACCGCCCGCGCCCGGGTGGTGGGGTCAGGGGTGTAACCGCTATGCAGGGCCTTGGTGTTGAATCCGTACTCATCGCTCATGGTGGTCACCGTTGGTTTGAGACCCCCGTTGATCAGGGGTGCTTAAGGGTGAGGCGAGCCATTGGTTCATGGTCGCCGCACCTAAGAGTATGCATGATAGTTATTGATAAGTACAGCGCGGCTTGGGGCCAGGGATGGGAGAGGGGGGCAACAACCGCGATGGATGCACGACAGCTCATCGCTCACTCTCCCGGGATGGAGGTGTTGGCCACCGGCCGTACTCTCCTGTTTGATCAAGCGGAGACTACAACAAGGAGGCGAGGACCTCGCACTGGCGGCAGATGTCCATCTTGTCCTTCCAACTCTTTTTGGCCTGGCACTCACAGATGGTGCCATTGATGAACCAACAAAGTTTTCCCGCCTGGAATTCCCATGCCGGACAGTTCTTGCGACGGCTGGGAGGGCATTTCTTGACCACCCAACAGGGCTTGGGCTTTTTGTCTTCGATCCGGCAGCGGGAGAGGAGAAAGAATATCTGCCGTTCCACATGGGAGGGGATTGTTCGCCATCCCTGTTCATAACTGTGGACAGCCTTAATCGAAACACCTAAGAGTTCAGCCAACTGTTTCTGGGTCTTGATCAGTTTTTTTCTGGCTTCAAGAAATTCTTTGCTGGTCATACGCTCCTCATGTTTCAGTGAAGTGCTCTTTGGCGGTTAGGGCTGAATGGTGTCTTGGGTGGCATGCACCGGGCCGCTCGTGCGCGCAAAGGGGGCCGTGCCAGGTACGGAAAGCATCGTTGCTTGGTAAATAGGCCGACACCTTGGTCTCCATCGACTTATCCAATAATTTTATTGTGTTGTCGGATTGGGCCAAGGGGAAGCTTTGTCTGATCCTCATTTAATACCACGGAGTGGTAGGCCGATCAAGGATATTTTTCATTTTTGCACAACTGTGTCTGTTGGCGAATCAGAAATCCCTTCACTTAGGGTTGGGGAATGAGTAGCATGACTTGAGGGCTGGAAATAACGGGATTTGTCCGAAGGGACGCCGACTTTGGGCGAGACCGACCTAATTTTTGTGCAAGAGGAACCCCATGTTGGGGAGCATGAGTTCGCTGATTATGATTTACACACTGGCGGTCCTCTTGGGGCCGGCAGTCGTGCATGGAGAGGAGACCCACGCCATGGAATCTGTCCGGGAAAATACTGCCGCTTCTTTTGTGGCGCGAGAGATCGCTGCCGGCCACCGTCCCAATCGCTTGCTCGGGGAGAAGAGTCCCTATCTCTTGCAGCACGCCTTTAACCCGGTGGCTTGGTATCCCTGGGGGGAGGAGGCCTTTGCCCTGGCTCGGCGTGAGCACAAGCCGATCTTCCTCTCCATTGGCTACTCCACCTGTCACTGGTGCCACGTCATGGAACGGGAGTCCTTTGAAGACCCGGCCCTTGCCGCCATCCTCAACCGCTATTTTGTCGCGATCAAGGTGGACCGGGAAGAGCGGCCCGACCTTGATCAAGTCTATATGGCCGTGACCCAGGCCATGACCGGCAGTGGCGGCTGGCCGATGTCGCTCTTCTTGACCCCGGAGTTGTTGCCCTTTTATGCCGGCACCTACTTCCCGCCCAAGGGGGCCTACGGCCGGCCCGGTTTTGCCGATCTCCTGCAAGGGATCCATGATGCCTGGGAGAAGGACGACACCGCCATTGCCAAGCAGGCGGCAGCCATTGTCCACACCTTGAAGGGGGAGCAGGGGCCCAAGGACCGTGAGCTCATCGGGGGTGACGAGGCTGCGGCGACAGCGGCCCGGCAGATGGCCCACGAGTATGACCGGGAGTTCGGCGGTTTCGGTGGTGCCCCCAAATTTCCGCGACCGGTGGCCATGGCCTTTCTCCTCCGTTATGGTCAGCGCACCGGGGACGGCAAGCTTTGCGCCATGGTCTACACCACTCTAAAAAAGATGGCTGGCGGTGGCATGTTCGATCAGTTGGGCGGCGGTTTTCACCGCTATTCCGTGGATGCCGCCTGGCGGGTGCCCCACTTCGAGAAGATGCTCTACGATCAGGCCCAGCTTGCCACCCTCTACCTGGAGGCGGCTCAACTCGGCCACGACCCTTATTTCAAAGAGGTGGCCGCCCGCACCCTGGACTATGTCCTTGTTTCCCTGCGGGACGGGGCCGGCGGCTTCTATTCCGCCGAAGATGCCGACAGCCCACTGCCGGGTCAGCCCGGCAAACAGGGGGAGGGGGCCTATTACCTGTGGAGCGATCAGGAGATCGGCGCGCTTCTGGACCCGGCAGAGGCGGCGGTGATCAGGACACGCTTCGGGGTCAAGGCCACGGGCAACGCCCCTGATGACCCCCACGGCGATTTTCGCGGCCAAAACATCCTCTATCTGGCCCAAGAACTGAAGGGCATGGTGAGTCCGGGCCTGGACAGCGAGACCGCGGTCAAGGCCGTCTTGGACCGGGCGGTAACCAAGATGCTGGCGACCCGGGCCAAGAGGCCGCGGCCTCATCTGGATGACAAGGTCCTGGTCAGTTGGAATGGTCTGATGATCAGCGCCTTGGCCAAGGGCTATCTGGTCTTGGGGGACGATCGTTATCTGCAAGCCGCGGAAAAGGGCGCGGGCTTCATCCGCCAGCGCATGCTGGACCCTGCTACCTCTCAGCTGTGGCATCGTTTCCGTGATGGTGATGCCGGCATCACCGGTCTCCTTGAAGACTACGCCTTTATTGTCCAGGGGCTTCTCGACCTCCATGAGGCCTCGCTCTCCTGGTCTTGGCTGGAGTTGGCCCTCAAGGTGACCGAGGCCCAAAATCTCCTGTTCTGGGACGAGCAGCAGGGTGGATACTTTGAGACCGCGGGACAGGACAAATCGGTGATCATGCGCCTGAAGGGCGACTATGACGGGGCCGAGCCCACGGGCAACTCGGTGGCGGCCTTAAACCTCCTGCGCCTGGGACGCATTTTGGGGGACGATGGTTTGCTGGCCAAGGGAGAGAAGACCATCGCCGCCTTCAACTCCCAACTGCGCGAGCGGCCAAGCTCCCTGCCGCAGCTGCTCTCGGCCTTGGAGTTCAAGCGCCAAAAGCCCGTGCAGATCGTCATTGCCGGGGAGAGAGGTGCCGCCGATACCCGCGCCCTGCAACAGGCAGTGGCCGACTCCTTTCTGCCCAACAAGGTCATGCTCTTGACCGACGGCACCCCCTTGCCCCAGGCCCTGGCCGCGAAGTTAGCGCAACTCGCCTACATGACCAGGCAGGAGGGCAAGGCCACGGCCTATCTCTGCGAAAACTTTGCCTGCCGGCAGCCGACCACCGATGCCGGGACCCTGCGGCGGATGCTTAGCCAAATAACAAATTGACTTTTGAGCCGATGGATATTAAAAAAGCTCTCTTGGGAGAAGGCTGGATGGCAGGGAAGTTGGTTCCTTCCCGAGCGTCAAGAATTTTGGGCACAGGACACAAAATGAGTGAAGTGAAAGGATCTCGGTACGCCGAAGCCGGTGTTGATATTGACAAGGCCAATAGCTTTATTGATCGGATTAAGCCGTTGGTTGCCGCCACCTTCCAGCGTGGGGTGATGACGGATATCGGTGGTTTCGGCGGTTTGTTCGCCTTGGGCAGCGGACGCTACAAAGACCCCGTGCTGGTCTCTTCCACGGACGGCGTGGGGACCAAGCTCAAAATCGCCGAGTTGTGCAATAAGCATGATACCATTGGCATCGATCTGGTGGCCATGTGCGTGAACGACATCGTCGTCTCCGGTGCCAGGCCGTTGTTCTTTCTGGACTATTTCGCCGTGGGCACCCTTGATGTCGATCAGGCAACCGCCGTGGTCAAGGGGATTGCCGCGGGGTGCGAGATGGCCAAGTGCTCGTTGATCGGCGGCGAGACCGCCGAGATGCCTGGTCTCTATGCCCCTGGGGCCTATGATTTGGCCGGGTTCACCGTCGGCATTGCCGAGCGCAATGAGATCATCGATGGTTCCGAGATCAAGGTCGGCGACAAACTGGTCGGGCTGGCCTCCAGCGGTATCCACAGCAACGGCTATTCCCTGGTGCGCAAGATCTGTTTTGAGGAGTTGGGGTTAAGCGTCACGGATCAGGTGGCCGAGTTAGGCGAAACCCTGGGCGAGGCCCTGTTGCGGCCGACCAGGATCTACACCGAGACCGTCTTGAACCTCATTAAAAATTTCCATGTCGCAGGCCTCGTGCATATCACCGGCGGCGGCTTTACCGATAACATCCCCAGGGTGCTCCCTGCCGGCTGCCGGGCGGTTATCCATGATGGCTCCTGGCCCAAGCACCCCATCTTCGAGTTCCTGCGGGTGAAAGGGAACGTCTCGGTTGCCGAGATGTTTCGGACCTTCAACTGCGGCATCGGCATGGTGCTGGTCATCAAGGCCAAGGAGGTCGACGATGTCTTGGGCCAACTGGCGGCCTTGGGCGAGACCCCCTACGTGATCGGTGAAATCGCTGCCCGCCACGGCGATGCCGATCTCCATGTCGAGATCAGCTGATCGACACACCGCTTAGGGAAATAGAGAGCAGGCTCATCGACTGTATGGTCGAGCCTGCTCCCCCCCCCACAAACAAAAAGTGCGAATAGGGGGCCTAATCCTGCCCCACCCCATTCGCGCTTACCTGCCTCTGCCACCTTCACTTCCCCCTTCTTGACGTAGCTCCCTCTCCTGTTGGATGTACCGAAGTAACCGTACTGCCCCCGTCGGACGTTCCCACGCTGGAGCGTGGGAACGATGGGGTGGGCACGCTATAGGCATCACTCCTCCGGTTTGGCAGCGGCGATAATGGCGCTGGCCAGGTGGGCCGGGACCTCCTGATAGTGGGAAAATTCGGTGGAGAACTGGCCGCGACCGCCGGTGAGGGAGGTGAGGGTAGGGGCGTATTCCAGGATCTCGGACATGGGGGCCTGGGCCGCGATCACCTCCAGCTTCGTCTCACTATCCATGCCCATGACCTTGCCACGCCGGCTGTTCAGGTCACCGATCACATCGCCGACACACTCCTTGGGGACTTGGATGGTCAGGTTGGAGATGGGTTCGAGAAGGATGGGGGTTGATTCCATCACCCCCTTTTTGAAGGCCATGGAGCCGGAGATCTTGAAGGCCATCTCCGAAGAGTCGACGTTATGGAAGGAGCCGTCCACCAGCCCGACCTTGATATCCACCACCGGATAACCGGCCAGCACGCCGTGGGCCATGGCCTCCTGCACCCCTTTGTCAACGGCCGGGATGTACTGTCTGGGGATGACCCCACCCACGATGCGGTCCTCGAACAGGTATCCCCCGCCCGGCGGCATCGGTTCAATCTCCAACCAGTTGTCGGCATATTGGCCGCGGCCGCCGGATTGCTTCTTGTGTTTGTACTGCACCCGGGCACGGCCCTTGATGGTCTCGCGATAGGGGACCTTGGGGGAGGCTAGATCCATGTCCACCCCATACTTACGCTTGATCTTTTCCCCCAAGATCTTGAGGTGGATCTGGCCGACCCCGGAGAGCAGGATCTCGTTGGTCTGCTGCTCCCGGGTCAAATGCAGGGTTGGGTCCTCCTCCAGCATCTTGGCGATGGCGGAGAAGACCTTGTCCTCGTTATCCTTCTTGCTGGTGGTCACCGCGTAGGAGACCACCGGGGTGATCGGCGGCCGGGCCTGGTAGCGGATGGGGTGTGCGCCATCGCAGAGGGTGTGACCGGTGGTGGTCTCTTTCAGCTTGGCCACGGCCACGATCATGCCGGGACCGGCGCTATCCACGGGCTGAGACCCTTTCCCTTCGAGGAGGAGGAGTTGGCCGAACTTCTCGCTGACCTCCTTGTTGGCATTATAGAAGCTGTCCCCGGAGAGGACCCCCGAGCGCACCCGGAGGATGGAGAGCCGGCCGGCATAGGGGTCGGCCATGGTCTTGAAGACCATGGCGGAGAAGGGTTCCGTGGGCAGGGGTTTGCGCTCGCAGGGGGCGTTGCTCTTGGGATCCACGCCGACAAAGGCGGGGCCTTCAAGGGGCGAGGGCAAGAGGTCGGTGATCACGTTGAGCAGGGTGGCGGTGTTGAAGTTGGCGGTGGCCGAACCCACCAGCACCGGGTAGAGTTTGGCGGCCTTAATGGCGTTTTTTAAGCCGAGGCGGAGTTCTTCATCGCTCAGCACCCCCTCTTCCAGAAATTTCTCGATGAGGGTGTCGTCGGTCTCCGCCACCATCTCCATGAGCTGCTCCCGGTAGCTGGCGACCTCCTTCTGCATCTCGGCCGGCACCAGGGCCTTCTTGACCTTGCCGCTATTGCCGTCGAAGATCAGGGCCTCCTGGGTGAGCAGGTCCACCACCCCCTTGAAGTTGGCCTCACTACCGATGGGCAGATGCAGCACCGGGGCCTTGATCGGCAGGCTTTCTCGGATCTCGGCCATGGTCTTTTGGAAATCGGCCCGCTCCCGGTCCATTTTATTGATAAAGATCAGGCCGGGGAGGTGATACTCCTCTAATAAATTGACAAATTTTTCGGTTTGGTGTTTGACTCCCAGCACGGCGCCGACAATAAAAACGGCGGCATCCACCACTTGGGCCGCGGAAAAGGTGTCATTTAAGAAGTTGTCGTCGCCGGGGGTGTCGGTGAGAAAGATGGTGTGCTTGCCCCAGTTGAACTGGTTGAAGGCGGCGCTGATGGTGAGGTGGTGGCTAATCTCTTCCGGCTCGAAATCCAGGCAGGAGGTACCGTCATCGACCCTGCCCAGGCGATTGACCTTGCCGGCGGAGAAGAGCAGGGCCTCCGCCAGGGAGGTCTTGCCACACTTGCTGTGTCCGAATATACCGATATTCCGTATCATCTGAATCTCTTGCATTGGGTTCTCCCTAAGTAAGGAATGATGAAATTGGCTATGGCCTTCTTAATTGCCGGAAATTAATGGCTAATATAAAGAGTTTCGGATGTCAACTGATTATTCGTTTTTAGGGGACCATGCTGGGAAAGGAGCCTGGTTGTTAGGCTGTAGGCCATTTGTCCGGAGGTGGAGAAGTCTGCTCTGCCTTCACTTCGAGCGTCTCACGGGGGCCTCGCTTACCACCTAAAAGACCACGGGCTGACCTTTTGTCCTCGCCCTTCAACCAAGGGTATTCCACATGCGTGTCCTTAAAGACCTTTTCGCTCGTAACCGGCAGTGGGCCGGCAAGATCAAAGAGCGTGACCCTGATTTCTTTACTAAGCTCTCCGATCATCAGAGCCCCGAGTACCTGCGGATAGGCTGCGCCGACAGCCGGGTGCCGGCCAACGAGATCCTGGACCTGCTCCCCGGCCAGATCTTCGTGCACCGGAATATCGCCAACTTGGTCATCCACACCGATCTCAACTGCCTCTCGGTCATCCAGTTCGCGGTGGATGTCCTGAAGATCAAGCATATCATTGTCTGCGGCCATTACGGCTGTAGCGGCATCAAGGCCGCCATGGACAACGAGGAGCATGGGCTCATCGA
Organism: uncultured Desulfobulbia bacterium; assembly: GCA_964430285.1. GTDB lineage: Bacteria > Desulfobacterota > Desulfobulbia > Desulfobulbales > VMSU01 > VMSU01. Next base: position 13,882 of record CAYSFY010000061.1, read on the forward strand.
TAACTGGCTGCGGAACATCAAGGACGTCTATCGCTACCATGAACAGCGGATCAACGGACTTGCCAGCGACAAGGAGCGGTTCGACCTGCTCTGTGAACTCAATGTGGCGGAGCAGGTGGCCAACATCTGCCACACCACCATTGTCCAGAACGCCTGGAAGGCAGGGCAGGAACTGACGGTGCATGGCTGGATCTACAGCATTGAAGACGGGATCTTGAAGGATCTGGACCTCTGCGTCACCTGTCCCCACGAGATCTCCGAGATCCATCGGTTCAACTGATGAAGAGGGCATCGCACAACACGGGCACCATCGCCCGTTCCGCCGGTCTGGTGGGGGTGGCGGTGATGTGTAGCCGGGTGCTGGGGCTGGTCCGGGAGCAGGTCATGGCCGCCTTTTTCGGCGCCGGCATGGCCTATGACGCCTTTGTCGTCGCCTTCCGGATCCCCAATCTCTTGCGGGACCTCTTTGCCGAGGGGGCGCTCTCCTCGGCCTTTGTGGCGGTCTTTGCCGAATACGACAGCACCCGCAGTAAAGAGGAGACCTGGCGGCTGGCCAATAATGTCTTGGCCGCCATCGCCTGTATTCTGAGCCTGATCACCTTGGCCGGGATGCTGTTTGCCGGCCCCCTGGTCAGGCTGATTGCCCCCGACTTCTCCCAGGTGGCCAACAAGGCGGAGTTGACCATGCTGTTGACCGTTATCATGTTCCCCTTCCTGGTCTTTGTCTCCATGGCAGCAGTGGTCATGGGGATCTTGAACAGCAGGGGCCATTTTTTCATCCCCTCCTTGTCCTCAAGTTTTTTTAATCTGGGCTCCATTGTCGGCGGGGTGGGGATGGCCCTGCTCATGCCAAAGTTTGGCCAGCCCGCCATTGTCGGCATGGCCATCGGCACCTTGGTGGGTGGTTTTCTGCAGCTGGCCTGTCAGCTGCCTGCCTTGTGGAAGAGCGGCTTTCAGCTGCGGCCGGTCCTGGACTGGTCCGATCCGGGGCTGCGGCGGGTGATGACCCTGATGGTACCGGCCATTGTCGGCCTGGGCGCCACCCAGATCAACATCTTCGTCAACACCAATTACGCCTCCTCCTGTGCCGAGGGCAGCGTCTCCTGGCTGAACTACGCCTTTCGTCTGGTCCAGTTCCCCATCGGCGTCTTCGGGGTGGCGGTCTCCATCGCCACCATGCCGGTGATTGCCCGCTGCGCGGCGGTAAAGGATCTGCAAGGGGTGCGGGAGACCTATGTCTCGGCCTTGACCATGGCCTTTTGTCTGACCATCCCCGCCACCATCGGTCTCTTCTCCCTTGCCGAACCCCTGGTCAAGGTGATCTTCCAGCACGGCCATTTTACTGCCGCCGATACGGTGAGGACCGCCGAGGCCCTCTCCTTTTATGTCCTCGGGCTCTTTGCCTACTCGTCGGTGAAGATCACGGTGCCGGTCTTCTATGCCCTGAATGACACCAAGTTTCCGGTGATCGGCAGCTTCCTGGCGGTGGGGGCCAATATCCTGATCATCACCCTGACCGTCGGTGCCATGCAGCATAAGGCCATCGCCTTGGCCACCTCCTGCGCCATGATCGGCAACTTCCTCTTTCTGAGCATCATCCTCTACCGCAAACTGGATGGCTACCCCCTGCGCTATCTCGGGGTGGGCCTGGCAAAGGTCTGCGTCGCCTCCGGGGTGATGTGGCTCGTGCTGATCCTGGTCAAGGGGTGGCTGGCGGACTGGGGGATTGCGGATATCGCGGGCTTGGGGCTCTTGCTCCTCGTCGGGATCTCGGTCTATGGCGGGGTGCTCTATGCCCTGCGGCTCCAGGAGTTGACCATGCTGGTGGGGAAGGTGGTGGCCAGATGGCGATAGCTACTCCGCCAAGCGCAGCAGGAGGGAGAGTTGGGCGATGATGGCGGGCACGGCAGTGTCCACCCGTAGGATGCGGGGGCCGAGGGTGAAGGGGAGAAAGCCTGCCTCTTCGAAGCGGCCCACCTCATAGTCGAGCCACCCCCCTTCCGGGCCGATGGCCAAGAGCGTCATCCCCTGTTCTCCCTGGAGGGCTTGGCGGTGACCGGTCAGATCGTGTCCGCCGTCCGGGTGGGCGATCAGCTTGCGGCGGGCGGGGATGGTCGGGACGACGTCTTCAATGAACGGCCTGAAGCGCGGGTGGACCGTGACCGTGGGCAGGATGGTGTCCACCGCCTGTTCCAGGCCGTTGATGAGGTAGGGGGCAAAGCCCTGCTCCTTGATCGGGCTGGCCTCGAAGAAACTCTTCTCCACCCGGCCGGCGTTGACCAGATGAATATGGTCGACACCCAAGGCCGTGGCCTGGGCCAGGACCCGTTTCAACATGATGGGCCGGGGCAGGGCCAGGATGAGGGCGAGCCCCAGCTTGGGCGGGGACGGGGTGTCAACCCTGACCTGGAGCACGACCTCCTGGCGGGAGATGGCGGAGATCAGCCCCTCCCCCATCAGACCGCCGATGATGCCGACGCGCACCATGTCGCCGCTCCGCACCTTCAACACCTTGCGTAGGTGGTCGCAACGGTGGTCGGTCAACCGGGTCTGGCCGAGCCTCACCTCATCGGGATGAATAAGGATTAGGTTCACGGAAAAAAGGAAACGGTAAAAGGTTAAGGCTCAAGGTCGAAAGGGGATGGAGAAAATGGGGGCGTCACCTTGCGCCATGCACCTTTTTGGTTTCGCCAAGACCGCTCAATCGGCGCCGGTGCGCCATGTAACCTATTGATCTTACGTTGGCTGATGGCCTGATTTGCGACTGCTGGCGTGACTATTCCCCTCTGACCGTATCTCATTATGCTCGTCATTTATAACATAGTTCAACTGCTCACGCTCTTCATTCTCGGGCCCTTTTTGGCCCTGTGGCTGTGGGCCTCCCCCAAGTATCGAGGACGGATCCCCGGTCGGTTGGGGTTTGGGCTCGCGAGCTTGGTCAGTGGCCTGCCGCCTGGCCCCAGGGTCTGGATCCACGCCTTGTCCGTGGGCGAGATGGCCTCGGCCCGGCCCCTGCTCACGGCCCTGCGCCAGGAGATGCCGGAGGTGGTCATCATCCTCTCCGCCACCACCAGGGGAGGGCAAGAGTATGGCCGGCGGCTGACCGGGTTGGCAGACTGCCTTATCCCCTTTCCCCTGGACCTCTCGTGGGTGGTGGCCCACTTTGTCTCGGTGCTCAGGCCCGATCTCTTTGTCCTGGTGGAGACTGACTTCTGGCCCAATCTCCTGGCCCACTTGCGCCGGGAGAGGGTGCCGGCCCTGCTGGTCAACGGCCGGATCACCACGGCTTCCATGGCTAGGTACCAGCGCTTCAAACCCCTCTTCACCCCGCTGTTCAACAGCTTCACCCGCATTACCATGCAGATGGCCGCTGATGCCGAACGCCTGGTCCGCTTAGGGGTTGCCCCCCAGCGCATCAGGGTCTGCGGCAATCTCAAGTATGACCTGGGGCTCTCCGTGTCCGGCATTACCGAAACCATCGACCTTGGCGCCTGGGGAGTGGTTGGCCGGCCGCTGTTGGTGGCAGGGAGCACCCACGAGGGCGAGGAGGAGATCCTGTGCGCTCTCGTGGCCGCGCTTGCCGCCATCCACCCACAACTCGCCATGGTGATCGCCCCTCGTACCATCGCCCGTGCCCCCGAGGTCCTGGCCCTGGCCACCAAGCGCGGCCTGCGCGCAGCGCTTCGTTCGACCGCGGATAGCTCACCCTGTCAACTCCTGGTCCTCGATACCTTGGGCGAGTTGGCTGAAGTTTACCCCCATGCCGATCTGGCCTTTGTCGGCGGCAGTCTGGTGGCCCAGGGGGGGCATAACCCCCTGGAGCCCGCCTTCCATGGCATCCCGGTGTTGTTTGGGCCGGACATGAGCGACTTTGCCGAGATCAGCCAGGAGCTGTGCGTGGCCGGGGCGGCCGCCATGGTGACCCCCGAGACCATCTTCGCTGTGGTGACGGATCTGCTCGCTCGGGAGGAGTCGCGCCAGGCCATGGGCCAAGCGGCCAGGGCCTTGGTCCGCAGCCATCAAGGCGCGGCCAGGCGCCATCTCGACCTGATTCGCGAGAGTCTGGGCCATGATCAATAGCCGGTTCCTCACACTCCTTTTCCGTTGCGGACGGATCATCTCCCCCCTCTACAGCCTCCTCATGCGTGTGCGCGCCCTCCTCTACGCCTGGGGGGTGCTGGTCGTGACCCGGGTGCCGCTGCCGGTGATCAGTGTCGGCAATCTGACCATGGGGGGCACCGGCAAGACCCCCATGGTGATCTACCTGGCTCGGCTGCTGGCTCGTCATCAGCTGCGACCCGCCGTGGTCAGCCGGGGGTATGGTGGCCGCAGTAAACGGCCGGTCAACCTGGTCTCCGATGGCGCGCGCGTCCTACTCTCAGCTGCCGAGGCCGGTGATGAGCCGGTGCTGCTGGCCAACTCCCTGCCCGGGGTGGTGGTGGTGACCAGTCGCAGGCGTGCCCAGGGGGCAGAGTTCATTGGCCAACAGGGTCTGGCCGACCTCCTGATCCTGGACGATGGTTTTCAGCATCTGGCCCTTCACCGGGACCTCAACTTGGCCCTCTTTGCCAGCCGGACCGCGGTGCAAAGGGAGTGGGTCTTTCCCGGCGGCATGCTGCGGGAACCGCGATCCGCCCTGGGCCGGGCCGATTGTTTTGTGTTGACCGGGGTGGGGCCGCTATCTGCCACCCCCTCACCCCTGGGAGAGTGGTTGCGCGGGTCCTTCCCGCACACCCCGTGCTATGAAGGGCGGTACGAACCGGTTGCCCTGCACTGCCAAGGACGAGAGGCGGTGGCTGTCGCCGACTTGGCCGGCATCCCCCTCTTTGCCTTTTGCGGCCTGGCCAACCCCGACTCTTTCCGCCAGACCTTGGAGCGCGGGTTTCTGCTTCGGGGGTGGCAACCCTTTGCCGATCACCACCCCTTTACCCGAGCGGATCTGGCTCTCCTGGTCGAGAGGGCGACCCATCTCGGCTGCGCCGGTTTGATCACCACGGAAAAGGACTTTGTCAAGATCAAGGGGCTGGAGTGCGACCTGCCGATCTGGGTGTTGACCGTCGAGTTGCGGATGGAAGAGGGCTTTGATCGTTTTGTGTTGTCACGGTTGGGTCTGGTCGCCGATCAACCGTGTCCTTAACGCCAGCCCTCTCGATAACGGAGGTCAGACGGGTGTGTCTTTTTTGCCACAGTAAGCGGCCATGGCCGCTTGTCGATCCTGGTTTGCATGGTTAGCTTTTGATATTATCTTGCTGTTTGTTCGTATCTATTAATTTTTAATGAAATAACAAGGGGTTGTTGGTTGCTGATGGTCTGCATTTTGCAACCATATGCGGCACGCCTGACCAACTGCCTGCGGAGCGGGTGTGGCGGGAGAGAGGAGACAGAGAATCATCTGAACTTTACCGGAGAGCGGCGCGGAGGCATTCGGCGCCGAAACGATAGCAGCGTATGGAAATCTTTCAGCACACCATCAGAAAAGCGGTCACCTTTAAGGACATCGGCCTCCATACCGGTCAGCCGGTCAAGGTCACGGTCTCACCGGCCCGGGCCAATCACGGGATACGCTTTAAGCGGCAGGGGAGTGAAGACTCCATGCCCGCCTTCATGGACCGGGTGGTCGATACCAGTCTGGCCACCACCATTGCCGACCGGGGGATGGTGGTGTCAACCACCGAGCATCTACTGGCCGCCCTGATGGGAATGGGAATCGATAATGCCTTGATCGAAGTGGATGGCCCCGAGTTGCCGATCATGGACGGCAGTGCTGCCCCTTTTGTCCTGGACCTGAAGCGGGCGAGCCGCACCCGACAGAGGTCATGCCGCCGCTTGTTGAAAATCACCCGGCCGATCCGCTGCCAAGACGGCGACAAGGTGATCACCATCACCCCGTATGACGGCCTTAAGCTCACCTGTCATATCGATTTCGACCATACCTCGGTCAGCAGCCAGTCCTTTAGCGTGGTGGTAACGCCGAAACGGTTCAGTGACGAGATCGCCGGGGCCAGGACCTTTGGTTTTGTCGAGCAGGTAGAGGCGTTGCAGGCCAATGGCTACGCCCTGGGCGCCTCCTTGAAAAACGCCGTGGGCATCGGCCCGCAGGGGGTGCTCAACGAGGAGGGGCTTAGGTTCAGCGATGAGTTCGCCCGGCACAAGGTCTTAGACCTCCTGGGCGACCTGGCCCTGTTGGGCTGCCGGATCTTGGGCCATGTCGAGGCCACCAAGTCTGGCCACGGTCAGCACTTGGCCCTGCTTCAGGCCATTGTCGCCCACCCCGAGTGCTGGGAGTGCGTCGAGCCGGAGCAGGGCCCGGAGCACGACGGCCTCCTGGAGGCCATGGCCTCCACCACCCGCTACGCCGGCGCCTCAATCCTGCCCTTCCTCTCCCCCACCACCGCCTACGTATAGGGTCATAAACGCAAAAAAAGGGTCGGGCCACTGTATTGGCCCGACCCTTTTTTTTTGCTGATCACCGTTTTCATCGTTTAGGTTGGAGACTACCGGCTGTTGGTTGCCTTGACCTAAAGCCGGCGCCTTCCTTCCGTCCCCCCCGTTATTCGTCTTTCTCTTCTCTCTCTGCCCCGAAGTTTTGGTTTAAAAATTCGCACTCCCTGGGGGTGAGGTTGAAGCGGATCTCCGCCTGCTCCAAGAGCTGGCGGCGCGTCTGCTGCGGATGGTTTTCCGTGGCCTCGCCCAGCCAGATCAGGGCCTTTCTCACCCTCTCTCCCGGGGGGTGGATGCCGTCTGTATTGCCCATGTTAGCCGCGCACAGGCTGGAAGATCACCCCGCCCAGGGGTGGGACGGTGACGGTGATGTGCATGGGGGCCTCGCCAAAGGGCTCGTGGATCGGGTGGATGAGTTCATCGTTTTCAATGCCGCTGCCGCCAAACTGGTTGCTGTCCGACGAGAAGATCAGGCGGTGGGGGCAATCGCTCAGCAC
>CAYSFY010000062.1:0-2773 GCA_964430285.1 uncultured Desulfobulbia bacterium
CGCCTCCGTGGTGTTGCTCTGCCGCCAGTGTGATTCGGCCTGGCAGGCGGCGAGCACTGGGTATGGCCGGGTGGAGGTGGGTGGGGTTGCGGTCAAGGGGGGAGGCGCTGGGGAGGATGGCGTGTCCCTCCCCTTCTGGCGGATGGAGGTGGAGGCGGGGCAGGAGGGCGCTCGCTTCCGCACCCGGGCCGATTACGCCAGGCTCTGCGGCCACCCTTCAGGCCGGACGGCAGGGGGAGATGAACCCTACGCCTGCTGGTCCCCGGCCTTCAAGGTGCGGCCCAAGATCTTCCTCCAGGCCGGCCGGCAACTGACCTTCAGCCAACCCCGCCCCGATGAGCCCCAGGCCCTGCCCCGGAGCTGCCAGCCGGTGACCCTGCCCTTGGCCGAGGCGGCGGAGGCCATCCCCCTGATCCTGGTCAGCGCCGCCAGCCGTCAACGCGAGCTCCTGGCCCTGCTGCCGGGGCTCACCTTCCGGGTCACCCGAGCCACCCTGGTCTTCATCCCCTTTCAGGTCACCTTCCACGACTTGGTGCAGCCGGAGCTACAGATGAGCATCAACCGCAAGGCCATGGAATTCGGCAGTGCGCTGTGAGGGGAGCGGCTGAGGTCTGCCTCCCAGCCGTAGGGCGCGAATAAAGAAAGGCGGTTACGATGAAAATCTTAACCGCCTTTCTTTTGATCGGAATTGCTCGGTTTTATTGGGCGTAACATAGATCCGTCCCCGTGTTTTGCGGGAGCCTTGACGCAAGAGTCAGCTTGTTGTACTATTTGTACATAACGTACATAAAAAGGAGGGGTACATGACAATCACAATTTCCGCTGCAGACGCCAGGAAGAATTTTTCCGATATCGTCAACAAAGTCGCCTATGGCAAAGAACCGGTTATCTTAACTCGCAGGGGGCAAGGGATAGCAGCCTTGGTCTCTATGGATGAACTTAAATTGCTTCAGCAGATTGAAGACTTTATCGATATTGAAGATGCCACCAGGGCCCTTGCCGAGCCCGAAGAGAACATCCCGGCCCATGAATTTTGGAAGCAGCTGGGGCTTTAATTCATGCCATACGCGATTGAATTTAGGCCTTCGGTATTGAAGAGCTTGAAAAACCTTCCCAAGAGGGATCTCTTACGGATTAAAAGCAAAATTGAAGAGTTGAGCGACAATCTGCCGGACCCCAGCACAACCAAGATGAAGGGGAACAATGTTTTTCATAAAATCCGATGTGGGGATTATCGCATTATCTACGAAATTTATGGCGACAGAGTGGTCATTGTGATTGTTAAAATTGGCCACAGAAAAGAGGTTTATGCCAACCTTGACAACCTGTAGGGTGCGCATCATCTGTTGCTTTGCGCACGCGGCTGACTTTCGCCAACAACCACCGCTGTCCCCGAATTTTTATATTTGCGTTTTTGACCTTGAAAACGGCAAGATAGCCACCGGAAAGGCCTATTCCAAAATAGAACTCCATGCTTTCGGTTCGTTAGCGTGGCCCAACCCCATCCCCCGCAACCCACTCCTCTACCATGAAGCCATGGTCACAAGACGATTTCGTAGCTTGTGCTTCTGCCGCCACCGGGCCGCTTACGCACGAGCCCTTTTGTCTCCAGTTCGGCCAGATCACGGCTGGGCGGTAGTTCCGCACGCCGGGATCTGTGCGGGGGGCGCCGGGTAACCGGCGTCCCTACCGCGACTTGCAATCAAGCAAACGCCCTGTTTCTCTTAGCCCATGGCGAGACCGTTACGAATTGATTTGGCTGGTAGCCTTTACCGTGTCACCGTAAGGGGTGATGCATGGTTGCAAGACCTAACCCCGATCACGATGAGCCGCAGGCCCTGCCCCGGAACTGCCAGCCGGTGACCCTGCCCTTGGCCGAGGCGGCGGAAGCCATCCCCCTGATCCTGGTCAGCGCCGCCAGCCGCCAGTGTGAGCTCCTGGCCCTGCTGCCGGTCTCACCTTCCGCGTCATCAGGGCCACCCTGGTCTTCATCCCCTTTCAGGTCACTTTCCACGACTTGGTGCAGCCGGAGTTGCAGATGAGCATCAACCGCTAGGCCATGGAGTTTGGTAGCGCGCTGTGAGGGGAGCGGCTGAGGTGTGCTCCCTCCCGCCGAACGCGAATAAAGAAAGGCGGTTACGATGAAAATCTTAACCGCCTTTCTTTATTCTGAATTGCTTGGTTTTGTTGGGCGTTAAATGGATCCTGCCCCATTTTTTGTATCTGTGACGAGTTATGACCGGCAATCAATGCGCGTGGGCGGTGGTTTTATCCAGATTGTCGGCAATCCAGGCGTTCAGACTTTTCCCGGCCTGCCGGGCGGCAATATAGGCTCTGCGGTGGAGATCGGGGGGGAGGCGCAGCATGAATTTCCCAGTAAAGGGTTTTTCCGGTTCGTGGCCAAGCTCTTTGCAGAAGGCCAGATAGTCTTCCACCGAATCATGAAATGCCTGTCTGATCTCGTCAACGGTGGTCCCTTGGAAGGTGATCACATCGCGGGTATTGATGACCTCGCCGTGAAAGATGCCGGCCTCGTCGTCGAAGTCGACCTTGCCGATATAGCCCTTGTATTCCATCATGGTCGTATCCCTCCTGTTTCCAAAAATCTCCTGACCGAGAGCACGGCCCCCTTGTCACTCTCCTTGTGGGGATGCGGACGATGGAAGGTGGCCTTGATGCCGTTCAGCAGGAAACGCACCCGTGAACCGTTGCCCTCGTAGCGTTCGGCCCCCAGCGCGATGTTGGAGACAAGGTCGATCAGCTCGCCCAGCAT
>CAYSFY010000062.1:2783-7359 GCA_964430285.1 uncultured Desulfobulbia bacterium
AGGGACTCAATATCGCTCCAGGGGATGTTTGACCGGGCCGGGTCGGAGTAAACGGCTTCAAGGGTCTTGTGCTGCTTGCTGTTCATAGTCTTATGAGTATCACTTGTTGATACTATGAGCAAGTGAAAAAACGGGACTTCGTTGCGCCCGCGGAGCGGATCTCGTCTCCGCCGGCTCCCGGACGTTTGGAGACTCCTGTCCCGTGGAAGAGGATGAGCGGCAACCGCAAGGCCATGGAGTTTGGTAGCGCGCAGTGAGGGGAGTGCCGGACGAAAAAAGAAAGGCGGTTACGATGAAAATCTTAACCGCCTTTGGTTTGATCGGAATTGCTTGGTTTTATTGGCCGTTAAATAGATCCGTCCCCGTTTTTTATAGACGAGCCGCTCGAAGTCCAAATTCGCGGCGTTCGCGATGTCGTATCTCGTCATGCCGAGGGTTTCTGTGGTTTAAAGAGCGTAGTCTTATCATGATCGTCTCAGCACCTTGTGCATATGCTCTACCGTCTGGCGTACGAGGTTGGTGCTGTTTGTAAGAATGTCACCCCCAGTGTCTTCCCCTAACCGCCGTACACTAATTTTCACGAAATACATTTCGCCACGTTTCTTCCCGTCCACTGTCCGTACGACTGTCTTTTCGAACTGGTCACTGAGCCTGGGGCGAATATCACTCTCCATTTCGAGTCCGGTAAGGATGGCCTCAAGGATATATAAACGCCCCTCCACACCTTCATTGGTTGGCGAGTTTGGTTGATAGATTTCGGCGACCTTGGGAGAACAAACGATTTCTATCGTAGTCAGAACACAATATGGCTGTCCTTGTGCTTGCTCGACATAGGTTAGTCGAATCAAGAAGGAGTTGTCAGGCATGTCTCGCCAGTCAACAGCCAAATCCGTGTGCCACGATACCTCCTTTTCTCGCGCGAGATTTGGGTTGGTAATCTTTGAGACGCCCTCCAAAATGGTCCTTAGGCCGTCATCAAAATTGGTTCGGAAATCGGCATATAACTTACCGCGTAAGAATAGCGGTATATCGCAGTCTTCCAGCAGAACTGGCAGTACAAACACCTTTTTCTTTTCAAGTTCCAGCAGCAAGCCACTGCTCAGCTCTTTATTGCACCAAGCCGACATGACTGAAGACTTCGATAGGATGACAAGCAAAGCACTAGCCCCTTCGATTGCCGCCTGGATCTTATCAAGCAGGGAGTCTCCAATGTTTAGTTCCCACCGGTCCAGCCAGACATGCACGTTTTGCGCTACTAGCTGGCGGGCCAGCTTGTCTACGAAGTCCTTATTTTGGTGTGAGTAACTGATGAAAAGAGGCACTGTCTAATCCTTGTTTAGTGACTGAAAAAGGGGACGGAACTATTTTCATCCAGTTCCCGCAATTCTAAACAACAATAAAGGCGGTTGCATGGTAACCTTCAACCGCCTTTCGTTTTTTTGCGCCAGACTATGGATGCCGCTGGAGGCGGCCACCCGGGCCTTGTCCCTGTTTCCAAATTTGGGGTCTTGCAATCCAACACTCATTGCGGCAAAAAAAGTGGTCAGATTTATTGTCAAGAAAAATTGGGGACAGACCACGGATTTCCCGAGAGGCAAGAGCGATGGGCATGATGGCGGACGGGAGGTCATACCATCTCCACCCTGAATTCCTGGAGCGCTATGGGATTATTTTTTTGGAAGGGCCGCGTGTCGGTAAGGATACAGGCTAGGCCAGCGCTTCAATCCCGTGACGCCTGACAACATTCAACAATTTGAGTGAAGGGCCATTCGGTCGCTTATCGCCGACCTCCCATTTTTGAACCGTTGAGACACTCGTGTTCAGCAGCTTTGCAAAAATTGATTGGCTGACATGCAGAGTCTCGCGCAGGCCCTTAATTGCCGAAGGGGGCATCTCTTCAACAGTTAATTGGCATAACGCCTCAATTTCTCCTCGCTTGTGTTTGTCAATCAGGTTGGCCTGATGCAGGCCTTGAACTGTTTCCAGCATTTCGTCCAGCAGTCGGCTTGTTGTCTTAGTCATGATGAATCTCCTTTACTTGACCTTCGCGTAAGGCAGTGCATATCTCGTCGGAACTCAAGTTCAAAAAAGTCTGCCCAATTATCTGTAACACCTTTAGTTCCTGGTCAGAAACATTGGCTCGTTCACTCTTTGCAAAACCGAAAAGAAAAATCCAGCGGTTCCCTAAGTTGCTTGCCACCAACGTCCTTGCTCCCGACCGCTTTCCACGCCCAGCCAACGCAACTCGTTTTTTGAAAACTCCACCACCAAGATCGGCATCAATAAGTCCTGCCTCCATTTCATGGACGGCATTACATAGCGCCTCTTCGGTAATATCTGATTTGCGAAGCCAACGTTCAAAGGTTTTTGTTATTAGTATCCTTTTCATGAATAACTATACCACCAGGTGCAACTTGGTGTCAATCCAAGATACAAGATAACGGACAGGGGATAGAACTTTTGTCGGTTTCGCAAAAACGGCTCAACCGACGCTGGCACGTCCCGTAACACATTGAAATTACATTGGCAGATGATCAGCTTCACGACTTTTTGCGATTCCATCAACTTTTGAAGATCTTGGCGGTCGAAGGAGCCTCAACGGGGTAGTGGTGGTGGAGCGGGGAGATAGTTGCGGCGCCCCATGCCCAGTTGCCGCGCACTTCATCCCCCCCCCTCACCCTCCGGCAACGACCAACACCAGGCTGTTCACCGCCGCGCCGATCAGGATGAGGGCGGTGAGCACGGCACAGCCCACGCCCAGGATCTTGTGCAGGGGCCGCTCGCGGACCAGATCGCGATAGCCCAAGAGGTAGCCGAGCAGGGCGCCGCCGGCCATCCCCCCGCCATGGGCCCAGTTGTTGATCCCCGGCACTAGCAGGCCAAAGACGCCGATGCTGATCGCCCAGCCGCCGATCTGCCGGTAGATCTGATCCCCGTAGTAGCCGCCCCGGCTCTTGCCGTAGTAGAGGGCGGCCCCGATCAGGGCGCAGATCGCGGCGGAGGCCCCCATGGTGAAGCGGATGCCCACCACATAGGAGAGGAGAAAGCCTGCGATACCGCCCACGGTATAGATCACCAGCATGCGGTAGCCGCCAAACTCGTTGATCACCAGGGGGCCGATCTGGCGCAGGGCGATCATGTTGAAGATGATGTGCAGCAGGCTGCCGTGCAGGTAGGTGGCGGCGATCAAGGACCACCAGCGGTGGAGCTGATCCATGGCCACGGTGCCGGTGGCGCCGAGGATGAGCAGGGAGCGGTTGCTGGGGGAGAGGAAATCAAAGGGGCTGGCGGAGAGGCCCGCGCCTTGGGGGTTCAGCAACAGCGAGATGATGTACATGGCCACCGAGGCCCAGGTGATCATGGGGATCACCCCATCCGGGTTGGCAAAGAGCGCGAATAGGCGGCTGGGGTTCCACCGGGAACCGGGGTGGCGGAGGCCGCAATAGGGGCAGCGCTCCTGATCACGGCTGACCAGGCGGCGACAGCTCGGGCAGAGCAGGGATGAACTTAGCGGGCGGATGCTCATGGTCTCCCTTTACCCTTGATCAAAGGTGAGGCGGTTGAAACCGCCCTTTTCGTACCAGGGCCTGGTCGCGTCAATCCCCGAGATTTCGAAGACCATCACCTCCAGCACCAGATAGGTCCGGGTCTGGGCGCGGACACAGCCGGTAACCGTGTCGCCATGGTGGCCCAGGGCGGCATGGAGATGGATCCTGGGTTGCGTTCCATCCCAGAAGATGCTGCCGCCGCCCAGGACCTCCCGGGTCTCGCGCAGTTCGCGCCACACCGGTTCCGGCGGCATCACCGGCTCCTTGGGGCCGGTCACCACGTCCCCCTGGCGCAGGCCGCCCAGGAGATGAAACCAGGCGCAACGAATATCCTCCTTGACCGCCACCTCGGTGAGCCCTGCCAGCAGATCATCCCCTTCATCAAAGCGGAGGGTGAAGACCCTCGCGATCCTGCCTGTTCTGTACTCCATGTGTTACTCCTTAAGGTTTAAAGGTGTTTCCGGCGCCCCGGGTAGCGTGGGGGTTGGGCCGGGAGAGGGGTTGTTTCCCCGGTGTTGGACCATGGCCGCCATGACCACCGGGTAGAGGGTATCGACCACGATCCCATACCCCGCGCCGTTGGGGTGGATGCCGTCTTCCAGGTTCAAGGCCGGGTTGGCCGCCACCCCCTCCAGGATAAAGGGGACGAAGAGCACCCCGGTCTGCTGGGCCAGCTCCGGATAGATGCGATTAAAGGCCGCGGTGTACGCGGGGCCGAGATTTTCGAGCATGCGCATGCCGGTGAGGATCACGGTGACCCCGCGCCCTTGCAGGTGGCGGATGATCTTCAGGATATTGGCCTTGGTCAGGGCCGGCTCCACCCCGCGTAGACCGTCGTTGGCTCCGGTCTCCAGGATGACGATGGCGGGCTTCAGGGTCATCAGCCACTCCAGGCGGGAGAGGAGGCCGCTGCTGGTCTCGCCGCTGGAGCCGGCATTGATCACCCTCCACTCAAGGCCCGCCGCCTGTAAGCGTTGGGTCAGCTGGGCCGGGTAGTTCTCCCCCTCCGCCACCCCGAAACCGGCGGT
>CAYSFY010000062.1:7369-8103 GCA_964430285.1 uncultured Desulfobulbia bacterium
CGGTCAGACTGTCCCCGGCCGTCACCAGCACCTCCCCCTGGGGCGCAACCGTGGTGGCCGGGGTTGGGGCCTTGGCGGGGCGGTCGCAGCCCGACAGGGTAAGGAACAGGGAGAGAGTTGCCATGGCGGTGATGAGTTTGTTGGCGAATGGTGGTTGTTGAGTTCGTACCAAGGTGACACCTTCCGCGTTCGGCGCGCGCGGCTCCAGAGGGAGAGCTGGGGTATGGATCATCATTCGTGCCTATCACCCACGAATCGCTAATAGGTAACCCCGATCCCGGGCTTCGTCAACCGTCGCTTTGCTCCCGCAGAAAGAGGGCCGGCCGTTGGCGGATGACCGGTAGCGAGCTGATCAGGCCGATGGCCATGACCAGCAGGGTGGCAAAAGTGATGAGCAGGAGATTTGCCAAGAGGTTGGGGGAGTAAGGGATATCGAAGAAATAGCGGCAGATGGCCCAGCTGGCCCCCTGGGCCAGGATGGTGGCCAATAGCGAGCTGCCCAGGCCGAGCAGCAGGTTCTCATAGGCCAGGACAGCGACCACGAAGCGGGTGGTGGCACCCAGCATCTGGTAGTAGGCCGCCTCGCGGATGCGGGCCAGACGGGTGGCCAGGATGGAGCTGACCACGATCAGCCCCCCGGCCAGGATGGCGAACAGGGCGAAGAAGTTGACGATGGTGATCAGGCGGCCCAGGATGGCCCCCAGGTCGGCGGCGGTGGCGGCCATGTTGATGAC
>CAYSFY010000062.1:8113-9344 GCA_964430285.1 uncultured Desulfobulbia bacterium
GACGCTGATGTTGGAGAAGGTGGAGACAATGGCGTTTTCCAGCCGGGGGATGGCTCCGGGGTCAACGGTGATGGTGGCAAACCAGGTCTGGGGGGCCTTGGCCAGCACCTGTTCCGGAAAGACAAAGTAGAAGAAGGGGTAGAGCCGGGACCTGGTCCGGGTGCGGATGCTGGTGACCCTGGCCTGGATGGGGACCCCTTGCACATTGAAGGCCAACAGGTCGCCCAGCCGCATGGCGCCCATCTCTGCCACGGTGTCGAGGATGGAGACCTGGACCACCTCCGGCTCCGACCACTGGGGCTGAAACAGGGTGCCACCGGCCAGCAAGCGCTCATCGGCCAATAGCTGTGCGCGGTAGGTGAGATTGAACTCCCGGGCCAGGTTGTCCCGTTTTTTTTCCAATTCGCGGCCACGGTCGATGGGGACCTGGTTGATGGCGGTGAGCCTCGCCCTGATCGTGGGGTAGAGTTGGACCGGGGCCGGGATCAGGCGGGTAAAGGGTTCCTTTTGCTCCGTCTGGATATCCAGGCAGAAGAGGTTGGGGGCATCGGCGGGGTAGGAGGCGACAAAGGTGGCGTTCAAGTTCGCCTCCACCAGGTGGATGGTGAGCAAGAGGGAGAGGGCCGCGGCCAGGGTGATGATGATCGAGCGGCTGGCATTGCCGGGCCTAAAGAGACTGCGCATCGCCTGGCGCAGGGCAAGCGACGGCACGGTGACCCGGGCGCAGAGGGCCAACAGCAGATGGGTGATGCCGGCGATAAGCGAGAGCAGCACCCCGGCCCCGAGCATGAACGAGAGCCCGGTCTGGAGCTCGTCCAGCTGGTGGATGATCAGGCCGGTTAACAAGATGAGCCCGAGGGCCAAGGCCACCCAAAACGCGCCCCCCCGGCGGCCGGCGTCTTCCTCGTGTTTAAAGATGGCCCCTGGTTTGACCTGACGCAGGCGAGTGAGCGGCAGGATGGTGAACAGCAGGACCACCACCATGCCCAGCAGGAGTCCTGCCCCCAGCTGCTCCAGGGCGATCATGGGGGCGCCGCTGCCGGCCGGGACCAGTCCGCTAAAGAGGAGGGGGAAGAGCCTAGCCAGCAGGGTGGCGGCCACGAGCCCCAGGCCGCTGCCGATACCCCCCAGGAGCAGGACCAGGATGATCGAGCAGGAGAAGCGACGCATGGGTCCCGCCCTCCAGGCCGGGACGGGGGTGAGCCCCGTTGACTAACCGTTGATACTAACG
>CAYSFY010000062.1:9354-17894 GCA_964430285.1 uncultured Desulfobulbia bacterium
CCAGGATGAGGTAGTGGCGCAGCAAGAGCCCGTTGCTGGCGCCCAAGGCCTTGGTGATGGCGATGGTCCGCTCCCGCTCCCGCAGCAGGGCGGCCAAGGAACTCTGCATGCCGATGCCGGCCAGCAACAGGGTGAAGACGCTGATCAGGGAGAGGAAGAAGAGGAGGTTGTCGAAGAACCGCTTCACCCCGGAGCGGGCCGTGCGGAAGGTCTCCACCCGCTCCTGTCCCGAGAGGGCGTGGCTGGCGAGGTCCGTTGCCACTTGTTCGACTTGCGTCTGGTCGCGCAGGGCCAGGCGCAGCAGGTACTCCACCCGGCTCCCCTTTTTGACCAGATCCATGGCCGCCAGATCGGCCTCGGCCACCAGGACCCTGGGGCCCAGGCTAAAGAGGTTCAAGGGGCGGTCCGGCTCATGGAGCAGCACGTCGGCGATGGTGAAGAGGGCCATCCCCAGGTGGATCCGGTCACCCACCGCCAGGTGCAGGCGGTCCAACAGCTCCTGGGCCACCACGATCCGGCCCGGGATCAGGATCTGGTGCCAGGGGCGGCCGGATTGCAGCTTGACCTGACCGTAGAGGGGGTAGGCCGGGGCCACCACCTTGATGTTGGCCAGCAGGGTCGCCTCCCCGGCCACGGGGCGGACCACTGAATAGAACTCGTGGCTGCTCGCCTGCACGGCCAGACGGTGGGCCTGATCCAAGGCGCTCACTGCCTGCAAGATGGGCTGCGAAAAGGGTTGGTGGGAGTGGAGGATGATGTCGCCCCCATGCAGGGTGCGGGCATCGGCCAGTATGGAGCGGTGGACGCTCTCCTTGAAGCCGTTTAGGGAGACCAGGGTGGTGAGGGAGAGGGCCACGCACAGGAGAAAGATCACCCCCTGCCTGCGGGCCTGGACCAGCTCCCGCCAGATGAAGCGGCCGTGGACCCGCATCAGAGGTCGTGGCCCGCGGCCAAGCGCCCGTCGGTCAGGGTGATGACCCGCTGGGCCTGGGCGGCGATGCGCCTGCTGTGGGTGGCCATGATCAGGGTGGTGTGGCGCTCGCGCTGGAGCTCAAGCAGCAGTTTAAGGACCGCCTGACCGTTCTCCGAGTCGAGGTTGCCGGTGGGCTCGTCGGCAAAGATGATGCGCGGCTGGTTGATCAAGGCCCGGCAGATGGCCACCCGCTGCTTCTCGCCGCCGGAGAGTTGCTGGGGGAAGTTGTGCCGCCGTGCCCAGAGGCCGGTGCGCTGCAACAGGTCGGTGGCCAGGGCAGCGGCTTGGGGCTCGCCCCGCAGTTCCGCCGGGAACATGATGTTCTCCATGGCGTTCAACGAGGGGATCAGGTGAAAGGCCTGGAAGACGAAGCCGATCTCGGCGTTGCGCAGGGGGGCCAGCTGGTCCTCGCTGAGATCGGTGATGTCCCGGCCGGCCATGATGATGCGGCCCGAAGTGGGCCGGTCCAGCCCGGAGAGCAGGGTGAGCAAGGTGGTCTTGCCGCTGCCGCTGCTCCCCTGGATCACCAAAAACTCACCGGCAGCCACCCCCAGGGAGACGGCATCCAGCACCCGCACCTCGCGGTCGCCGATGGCGTAGCTCTTGGTCAACTCCCGGGCGGTGAGGATGGTGGCGGTCATCTCGGTCCGTCCTTACAGCCGCCGTTCGATCTCCAGGATGCGGTCGATGGCATAGCGGTTCTCGCTCCCCTTCTCCCGGTTGATGAGCACCAACTCCTGGTCATCAACCAGGGCGACAAACTCGCCGTGCCGCTTCTTGATCTTGTCATTGGCGGTCAGGTACTTGAGGTTCAGGGCAAACTCCTGCCCGTGCTTCTTGACCAGGCCCTTGATCAGGCGTAGGCCTTCCGTGGCTTCCATGGTGTTTCCTCCTTAGACTCTGTTATTCAGCACGGCAACAAGGCCATGGGGTAAGGGGTGCGGGTCCACGGGCGGCGCGGTTCTTTTGGCGATCTTGGCAAAGAGGGTGGCAAGGGAGCAGGGCAGGAGGTAGAGGTCAAGGGTGCAGAACGCCGTGTCCGGCCATGAGGGCACTGCCTGCTGGCAGGCGAGCCACTTTTCCTTCAAAAGAGCAGTCTCCCCGCTCAGCCCGGCTTGGGCAGCACTCTTGAGGAAGCCGGCCAGGGCGGCAAGGCTAGGGGCTGCCTGCTCCTGCCAGGCGGTCCGCTCTTCAAGATAGAGGGCCGGGGCCAGGGCCATGGTGGACGCCCCCGGCAGCGGCAGGCTGAGGATACGGGACGGGGTCTCGTCAAGGCGGGTGGTGGTGAGATCGGTGATGATAGCCATGACCTCGGGGGTGGTGGTGATCAGCCAGTGCTCAATCATCCGCGGGTCGGCGAGGAAGAGTTGGGACCAGGCCCACAGCCGCTGATCCAGGGTGTCACTGGCCTGGGGGCGATTGAGACCGGCCACGAGGCGCAACTCCTCGGCCTCGTCGTCATCCTCTTCCCCCAGGCCGTGGAGCATGGCGTGTCCCTGGCCGTCGATCATGGCCAGGGTCTCGGCGATCTCCCGCTCCTCTTGGTCACGGACCTCGGCCAGGGCGAGCAGCAGTCTGGCCTGCACCAAGGCTTCAAGTCCGGCGCGGGTGGCCGCCTGGGGGGAGAGGCGGCTGATCAACCGCCAGACGCTCTCTTCATCCACGGCGCTGGCCCTGGCGGAGAGGCGCGACAGCCCGCCTCCATAGTGCTCGGAGCGGTGGCTGGTCATGTCCCGCAGCAGCTGGTGGAAGTTGGCCAGATCCGCGCCCAAGGGGGCCGGGGCGTAGTGTTGGCAGAGCGGGCCGAACTCCGCGGGGAGGGTGGTCGGGGTCTCCTCGCTGGGGGCGTAGAGAAAAACTTGGGCACCATAAATGAGGAGTTGACGAACAACGTCTTCCTGGGGAATAGTGGCGGGCACGATCAAGGTGGTTAAAAGATCTTGCCGGTTTCGTGAAAACCGCTCAACCGGCGCCGGTCCGTTGTCTCCCGTGTTGCTGGTGCGTGGGCGGATGGGCAGTTCTTGGCAGGTTTGCGACTTTATCAAATTTTGGGGCATGGGTGTTATCCGGGTATGAAAGAGATCAAGAGTTTTATCTCCCTGCTGGTGTTGGCAGGGGTCTATCTGCTGTGCAGCCTGCGCTATTTTCCCGGCAACTGGATGAAGACGGTGGTGGAGAGCGTGTTGCAGATCGTCACCATTGCCCCCCTGCCCGGCGGGGCGACCCTGGTGCTGGTGAGCTTTCTCCAGCGTAGCGCCGGCGAGAAGATGCCCTGGGATCGCATGGTCCGCATCTACCTGACCCTGGGGGTGATGGTGGAGATCCTCTTCGGGGTCCACGACTACCTGGGCCGGGGGTAAGGGGCGAGGGGCTACCTCCCCTTGATCAGCGAATTCGGCGGGTGATACCCCGAGGGTGCAGTGGTGTTGGGCAAGAGCATGGCCTTGCGGCCCAGCAGGGTGCCGGGGTTGGTCACCGAGTTACAGCCGGTCTGCACCTGATCGGCCATGATCGCCCCCAGCTTGCGCAGGCCGGTGGCCATGGTGCCCTCTGGGGTGCGTACCGGCACCTCGCCGCCGGTGAAGCGCAGGTTGGCCAGTTTGGTGCCGGCCCCCAGGTTGACTGCGTTGCCGAGGATGCTGTCCCCCAGGTAGGCGAAGTGGCCGGCCTTGGCATCATCCAGGAAGATCGAGTGCTTGACCTCGGTGACATGGCCCACCACGCACCGTTTGCCCACCAGGCAGTACCCCCGCAGGTAGGCCCCCTGACGGATCTCGCTGTAATCGTCGATGATGGCGGGGGACTTGATCAAGGCCCCGGCCTCAACAAAGACCCCTTGTCCGATGCTGATCCTCTCGCCACTGAAGATGGCCCCGGCCATGAGCACCGAGGCCCCGGCCAGGGGCTGGCCCGCTCGGCTGACGATCAGCTTGCCCTTGGTGGCATCCCCGTAGTGGATGGTCAACCCCTTGGCCGGCAAGATGGCGCCGTCCACCAGGATCAGGGTCTCGGGCAACGGCTGGTCCAGGGGGAGAGTGTCGCCGAAGGCGGGGTAGTATTGGGCATCCATGTAGGCCTTCAACCCTTTTAGGGTCTCCCACACCGGACCCGGGCCGAACAGGGCTTGGTGGCTAAAGGCGCTAAGGTCGAAAAATGAGGCAGTAGTCAGCATGGCGGGCAGGGTAGGTTAAGGGTCGGGAGCAAGAGGGTCTCAGGAGTTACGGCGAAGGGGGAACAGTATCCTTCCCGGCTGTTTTATTCAAGAAAATTTGTACCGGCCAAGGCTGATTGGCGGTACTCTATTTTTACACGTTCATCGTTGTTGACTTACCCGGTGATGATGTTTAGTGTGGGCGCAGTTTTTATCATTGGTAATCTGAACGGCCCAGCATACAACGCCTACGGGCCATGGAGGTTTTAGAGTGGACTTAAACGATACGCTGACCACGGGGATGAGTGATTTTTTTGATCTTGAGGGGCAGGAGATCCCTGAAGAGCTGCCGATGATGGCGGTCCGGGATGTGGTGGTCTTCAATTACATGATCATCCCCCTCTTTGTCGGCCGAGCCGCGTCGGTCTCCGCCATCAATGACGCCATGATGAAGGATAAGCTCCTGCTCCTGGTCACCCAGAAGGATGCCTCCCTGGACGAACCCGGGGCCGACGACCTGTTTACGGTGGGCATGGTGTGCATGGTGATGCGCACCCTGAAACTGCCGGATGGCCGTTTGAAGGTGCTGGTCCAGGCCCTGAGCAAGGCCAAGGTCGAGGAGGTGATCCAGCACGAGCCCCATCTCATCGCCAAGATTCAGGTGGTCAAGGACGAGGAGGTGGATCCCATCACCGTCGAGATCGAGGCCTTGATGCGCACCGCCCGCGAGAACACCGAGAAGATCTTGACCCTGAAGGGGATCATGTCCTCGGACCTGATGGTGATCCTGAACAACATCGAGGAGCCGGGCCGCTTGGCCGACCTGGTGGTCTCCAACCTGCGCCTCAAGACCGCCGAGTCCCAGGCGGTGCTGGAGACCTTCCACCCGGTGGCCCGCTTGCAGAAGGTCTCGGAGTTCCTGCGCAAGGAGCTTGAGGTCTCCACCCTCCAGGCCAAGATCGAGTCGGTGGCCCGCGAAGAGATGAGCAAAAGCCAGCGCGAATACTACCTGCGCGAGCAGATGCACGCCCTAAAAAAGGAGTTGGGGGACGACGACGACCGCTCCGCCGAGATCGAGGAACTGCGCGCCAAGCTGCAGAAGACCCGGATGCCGGCCCCGGTGCGCGATGAGGCGGACAAGCAGTTGAAGCGCTTTGAGATGATGCACCCCGAGGCCTCGGAGGCCACCATCGTCAGGACCTACCTGGACTGGATCCTGGATGTCCCCTGGCTGCGGGGCACGAGGGACAAGCTCGACCTGATCAGCGCCAAGGCGATCCTGGACGCCGACCACTACGGCCTGGAGAAGGTCAAGGAGCGGATCCTGGAGCACCTGGCGGTGCGGAAACTGAACAAGACCTCCAAGGGGCCCATCCTCTGTTTTGTCGGCCCCCCCGGGGTGGGTAAGACCTCCTTGGGCCGCTCCATAGCCCGGGCCATGGGTCGCAAGTTCTACCGCTTGTCGCTAGGCGGCATGCACGACGAGGCCGAGATCCGCGGACACCGCCGCACCTATATCGGCGCCATG
This sequence comes from uncultured Desulfobulbia bacterium, assembly GCA_964430285.1. Taxonomy (GTDB): domain Bacteria; phylum Desulfobacterota; class Desulfobulbia; order Desulfobulbales; family VMSU01; genus VMSU01. Next base: position 15,007 of record CAYSFY010000062.1, read on the forward strand.
CCCGGCCGCATCGTCCAGGGGTTGAAGACCGTGAATGCCAACAACCCGGTGTTCATGATGGATGAGGTGGACAAGGTGGGCTCCGACTACCGGGGCGATCCCTCCTCCGCCCTGCTGGAGGTCCTGGACCCGGAGCAGAACTCCTCCTTTTCCGATCACTACCTGAACCTCCCCCTGGACCTCTCCAAGGTGATGTTCATCGTCACCGCCAACATGGCGGACACCATCCCCTCGCCGCTCCTGGACCGCATGGAGATCATCCGCCTCTCCGGCTATACCATGGAGGAGAAGTTGGTGATTGCCAAGCGCTACCTCCTCCCCCGTCAGATCAAGGAGAACGGCATTACCGAGAAGCAGATCGTGCTGGAAGACGCCATCCTGGAACTGATGATCAGCGAGTACACCCGGGAGGCGGGGTTGCGCAACCTGGAGCGGGAGATCGGTAAGGTCTGCCGCAAGGTGGCGCGCAAGGTGGCCGAAGGGGGCAAGGGGCCGTACGCCATCAGTGCCCGGACCCTCGCCACCTATTTGGGGCCGCCAAAGTTCCTGCCGGAGAGCGAGACCGACAAGATCGATCAACCGGGTCTGGCCACCGGGCTTGCCTGGACCGAGGTGGGCGGCGAGATCCTCTATATCGAGGTGGCCATCTTGAAGGGCAAGGGCAATATCACCCTTACCGGCCAGCTGGGCGAGGTGATGAAGGAGTCGGCCCAGGCGGCCCTCACCTTCTGCCGTTCGCGGGTGGAGAAATTGAAGCTGCCGGAGAACTATTTCGACGAGATCGATATCCATGTCCACGTGCCGGCCGGCGCCATCCCCAAGGACGGTCCCTCGGCCGGGGTGACCATGGCCACGGCCCTCTATTCGGCCATCTCCGGCAAGAAGGTGCGCCAGAACATGGCCATGACCGGGGAGATCACCCTGCGCGGCCGGGTCCTGCCCATTGGCGGCTTGAAGGAGAAGGCCTTGGCTGCCTTGCGGGCCGGGATCACCACGGTGATCATCCCCGAGGAGAACAAGAAGGACCTGGTGGAGATCCCCAAGGATCTCAGGGACAAGATCAAATTCGTGCCGGTGAAGCATATGGACCGGATACTCGCCATCGCCTTTGTCTGAGCAACCTCTTCCCCCCGAGGATAGCGGGCAAGCGCAAGCAAATGCGCCCCGGGGGCGGCGGCAGCTCCTTGGCCGCTGGGCCATGGGGCTGGTCTTGCTCCTCTGTATTTTTCTCGGCGCCGTCACCCTCTGGTATGGGCGCTACCCGGATCAGCCCGGGCCCTCTCGGACGGCTGCGGTCACGGTGGAGATTGCCCCGGGTAGCGGTCTTGCCGGTATCAAGAAACGCCTCGTCGCCGCTGGTGTCATCCCGGACGATATCCGTTTCATCCTGCTGGCCAAGCAGTTGGGGCTTGCCCGATTGCTCAAGGCCGGGGAGTACGCCTTCCCGCCCGGAGCCACCCCTCGCGAGGTCCTGCGCGCCCTGGCGGAGGGCAGGGTCGTGCTCCATGCCATCACCCTGGCCGAGGGGCTGACCATCCATCAGGCCGCCGAGGTCATCCAGACCGGCGGCTGGGGGGGGCGGGAGGAGTTTTTGCACTTGCTTGCCGACCCGGGGGTGATCAAGGGCTTTGGCCTGACCGGGGCGACCCTGGAGGGGTATCTCTTCCCGGACACCTACTTTTTTGCCAAGGGCACCCCGCTGCGGACCATGGTCACGACCATGGTCAAGCGTATGCAACAGGTGCTGGCGGAGGAAGAGGGTAGGGCGACTCTCCCCGCTGGGGTCCAGGCCCAACCGCCAGGGACGGCCGGGGAGGTGTCACCCCGGTTGAGTCGCTACCAAGTCCTGACCCTGGCCTCGATTATCGAGAAGGAGACGGCCCTGGCTGCGGAACGACCGTTGGTGGCCAAGGTCTTTTTGAATCGTATGCGCACGGGGATGCGGCTCCAGGCCGATCCCACGGTCATCTACGGTCTCGCCAAGTTTGGCGAGCCGTTGACCAAGGCGGATCTCGCCACCGCGACCCCATATAATACCTACACAGAACCCGGGCTGCCCCAGGGTCCCATCTGCAGCCCCGGCCGTACCGCCATTGCCGCTGTCTACCACCCCGCCCCCCTCGACTATTACTACTTTGTTGCCCAGAACGACGGCAGCCACTATTTCTCCCGGACCCTGGATGAACACAACCGGGCCGTGGCCCGCTATCGCAAAAAAAGGTTATCAAACCGAGAGTAATGGAATTCGCAAAAAAAAAGTTGAAATTTTAGTGTTTTCAGCTTGTTGCGGTAGATCTTTTGGCTTCGCTGGTGCCTCCTCCGCACTACCCAACTACTCCATTAGCAAAGGATCTTCGTTTTCAAAACGAAGATCCTTTGCCCAAATCGGCCTTTCAAGTTCTGCTCACCGACCACCTCTCGTCACTTCCACCAGCAACAATCTGTCTGTAGAGCCTCTTGGGTGTGTCTGGGGGTCGGAAACGGTCGGATACGGTTGGGAGATTGCACCTGTGTTCAACGATATCGTGCTGAAAAAAGAGAAGAAAAATGATTATTCCGTGATTGCGGACCCTTTTATAGGGAAAAGGATACAAAATGGTAGGTGATCGCCATGGTATTTGTACCCATAAGGCCAGTGTTTATTGGCATGTAGGGTTGTTAGCGCAAAGGCATGTATATTGCTCTCTTTGACATGCATTGTGCTAATTCTGATAGCTCATGATGGGCTATCAGTTAAACCTAAAGGTGAACAGATGAAGAAGAAACTTTTGGCGGGATTAGTTGTTGGGGTGATGATGCTTGGGATGGCTGGGGCGGTGAGTGCCACTCCAATCCAGTGGAATAGCGGAAACGGAGCGAATAACCATTGGTATGAAGTTGTCATCTCT
>CAYSFY010000062.1:17904-20651 GCA_964430285.1 uncultured Desulfobulbia bacterium
TCCTCATGGACAGCCGCAAGAGACGCCGCAGTAGCCGCTGCTGGGAGCACTGCAAGTGGGAATGATTTTTCATATTTGGCAACCATAACCTCTGCCGCAGAGCAAGGATTCATTGCTACTTTAGTCGCACCCTATACGCAACCAAACGATGCCGGATTTAAGATTGGTGGCTTCCAACCTGCTGGTTCCCAAGAACCAGGTGGGGGGTGGCAATGGGTGACGGGAGAGGCTTGGAATTATGCAAATTGGGGAGGTAGTGAACCCAATAACTCTGGAGGTGAAGGGTATCTTTATATGGACGAAAGATTTGGTTGGAAATGGAATGACTATGTGAATGGTGATTCCTACTACAATCCAAAAGGCTATGTCGTTGAATACGAAACCTCCCCAGTCCCAGAACCAGCCACCATGCTCCTCCTGGGCACTGGTTTAGTCGGTCTGGTTGGAGCGCGGAAAAAGAAGAAAGCTTGAGTTTTGCAGAAGAACAGCCAACACCAGGCATGGGCAATCTTTTGGCCCTGCCTGGTGTGTATCATCTCTGGACATAGAGGGGACAAAGTGAATGTCGAGCGCTACGCGGGAATCCAGGCGTCACAAGAGATACAAAGTCCAAGAAAAAGTAATAGCGCTCTCCTTTAACGACATCTGCCGAATCATGGACATCAGTGTCGGTGGCGCGGCAATAAAATGCCTAGGAAGGAGTGATCTGCCGCCCTCATGGTCCCTTGATATATTGATGGTGGACGAGAAATTCCACGCGACAATCCCCGTGAAACTGGCGTGGGAAAAGGAAGTGCAATTTTCCCCAGTCTCTTCAATCTTCACCAAGTGTGTCGGGGTCCAATTTGATAACCTGACGCGAGAAAACAAAAAAAAGATTGAATACCTCATTAGGCTGCACGAGGAGTATGCAGCATAGTTTGCCCCTCTGAGTTTATCCCTCTGATAGACATACAAAAATTTAACCGGCACACCTCGGCATCACCCCCAAGGGCAGGGTCCATTCAGTTGGCTCTGCCATTTTTGTTTTCTGTGGTGATAATATAGCAACGGCCCTGAGATTGGTTGGCTAAACGTAGAAAACGCTATGAAACAGTGGCGACTCCATTTTTCCCATTAAAATCTGCGCCGACTTCTCAAGGTGTCGCGTAGCGGCTTTTACGCCTGGCTCGGATGACACCCGATGCGTCGTGCGCAGGAAGATAAGCGACTTAAGATCGCTAACGAAGCAGCCCCGTAAGACCACTCGCGCGAGTCGCAGCGCGCGGCGGTTGCAGCCAGAACTAGCCGCCGATGGGTTTCTGTCCGGTCGCGCCCGCATTACCCGGTTACGCCGGGAACTTGGAGTTCGCTGTCGGCAGAAGCGTAAGTCCAAGGCAACGACAATAAATTGTAATTGATTCCGTATTGAAAGGAGGTAACATGAAAAATGTTGTTTTTATGTTTACGCAAGTATTTTTTTGTTTGTTATATTCGTCTCAAGCAGGTGCAATTGGATATGACGGGCAGTGGACTGGAACGACAAACCAAGGATATGATGTAAAGTTATCAGTAACAGGTACAATAATAAGCAGTTTTTCGATTAAATTCTCAATGAGTGGTTATTATTGCAGCTCTACATCAACTAATACTTATTATTACAATCAATTTTCTGGTGACAAATTTTCAATTAATGAAAGTGTGTATAATTCAGATACATATAAATATGATGATTTAAAGTTTACTGGTGAGTTCACTGGAGACACTGTTACTGGCACATGGTATGCCGAAAATTCTAGTTGCGGGGTGATTAGTTCAGGGACATGGTCTGGGAGTAATATACTGACAACAAATGCCACAACTAGTACATCGTCCACGTTAACAACAACCACGACGGTATTGGTCACGACAACAGCCACCACTGCGACATCGGCAATTACTTCAACTACCACCACCATTCCAGACACGACTGCCATACAACTTTTTGTGGGCTGGAATTTAGTGGGCCTCAAGGGTGGAGAAGCTGTCCAGGCCGAAAGTCTTGTCGCTGGTCATAAAAATGAGATTTCATCTGTATGGAAGTGGGTGAATTCAAACAGTGGAGAGGGAACCTCTTCTGCAGGCACTTGGTCTGTATACCTGCCGAATGCGCCAGATGGTGGTATGTCCTATGCCGAAGATAAAGGCTTCTCCTTGTTGTCCACCATACACTTCGGCGAAGGCTTCTGGGTGAACTCCACAGACCCAGTAACGCTACCATAGAGGACACAGCGGTTAGGCCTCCTAATGAGTTACCGTAATCTATACAAGGGCAGGGTTATTCAGTTGGCTCTGCCCTTGTTGTTTTCTCTGAAAACTTGGCTGAAGTGCATTCTGGCTGCCTTCACTGTTGAAGGAGGTTAGTTTCAGGCACTATTCTTAGGTGTCACTACTGTCCAGCCAGAGGGCCAGGTTGTCGATCCTCTATGAAATGAAGCAACTCTCCCGGATCTTGCGGGAGCACAATCATGCCATGGCCCGTCATCGCAAAAAAAGGTTATCAAACCGAGAGTAATGGTGTAAGTTTGGTGGCAATGTCGTTATCGGAAAGGCCGAAGGCGCGCCCCCTGTTGATGGCCTCGGAATTTTGTTGATCTTGTTAATTCTTTACCATGGTGTCGCTTATGAAAAAGGCTGTTCGTGTTGGTATCCTGGCTCGGCAAGCGGGTTTCTCGCTCATCGAGTTGTTGATCGTCATGGTTATCCTAGGGCTGTTGGCCTCCCTGGTC
>CAYSFY010000063.1:0-2328 GCA_964430285.1 uncultured Desulfobulbia bacterium
ATCGAACCGCTGACCTCTTGCATGCCATGCAAGCGCTCTCCCAGCTGAGCTATAGCCCCTTGCAAAATTGATTGAGTTTCTAACATACTTGCTTTTGCCACGTCAAGGGTTTTCTTAAGTAGCTAAATCACTTTCCCTGGCAGATGGCGGAACGGCATCGGCCAATCTTTTTACCAAGGCCGCCAAATGGGGCCTGTTTGTTCAGTTGATTTATTTTGGTGCTTGGTGTAATTGTTTGGCCTTGCGTTCGCATACCGTATCTTTTAATCATTACCATGAGAAGGGGCTTTGCTGATGTTCTCTCCGTTTGATAAGTTGTTTGGCTGGATGTCCAATGACCTTGCCATTGACCTGGGCACGGCCAATACCTTGGTCTACGTCAAGGGCAAGGGTATTGTCCTGAGGGAGCCGTCGGTGGTGGCGGTGCGCCAAGACCTCCGTTCCAGCAAGGTCCTGGCGGTGGGCAAGGAGGCCAAGATGATGCTCGGCCGGACCCCGGGGAACATCAAGGCCATCCGGCCGATCAAGGATGGGGTCATCGCCGACTTCGAGGTGACCGAGGCCATGCTGCGCTACTTCATTAATAAGGTCCATCGCCGCCGCTCCTTTGTCCACCCGCGGATCATCATCAGCGTGCCCTCCGGCATCACCCAGGTGGAGAAGCGGGCGGTGAAGGAGTCCGCCGAATCGGCCGGCGCCCGCGAGGTCTATCTGATTGAAGAGCCCATGGCGGCAGCCATCGGCGCGGGGCTACCCATCACCGAGCCCTGCGCCAACATGATCGTCGATATCGGCGGCGGCACCACCGAGGTAGCGGTGATTTCGTTGGCCGGCATCGTCTACTCCAACTCGGTGCGGGTGGCGGGCGACAAGATGGATGAAGCAATCCTCCATCACATCAAGCGCCAGCATAACCTGGCCATCGGGGAACACACGGCCGAGGTGATCAAGACCACCCTGGCCGATATCATGCCCGAACCCCCCTACGAGACCATGCAGATCAAGGGCCGTGACCTGGTCTCCGGGGTGCCGAAGACCTTGACCATCAACTCCGATGAGATCCGTTCCGCCATCTCCGAGCAGATCGACGCCATTGTCGAGGCGGTGAAGATGGCCTTGGAGCTGACCCCGCCGGAACTGTCGGCGGATATCGTCGATCGCGGGATCGTTTTGAGCGGTGGCGGTGCCTTGCTGCGTAACCTCGATAAGCGTTTGAACATGGAGACCGGCCTGCCGATCATCATTGCCGATGATCCCCTCTCCTCGGTGGTCCTGGGGTCCGGCAAGGCCTTGGAGAATATTCATGTCCTGCGGGAAGTTGTCATCGGCTAAGCCCCATGGCCTATGAGCATCGCAAAAAGAAATCCGATCCTGTAAAACGTCTCCTGCTCGTGGCCATTCTGGTTGCCCTGGCCGTGACTGCCATTGTCACGACCGTGGGTCGCAAGGAGTTTGGCCTCACCCACCGTCTGGCCTTTGAATCCTTGGGCACCACCCAGCAGTTGTTTGCCAAGGCCACTGATGCGGTCTCCGGGATCTGGGGCAACTACCTGAATCTGGTGGGGGTTAGCCAGGAGAACGAACGGCTGCAGCAGGAGATCAAGCGGTACATCGCCTTGAATGCCGAGTACCGGGAGGCAGTGGCCACCAATGTGCGCCTGAACCAACTCCTGGACTTGAAACAGAAGATCGAGCAGCCGGTCTTGACTGCCCATGTCATCGGCCGTGACCCGGCCCTGTGGTTCAAGACCTTGACCATCGACAAGGGGATCAGTGCCGGCATTGAGAAGGGGATGCCGGTGGTGACCGTGGAGGGGGTGGTGGGGCAGGTGATCAACGTCTCCCCCAGCTTCGCCAAGGTGCTGTTGGCCATTGATCCGAATTCGGCGGTGGACGCCATTGTCCAGAGCAGCCGCTCCTTGGGCATCATCAAGGGTGACGGCCAGGGCTATCAGTTGGAGTATGTGTTGAAGGAGAAGGCCGTCAACACCGACGATCTGGTGGTCACCTCCGGCATGAGCGGGGTCTTCCCCAAGGGGCTGTTGATCGGCACGGTTGTGGATGTGGGCAAGGATCGGCGCGGCATGTTCCACACGATTACGGTCCGGCCGGCAGTGGATTTCCGCGAGCTCGAGTATGTAACCGTCATTTTACAGGCCGCGCCTGTAGCCGAGTGATGGTGCCCCGGTCATGCGAATCTTTATCTTCTTTCTTCTGGGCACCCTGTTCATCGCCCTGCAAACCACGGTATTTCAAGCCTTGCCCCAATGGATGGGGGTGCCGGATCTCCTCTTTTTGCTGATCGTCTTTCTGGCCCTCCATGCCAAA
>CAYSFY010000063.1:2338-13545 GCA_964430285.1 uncultured Desulfobulbia bacterium
TGGCATTGCTCTTGAGGTCTTCTCCGGTTACTTCCTTGGCCTCTACGCCGTGGCCTATCTCTTGGTCTTTTTTATCATCAAGGGGTTGTCCACTCGCTTCGATCTTGATGCCTTAAACCACCAACCCTCCCTCGTTGCCTTGACCTTCCTCTTTGTCAATGCCTTTGTCTATCTCTCAAGCCTGATGCTCTCCGCGGAAAGTTTAGTCCCCTGGCGGTGGGGGTCAATCCTGCAACGGGTATTGATCGTCGTCATCCTGGCGATCCCGGTCACCCGTTGGTTTGCCTCCATTTCGGAGTGGTTTGATCGGCGGAGAAAACAGAGCCCCATCTTTCGTCAGAAGAAGGGAAATTACTATAAGGCCAGGGGCTGATCCATGCGGCAGGTAATATCCAAGTCCGACCAGGTCAAGGAGGCGGAGCTCCTGGTCCTGAAGAAGAGGTTGCATTATGCCTCGATGACCATCGTGGCCTTTGTCGCTATTTTGGTGATCCGGCTCTGGTATCTGCAGATCTTGAACGGCAGTGAGTATTACAAGCTCTCCGAGAACAATCGGACCAGGATGCACTGGTTGAACGCCCCGCGCGGCATGATTGCCGATCGCCTGGGCCGGCCGTTGATTGCCAACCGGCCCTATTTCAATGTCACCCTGGCCCGGGAGGATGCCCCCAACCCGGCAGAGTTGTTGAACCGGCTGGCTACCATTTTGAAGGTGGATATCAACGAACTTTTGGACCGCATTCGCGAGAGTGAGGATTATCCCCGCTACGTCCCGATCCTGCTGAAAGAGGATATCGATTGGCAGACCTTGGTCGCCGTGGAAAACCACCTCTATGACCTGCCCGGGATCCGCATTGAGGTCCTACCCTCCCGTGAATACCTGTACGAGAATCTGGCCTCCCATCTCTTTGGCTACCTCGGTCGCATCAATGAGAAGGAACTCAGTGAACAGGAGGGGGATTATCACCTCAATGATCAAATAGGGAAGCAGGGGCTGGAGCGTATCTACGAGCGCCAGTTGCGTGGTGAGCCCGGGCGGCGTTATGTCGAGGTGGATGCCCAGGGTTTTGTCCAGCGGGAGGTCAGGGTGCAGCAACCGTTGCCGGGTTCCGATCTCAAATTGACCATTGATCGCGACTTGCAGGATACGGCGGAAGAGGCCCTGGACGGTAAGGCGGGGGCGGCGGTGGTCATGGAGGTGGCAACCGGCCGCATCTTGGCCATCGCCAGTTCCCCCCCCTTGCAATTGACCCAGTTCGTGGGCGGGATCTCGGCCACGAACTGGAACGCGATGCAGAACGACGAGTTTAAGCCCTTTACCAACAAACCGATCCAGGGCCAATACCCGCCCGGTTCAACATATAAGATGGTGGTGGCCTTGGCCGGCTTGAGTGAAGGGGTGATCAACAATGACACCACCTTTTTTTGCAACGGGGCCATGAAGTTTAAGGGGCGGGATTACCACTGTTGGAAGAAGCATGGCCATGGGGCAGTCAGCCTGGAGCGGGCCTTGGCCGAGTCCTGTGACGTCTTTTTTTATTCCGTGGGCATGAAGGTTGGGGTCGATAAGCTGGCCCTCTACGCCAAGAGTCTCGGTCTGGGCGAACCCACCGGGGTGCTGTTGGAGCATGAGAAGGGTGGCGTGGTACCGAGTACGGAATGGAAGAAAAAACGGTATGGCCAGCCCTGGCATGAGGGGGAGACCATGTCGGTGTCCATCGGCCAGGGGTACGATCTGGCAACACCGTTACAGATCTGTCAGATGACCAGCACCTTGGTCAATGGCGGCACCCGTTACCGACCGCAGGTCATTGAGGCGATCATGGATGGGGAGGGGAAGGTGATCAAGTCCTTTGCACCGATTGTCGATGGTCATGCCTTGGGCAGTGAAAAGTCCTTGGCCTTGATCCGCGCCGGCATGGTGGCGGCAGTCAATACCCCACATGGCACCGCCAATGTGGCCAAGATGAACACGGTCCTGGTCGGCGCCAAGACCGGGACCGCCCAGATGGTCAAAATCGCGCAATATAAAAATCTCAAGGACGAGGATATCCCCTATAAGTACCGCGATCACGCCTGGTTTACCTGCTTTGCGCCGGCGGACAAGCCGGAGATCGCTATTACCGTCTTGGAGGAGCACGGCCTGCATGGGGCTACGGGGGCCGGGCCGGTGGTCAAAAAATTGCTAAAGGAGTACTTTAAGGACTTTCACCCGACCAAGGAGGACGCTGATGGGGCGCTTTGATCGGCGGCTGTTGCTGCATTTTGATTGGGTGCTGTTGGTGACCCTGTTGGCCGTGGTCGGGATGTCCTTGGCGAATCTGTACAGCGCCTCCTATGTCGGCTATTTCGGGACCCCGCCCTATGCCAAGCAGATTTACTACTATCTGGCCGGGGTCGGACTGATCCTGACCATCATCAGTTTTGATTATCGCCTGTTGCTCAAGGTCAATTATCCGCTCTATGGCGCCATCATCGTCCTGTTGATCGTCACCGAACTCTTTGGCAATACCACCGCCGGCTCGCAACGCTGGATCAACCTGGGGGTGATCAAGCTGCAGCCGTCGGAGTTGGCCAAGTTGTCCATGGTAATCACCCTGGCCAGTTACTACTACCGCAAGGATACCGGCAAGGGCTTTGGCCTTGGCGAGCTGCTGGCCCCCGGTCTCCTGCTCGGGTGCCCCTTTGTGCTGATCGTCCTGCAGCCGGATCTGGGCACGGCCCTGATGCTGGCCTTTGTCTTCGTCTCCATGACCCTCTTTGTAAAGTTGCGGATGGGGACGGTCATTCTCCTGCTGATGGTGATCATGGCCTTGGCCCCACTGGGATGGAACTATGGGCTCAAGCCCTATCAGCGCCAGCGCATCGAGACCCTGTTTAGTCCGGAAGAGGATCCCTTGGGGGCCGGCTACCATATCATGCAGTCCAAAATCGCGGTGGGCTCGGGCCAGACCTTTGGCAAAGGCTTTTTGGCCGGGACCCAGGTCCATCTGGATTTCTTGCCGGAGCGGCATACGGATTTTGCCTTTTCGGTCCTGGGGGAGGAGTGGGGGTTTGTCGGGACGGTGGCCTTCCTCAGTGTCTATTTCTTCATGGTCTTTCTGGGAGTGAATGTGGCGGCAGTGGCCCGGGACAAGTTCGGAGTGCTCTTGGCCTTTGGGGTGACCGCCCTCTTGTTCTGGCAGGCCATCGTCAACCTGGGCATGGTCTTGGGACTGCTGCCGGTGGTCGGCATGCCCTTGCCCCTGTTTAGCTACGGAGGGTCATCGCTGTTGACCAATCTGGCCGGGATCGGGATCTTGTTCAGTATCAGGATGCGGCGGTTCAGGGTGGGCAATAAGACGTGAGGGGGAGCACAGGAGGCTGTAAGGGTTGTTGGGCTAAAGGGCGGAAGGGAAGAGCGGAGGGACCATGGTCTCGCTAACCTTGCCACCCCTGTTCTCCAATCAGCGGCACAAAGCGGGCCTGTTCGACAGTAGTATGGAAAAGTTGTCCCTGTCTCTTGCTGATGACCATCAACTCTTGGCCTTGGCGGTTTCCCACCGGGAGCACCATGCGGCCGGGGTCGGCCAATTGGTCAAGCAGGGCTTGCGGGATTTCGGGGGCGGCGGCGGTGACGATGATCGCGTCAAAGGGGGCGTGGGCCTTCCACCCCAGGGTGCCGTCGTCGAACTTGCAGACGATGTTCAGGTAGTGGAGTTGATCAAAGGCGCGGCGGGCCTTGATCATCAGGGGCTTTAAGCGTTCGACGGTGTAGACCTTGGCGCACAAGGCGGACAGGACAGCGGTTTGATAGCCGCAGCCGGTACCGATCTCAAGCACCGTTGCCTCGGGGGTGAGCCCTAAACTTTGGGTCATCAGGGCTACGATATAGGGGAGGGAGATGGTCTGCCCCTCGCCAATCGGCAGGCAGTAATCACCATAGGCCTGACCACGGAGGGCATCCTCGACAAAGAGGTGCCGGGGGGTGGTCTCCATGGCCTTGAGCACCCCGGGGTCGGTGATGCCACGGGGGATCAGCTGCTCCCGGACCATCCGCCCCCGGGCGGTGCCATAGTTAGTCGGCATCAGGCTTGGGGCCGGTCTCGATATGGGACTCCTTGAACTCCGCCTCCGTGAACATCCGGTACTGACAGCTGTCCACCACAGCCTTTTTGAAGGCCACGATCATGACGTCATACTCCTCTGAACCGATCTTTTGGCCGATGTACGGGGTCTTACGCAAGAGGCTCTTGTTCTGTTGGTAGTAGGTCCACTCCTCGTCACCATTGGCCAGGGTCTGTTTCTTGTCCGGAGGGCCAAGATAGGCTTGAACCTCCTGCTTGGTGGATTGCTGGGGGGTGATCAGGCAGGCCTCGGAGGCCAGGTGGCGGACATACTCTTTTGAACCGCACCCGGCGCAGAGAGATAGGATAACAAGGAGAGCAAGCAGGGTGATTTTTCTGGAATGGGGCATCATGAGACCTCAACATGTCCTGGGTGAGAGCGGATCGACCCGGCCTAGTCCATAAGATTCGGCCGTGCAAACGTTTTAGCCTGATCCCGCTTATTTTGCAAGGGCCGACCTGGGCGGTGGAGATGGAATTTTTGATGGACTCGCAAAAAGTCGTGAAGAAGACCATCTGCCAATGTAATTTCACTGTGTTACTGGGCGTGCCAGCGGCGGTTGAGCGGTTTTTGCGAAACCGTCAATTTTCGCTTGGCAATAATTATGCTCTTGTTTTGGCCGTGCCCTGCTCTGATAACTTCTTGACGGCTTTGGGCCTCCTGACTTATGATACTGCAAGCCCTGTCGCCTGTTGCCGATAACTTTCTATCCATAAAAAGGAAGAACGATGCTTTGTCCAAAATGCGGATTTATTTCGTTTGACCACCTTGCTGACTGTGTGAAGTGCCATACTGACCTGTCCATGATCGCGGGGGAGTTGCATGGCACGGCAGCGGATGTGGCGGGGCTATTTTTTTTGAGCGCTCTGGTCAAGGATAGTGCCTCTGGCACGGAAGGACCAGCGGTAGCGGCAGAGGGCGCCACGCGCGATGACGAGGGCCTTGCCCAGGGAGAGATTGAGATTGCCGGCGATGATACCTTGACCATTGAAGCGGAAGACCTCGGTCCCCTGGAGGAGGCCGAGGAGGTCGCTGCCGAGGAGCCCCCGCTGGTGGAGTTTGATTTTTTTGAGACGATGAACCAGGAAGGCGCGGAGGGCGGACTTTCCTTGGGCGAGGAGGTGGCGACCGCGGCGAGACCGGTTGAGGTGGTTTCCTCCGAGGAGCTGCCGGCCATGCCCGAAGTCGAGCCAGCCTTGCTCACCATTGACGACGAGGAGATGGCCGAACTAGCCCCCCCCATGGCCGCTGACGCTGATGACGTTGAGGATGCCCTGCCCGCCACGTTGGAGATCGACAGTCAGACCCTGGGTCTGGACGCCGGGGATCAGGAGGGTTTGTTGGTCATGGACTCTGCCGAGGAGGAGAGTCAGTCAGGGCAGCTGACCATTGATCTGGACTCGATCGATCTCTCCGACCTAGTCCATGGGGGTAAGGGGGCAGCCGCCGACCAGGCCGATGCCGATAATACCGATGGGGGCGGGCTGAATCCTGATGACACCATGGATCTCTCTCTCTTTACCGGGGAAGCTTTTCCACCTCTGGCTGCCGATGCGGTTAGCCCTGTCGCTGAGGGGGAACTCAATCCGGTTGATTTGTCGTTGATGGATGACGCCTTGGTGGAACTTACGGTCGAACCGAGCCGGAAAGAGGAGGCCGTTTCTGCGTCGGGGGCCGTGGATATCCTTGAGTTGAGCATGGAAGAGAGTGACAAGTAGAGGGCGGTTTCTCGCCGACAGGAGCGTCGCTTCCTGTGGGCGGATAAATTCCTTGACATCCGAGTTGGCTTTCACTATATTGTCCTCTCTGTTGTGCCGAGATAGCTCAGTTGGTAGAGCAGCGGACTGAAAATCCGCGTGTCCCTGGTTCAATTCCTGGTCTCGGCACCATAAACTAAATAAGGGGTTACGTGTATGCGTAACCCTTTTTTTATTGTCAGTCACCGGACGATGGGACTGCTTGAAAGGTGCATTGATAGTGATGGGAATTAACCATTAAATTACTGTGCAAAGGGGTTTTGTAGGAATCTCCCTGAGTTCAAATGATTCGTTGATACGAGGAGGGCTTAGTGATGGCGGTAACAAAATGTACGGTATTTACCAGCGGCTTGAAGGGCGCGGAAGTAGCCTTTGGCGAGGAGGCCGTCAGGTGTGGTCAAGATGAGTGTGTGTTGACCTATAGCGGGCACCAACATGATCGGCACGATGCCAAAAACATCGTGACCATGTCCGCGGAGGATTTGCAGCGTGGGGACATCAGCATGGAGATCGCCTCCAAGATGATGAATCGCACCTACTATGGCGCGGACAAGATTCGCAAGGTGCTGCAGATCCTTTTTCACGTGGTCAACCGCGGGCATCAGGTCTTGGTCGTGGGCCAGATTCTCGATGACAACACGGTCAAGGGCGGTACCGGCTGGGCCGTGGAGTTGGCGAAACTGTTCAATCGTCCCCTGAATGTCTTTGATCAGCAACGGGAGAAGTGGTACCTGTGGCAGGGCGGGATATGGCAGGAAGAGAAGCCGCATATCTCCTACGAAACCCTGGCCTGTTCCGGGACCAGAAATCTGACTGAAGCTGGCCGTAAGGCGATTGCCGATCTCTTTCGCGAGACCTTTGCTCAATAGGGGACGGGGATTATTAGTTGACACTGGCGTGCAGCTAGAGTATATTCTTCTGCTTTTTTTCGTTGGTGGACGATGCTAAGTATGCCTATGTCCAGCCGTTGTTGAGTTTATGATTGATGATGGTCACGATGCCATCATGCCACCCGCAGTGGGTGTGTATACTGTTGAGAACCACCTGACAAGGAAGCTTAAGATGAAAAAAGATTTGGAAAAAGTTCGTAATATCGGCATTAGCGCGCATATCGACTCAGGCAAGACTACCCTGACCGAGCGCATCTTGTTTTACACCCAGAAAATTCATGCCATCCACGAGGTTCGCGGCAAGGATGGAGTTGGGGCCACCATGGACTCCATGGAGCTTGAAAAAGAGCGCGGCATCACCATCCAGTCGGCCGCAACCTACTGTACGTGGAAGGATCACGATGTCAATATCATCGACACCCCCGGCCACGTGGATTTCACCATTGAGGTTGAGCGAGCCCTGCGCGTTTTGGATGGGGCGGTGCTGATCCTCTGCTCCGTCGGCGGGGTGCAATCGCAAAGCATCACCGTTAACCGGCAGATGACCCGCTATAAGGTCCCGCGCGTGGTGTTCATCAACAAGTGTGACCGTACCGGCGCCAACCCCAAGCGGGTCACCGCCCAGGTCCGCGAGAAGCTGGGGCTGAATGCCGTGCCGATCCAGTTGCCCATCGGCCTGGAGAATGATTTGAAGGGTGTGGTCGACCTGGTGCTGATGAAGGCCATCTATTTTGAAGGCGATAACGGCGAGACCATCCGCGAAGAGGCCATTCCCGCTGAACTCCAGGCCGAGGCCGATGCTGCCCGGGAGACCCTGTTGGACGCAGTCTCCATGTTTTCGGACGAGCTGATGGAGGCTGTCCTGGAAGGGACGCCCACCGTGGAGATGATCAAGGACGCCATCCGTAAGGGGACCCTGGCCTTGGAGTTTGTGCCGGTGCTGATCGGCTCCGCTTACAAAAACAAGGGCGTGCAAAAGCTGTTGGACGGGGTCAATGACTACCTCCCCGCCCCCAGAGAGATCGAGAACACCGCCTTGGACTTACAGAAGAACGAGGAGCAGGTGATCTTGCAGAGCGACCCGGATGCACCATTGGTCTGTCTGGCCTTTAAGCTGGAAGACGGCCGCTATGGGCAGTTGACTTATGTGCGGACCTACCAGGGCACCATGCACAAGGGTGATACCATTGTTAATAGCCGTACCGGCAAGAAGGCCAAGGTCGGCCGTTTGGTGCGCATGCACTCCAACGAGATGGAGGAGATTGATACGGCGGGACCTGGCGATATTGTTGCCCTGTTTGGTATCGACTGCGCCTCCGGTGACACCTTCACCACCCCTGAGATCAGCCTGTCCATGAGTTCCATGCATGTACCGGCCCCGGTCATCTCACTCTCCATTTCGCCGGTGGACAACAAGGCCCAGGGCAATATGTCCAAGGCCCTGAATCGTTTTACCAAGGAGGACCCGACCTTCCGTACTTTCGTCGATCATGAGACCAGTGAAACGATTATCTCGGGCATGGGCGAGCTCCATCTGGAGGTCTACATCGAGCGCATGAAGCGGGAGTATAGTGCCGAGGTCAGTGTCGGCGCCCCCCAGGTAGCCTATCGCGAGACCATCACCCAGCGCGCCGATTTCAACTATACCCATAAGAAGCAGACCGGCGGCTCGGGTCAGTTTGCCCGCGTGGCCGGCTACATCGAGCCTTTTGAAGAGGGCGAGTATGAGTTCCTCGATCAGATCGTCGGCGGCGTCATCCCCAGGGAGTTTATCTCCTCCTGTGACAAGGGGTTTGCCGGCAGTCTGGCCAAGGGTGCCTTGGCCGGCTTCCCGGTGACCGGAGTCCGTTGCGCCATCAACGATGGAGCCGCGCACTCGGTGGACTCCTCGGATATCGCCTTCCAGTTGGCGGCCCGTGGTGCCTTTAAGGATGGCTATCTGAAGGCCAGTCCGATTCTCTTGGAGCCGATCATGAAGGTGGCGGTGGAAGGGCCTTCCGAGTTTCAAGGGTCAATCATGGGCAGCATCAATCAGCGCCGCGGCATGATTATCGGTACCTTTGAAGAGGGTGAATACACGGTGGTGGAGGCCGAGGTGCCCTTGGCCGAGATGTTCGGCTACTCGACGGTATTACGCTCCTTGACTCAAGGCAAGGCCGAGTTTACCATGGAGTTTGCCGCTTACCGTCAGGTCCCTCGTAGCGTGGCTGAAGGTGTCATCGCCGCGGCCAAGAAGGCCCAAGAGAAGAAATAAAGCATCCGTAGCGCTTGCTAATGATAATTTTATAGGGACGTAGACAATGTTGAAGACTGATCTGATAGTTAAAAATCCAATGGGGGCATTCAATCGGGATGCCGAGGGTACTGATGTCGCGCGGATGGGCCTGGTCATGGCCCGCCCGGGTTCCGGTAAGACCGCGATTCTGGTGCAGATAGCCCTTGACAGTATCCTGCGCGGTAAGCAGGTGGTACATGTCAGTATTGGCGAGAGTATTGAGAAGGCCAAGGCCTGGTATGACGATATCTTAAATGATGCCGGCGTTAATTCAAAACACGATATGGCCGAGGTGCAAGATGATGTCCGCCGTAACCGGATGATCATGACCTTCAACGCCTCTACCTTTAGCCGCCCGAAACTGGAAGAGAGATTGAACGACTTAATCTATCAGGATATCTTCCGGCCCTGCTGTATGATCATTGATGGCTTGGATTTCAGTAAGGTCGATCGGCAGACCTTGGTGGATATGCAGGATCTCCAGCGCGAGGCCAACATGAGCATTTGGTTCTCGGCCATTACTCACCGGGAAGCCCAGGCCGAGGCCGCCCAAGCTGCCCAAGCCATCCCTGCCCCCTGTGCCGAGATCGCCGATCTCTTTGACAGCGTTATTATGGTCCAGCCAGAATCTGGCGATGAGAGTAAAATTTTCTTAAATGTCTTGAAGGACAATACCGGTTGCGTGGCACCGGGTAAGTCCTTGCGTTTGGACCCCACCAGCTTTGTCGTTTGGGGTACTAGCTTCTAAGCACGCGCAACCGCTTGGGCTTCCGCCCAGGTCTGCTGCACCCGATACCCTACTCGCCACCTGCTGGCCGGGTAGGGTTTTTTTTTGGAGTAACTCTTTTTTGCTAGCGGAGGAGTCGCCATGAAATTTCGGCCCTGTATTGATCTGCATGCCGGCCAAGTGAAGCAGATTGTCGGCTCAACCTTGAGCGATACCGCCCAGGGGCTCAGCACCAATTTCGCCTCGGACAAACCTTCCTCCTTCTACGCCAACCTCTACCGCCAAGACCAGCTGATCGGCGGCCACGTGATTAAACTTGGTCCCGGCTGCGATCAAGCTGCCTGTGAGGCCTTGCGCGCCTATCCTGGGGGCATGCATATCGGTGGTGGTATTACTGCCGACAATGCCGCCTATTGGCTGGACCAAGGGGCGAGTCATGTCATTGTTACCTCCTACGTCTTTCAGGGAGGCCGGGTCCTGGATGACCGGCTTGTTGAGTTGGTGAATAGAGTCGGCAGGGAGCGTCTGGTCCTTGACTTGAGTTGTCGGCAGAGGGGGGACAGCTACTATGTGGTCACCGATCGTTGGCAAAATTTCACCGATGTCTCCATTTCAGCGGCAACCCTCTCTTTCTTTGCCGAATTTTGTGCCGAATTTCTTATCCACGCCGTGGATGTCGAGGGTAAATGCGCGGGCATAGCCGAGGATTTGGTCGCAAGCCTGGGACAATGGTCGCCGATTCCCACCACCTATGCGGGTGGCGTCAAAAATTTGGCTGATCTCCACAAGGTGAGGACGTTGGGTCAAGGCCGCTTGGACGTGACCATCGGCAGCGCCCTTGACATCTTTGGGGGCAGGGGCATAAGTTACCAGGAGGCGGTTGCTTTCAACCGAAGTCAGGAGGTTCCATAAAAAAATGGCACAGGCGGTAGCTTCATGATACTCTGTTGCAACCGCGTGTTGTCGTTCCCGGAGCACCCCTAGCATGCCGGACTTTCTGCCGCGCCACTCGTTGTCTAAGGACTTCATGGATCAGAACAACCCCATCGTTGAGAAAATCCAGGGCTTTATCGATCGGATGCCGAGTCTCTCCACGACGGTGACCAAGGTCCTGGAGGTATGCAACTCTCCGAATACCTCCGCCAATGATCTGAATCGGGTAATATCCCTGGATCCGGTCCTTACCGGCCATGTCCTGAAACTGATTAACTCGGCCTACTACTCCCTCCCCAATCAGATCACCTCGTTGGCCCGGGCCATCATAATGCTGGGGCTCAATACGGTGAAGAACCTCGCCTTGAGCACGGCGGTGGTGGGTGCCTTAGCGAAAAAGGCATCATTTGCCTCCCTGCCCATGGATGCCTTTTGGGCGCACTCCATCTGTGTAGGGGTTACCGCCAAGGCCATGGCCATGGCCCGGGGGGTCTCGCCATCGGCCCGAGAAGAGTATT
>CAYSFY010000063.1:13615-15121 GCA_964430285.1 uncultured Desulfobulbia bacterium
CTCCACGACTTGGGCAAGATTCCACTCAACACCTGCTTTGCCGAGGCCTATGCCCAGGCCCTACAGCTGGCAGCCCTGGAGCAAGGTCCTTTGCTGCGGGCAGAGGGGCTGGTGGTGGGGATTGACCACGGCCTAGCCGGACGGTTGATTGGGGATAAGTGGCGTTTGGGCGAGGGGATTATAGCGGCGCTGGCCCTGCATCATGCACCGGAACAGGCCGCGGAGGAGCATCGGGAGTTGGTGACGACGGTGGCCTTGGCCAACCTCTATGCCAATATCTATGAGATCGGCTCTGCGGGGGATAGATACCCGGATAGCGTCTTTCTGCTGAATACCCTGAACGCCTTAGGCCTGCAATGGTCAGACTTGCAGCCGTTGCATGAGGTGGTGCAAACAGAGATCGATAAGGCCCAAGTATTCTTGAATATTACCGAAAAGGAGAGGCGATGAAGGTAAGGTTTTGGGGGGTGAGGGGCTCAATTCCCTGTCCTGGCCAGTTGACTGCCAGATACGGCGGCAACACCGCCTGCATCGAATTGCGTTTTGCGGGGACGGAACGTTTGATCATTATCGATGCGGGGTCCGGCCTACGGGAACTGGGCAACTTTATGATGGGCCACGACCTGCCCAAGGGGCCGATCAAGACATCAATCTATCTTTCTCATACCCATTGGGACCATATCATGGGCTTCCCTTTTTTCACGCCCATTTATCTGCCCACCACCACGGCCCAGGTCTTTGGGCCGGTCAGTCATGAGGCGGATACCCTGGAGAACATTGTCGGTGGGCAGATGACCTACCGCTATTTCCCGGTCCGGGAGGCGGAATTGGCTGCCTCCATTGAGTACATCAATCTTAAGGAGGGGGTGTTTGATTTGGGCGATGGCATTACCCTGAGCACCAAGTATCTCAACCACCCCATCCTGTGTCTGGGGTACCGCTTTGAGTGCCAGGGCAAGGTCTTTTGCACGGCGTATGACACCGAGCCCTATACGAACCTCTTTTGCACCGACCCCCATGACCCTTCCTACGATGAGGCGATGGCCACGGAGGGGGAGATCGTGGCCCAGGAACAGAATGCGGCCTTGGAAGAGTTCATCGCCGGGGCGGATTTGCTGGTGTACGATGCCCAGTATACGCGGCAGGAGTATGCCTCCAAGGTGGGCTGGGGCCATAGCCCAATGGAAGTGGCCATTGCCATGGCAGAGCGCAACCGGATCAAGAAGTTAGCCCTCTTTCATCACGAACCCATGCGCACCGATGACCAGTTTGATGCCTTGGCCAAGGGCTTATGCCAGCCGGCTGGTGGCCATGGCCCCGAGATCTTTTTCGCCAGGGAAGGGATGGAGATCATCCTCTAGAATTTCTGGTACGGTGGCATGTTGACGCGCTTGGCCATCTCCCGCACCACGTCAAACTGCTTATCCGTTGCCTCCTCGAAGCCATCGACCAAGGCCCTGGAGAGTACCTTGACCGTCTCTCCCTCATACTCCACGGTGGTGGTGG